>JAEUUE010000006.1 GCA_016787605.1 Cyclobacteriaceae bacterium
TATCCCCGCATTCGAAAAGCCATTCACACCGCCGCGCAACTAGCCAAATCGTCAACCAAATAACCTGCCGCCATGAAGTCGATCGATCGAAGCATTTCCCGAAGAACCTTTATCAAAGCAGGTGGACTTACCGGCGTGGCCCTCACACTGGGATTCAGCTTGCCGGCGCGGGCGGAAGATTTTCAAGTTCAGCACGCCTCCGAGGCCGGAGGAACGGAACTCAATGCCTGGATTTCCATCGATGCTACGGGCAAGGTGACCTTGACGAACCACCGGGCCGAAATGGGACAAGGCTCCTTCCAGTCGGTGCCGCAGATGATTGCCGAAGAACTGGAGGTTGATCTCCAACAGGTGTCCGTTGTCTTCGCTCCCGGCAACGGTGCGCGTTATGGCGATCAGGTCACCGGAGGAAGTTCCACTATCCGGGGATCGTACGAACGTCTGCTTCGTCTCAGCGCCTCCGCCCGTGAGATGCTCACCGAGGCTGCCGCAAAGAAATGGGAGGTACCAGTCGCTCAATGCTATGCGGAATCCGGCGCTGTCATCCATAGGCCGTCCGGGCGCAAACTGGGTTACGGCGAACTGGTAGCCGAAGCCTCGAAACTTCCCGTTCCCAAACAGGTGACGCTGAAAGACCCGCGCACCTACAAGCTCATTCGCAAGCCATTGCCCCGCCTGGACAACCCGCAGAAGATCAATGGCCAGGCCATCTTTGGCACGGACAAGCGATTGCCCGGCATGTTGTTCGCCGTCGTGGAACGAAACCCGCGGTTCATGGGTAAAGTAAAAAGCTTCAATGGCGAGGAGGTGATGAAGTTGCCCGGCGTCAAGCACGTGCTGCGCGTCGAACGCGAGGTGTTTGGCAATCTGCTGGAGGGGGTCGCCGTCGTAGCCGACAGCACGTGGGCCGCCCTCCAGGCACGGAAAGCGCTGAAGGTCGAGTGGGACGACAGCGGCTTTGAGCACCTCAACACCGCTCAACTCTATGAGCGGATGAGGGAGATGCTCAAGGGCGGCAAGGTTCTCAATGTGCGTACGCAAGGAAACTTTGAGAACGCTTTTGAACGCGCTGAGAAGAAAGTGGAAGCCCTCTATGAGACGCCCTATGAATCGCACAGCAACATGGAGCCGCTGAATTGCATCGCCCATGTGAAGGAAGACTCGTGCGAGATCTGGGGACCCATCCAGGGACCGGACTGGATCCAGGGCGCCGTGGCCGAACAATTGAAGATGGCCCCGGAAAAGGTGACCGTGAACATGACCTTTCTTGGCGGTGGTCTCGGCCGCAAGGCGTTCACCGACTATCCCCATGAAGCGGTGTTTATCTCCAAGGCGATCAAGGCCCCCGTCCAGGTGCTCTGGACCCGCGAAGATGACATGACGGCGGGACCCTTCCGGCCGGGAATGATTTACCAATGCCGCGGTGCCGTGAGTCGCGGAGGACGGATTGCCGCCTTTGAAGTGAATGCTGCGGGCCAGAACATGTCCGCACAAGGTCCGGGGGCCGACAAAACCCGCTACAACGGCGAAGTCGTTGATGGGATGCTGAAGCCTTACTTTGAGTCCATTCCTCATTACCGGTTTGGCGACGCCCCGCTCGACGTCCCGATTCCCGTGATGTGGTGGCGGTCGGTCTACGCGTCAACCAACGCATTCGCGTTTGAAAGTTTCCTCGACGAAATGGCTGTGGCCGCCGGAAAAGATCCCCTCGACTTCCGCGCACAACATCTTGGGGAAGGAAGGTACGCTGCCCTGATTGAGAAATTGAAAGAAGTCTCGAAGTGGTCTTCGCGTCAGAAGAATGAAGGCTACGGCGTGGCGATCTCCGAAAGCTTCGGCTCTGTCGTAGGTGAGGTGTGCAAGGTTGTCCGCAACCAGGCCGGGAAGGTCCGCATCGAGAAGGTGTGGGCCGTGATGGATTGCGGCTGGTATGTCAACCCCGACATCATTCGCGCCCAGGTTGAGGGAAGCGTCATCATGGCGCTCGGAGCCGCCACCAAACACGCGACCACTTTTGCCGATGGCAAAGCCGTTGAAAAGAATTTCGATAGCTACAAAATGACACGGATAGCCGATGCCCCGGAAATCGAGGTGCATATTATGGACAACCAGGAACGCGCCGGCGGTGTCGGCGAGCCTGGGCTGCCGCCATTTACCGCTGCCCTCACCAACGCCATTTTTGACCTGACGGGAAAAAGAATCCGCGTCCTTCCGTTCTCTCTGGATGAGGTATGATATTTGCATCGGAAAACACACAACCCTATCGCCATAATGCTGACTATGAGACTTCGAACCCTGGCCACCGCAATGCTGCTATTCCTTGTCTGGACCCTCACTTCTTTCCAGAAGAAGCCACCGTTTGACCTGAAAGCCAGCATAGCCCGGGGGCGTGAATCTTATGTGACCTACTGTCTTTCCTGCCACATGGACCAGGGCGAAGGCATCGAGGGCATCTACCCTCCGCTTGCCAAGGCTGACTACCTGATGGCCGACAAGGAAAGGGCCGTGCGCCAGATCATTTTTGGAGCACGGGGAGAAATGGTGGTCAATGGAAAGACGTACAACACGGAAATGACCGGCTTCGACCTTACCGACCAGGAAGTCAGCGACCTTGTCAACTATATCCGCAACTCCTTTGGCAACAAAGGAGGGGCCATTACCCCGGAGCAGGTCAACGCGATTCGGAAAAAGTAGAACTTGGCGCGTGCTTTCGACGTAATCATTCCCATGATAACGTCGAAAGCCTATGCCCACCTACTCGCTTACGGTCAATAACCGCACGTACCCGGTCGATGCGGATGCCGATACCCCCCTTCTTTGGGTATTGCGCGATGAACTCGAATTGAAGGGCAC
>JAEUUE010000115.1 GCA_016787605.1 Cyclobacteriaceae bacterium
AAACACGACGTTCGTATCCACCGACGGCCACCGCCTCGTGCGCTACCGCCGCACCGACGTGAAATCCGACAACGGCAGCACGATCATCATCCCTCGCAAGGCGCTGAACCTGCTCAAGGCCACACTACCGACCGAAAACACAGATGTCACCATCGACTTCAATGCGGCCAACGCGTTCTTCAAGTTCGGCACCATCCGCATGATCTGCCGCCTCATCGACGAGCGCTTCCCCGACTACGAAAACGTGATCCCTTCGTCGAGCACCATCAAAATGACGATCAACCGGGCCGATTTCCTCAGTTCGCTGAAACGGATCTCCATCTACGCCAACAAGACCACCCACCAGGTGCGGCTCAAGATCACGGGCAGCGAACTCCAGGTGTCGGCCGAAGACCTCGACTTCTCCAACGAAGCCAACGAGCGCCTCGCCTGCGAACACGAAGGCGAAGACATCGAGATCGGCTTCAATGCCCGCTTCATGATCGAGATGCTCTCCAACCTGGATACCGAGCAGATCAAGCTCAACATGACGGCCCCCAACAAGGCGGGCGTCATCCTTCCTATTGAGAAGGACAAGAATGAGGATATCCTGATGCTGGTGATGCCGGTGATGCTGAACCAGTACGTTTAGGTTGTCGCTACCTTCGGGAACCTCAGGCACTTCAACAACCCCAGAAACCTCAGGGGAACCTTAGGCATCAGCCGACTCCGAGAGCTTTGGCTTCTTTGATTAAACGACCCTTTGGGCGACTGTCAAGTCTATCGGCGCGGATTGCCACGCAGGACTACCATCGATGGGAGAATACACCATCGGTAACCACAAAGGCACCTGCCTTGGACATGGAAAACGTCCCCATCACATGGTGTTGCCCCCAATTGGCGTGGGTGATCGTCAAGGTTCCTCCGTCACATGTCTGACTGTTGTTCTGGATACCCCATGTTCCGAACCAGGGTTCATAGGTTCCCATCGTATAGGTTCCCGGCTCTTCAAACTGAGGCATGGAAACGGAAAGAAATTGTACAGGAGGATTCAAGTTGAAATAGATGGGTTCAACGCTGCCGGCCCCGCTACGGTACCCGTTGTAGGCCAGGATAGTCTGTACTCCGTTGATCTTGGCAAATGCAATGGATAGGGGCACATCGCGTTTTTCAAAATCAATGGGACCCTCTGCAAACGTGATTCCGGTAAAGGATCCTCCACTGACGGAAGCGGAAGACACGCTGCCATACATATTGACGATGGAAGCTGAAAAAGTTCCGCTAAAGATCATGCTCACCGTATCCATTGAAGTAAAGGTCAATTCACCCGACTGGATGACCGGTGCAAAGGCAGACAAAAAGAGACCTACCTTATTGTCATTGCTCATCCGGATCCAGTTTTCAGGTAATTGTCCTGCGAGCCCCCCTGAAATAATCGAAGACCCCTTGAACCCATGAGCAAGGTAGATTTCAAGACGGGTGCCATCGCCAGAAGTTCCCATGAGGTAGAATGCGGTGCCATCGGTTGTTCCCTCGTAGGAAACCGATTCCCAGGCCACACCGCCTATGGTTGCCTTGAATGAGGGGGTTTTAACTTCGTCCTTGCAAGCTCCCATGCACATCAACACCGCAAGCAGGCATCCCAGTTTTGTTTTCATGGAAGTGAAAAAATCAACATTGCAATACGACCCTGAACTTTCGTGAATGACAAACCTGAACGGTCATCACGAATCCGTAAAAAGCCTGACGCCTATTTCAGCGTTGAGAAATCGAAACTGGTTTCGAGGAACTTCGTCGTAAACTTGCCCGACCGGAACGTCGCGTTGTCCATCAGCGCGAGGTGGAACGGGATCGTGGTCTTGATCCCCTCAATCACAAACTCACTCAGCGCCCGCTTCATCCGCGTAATCACTTCCTCGCGCGACTGACCCGTCGTGATCAGCTTGGCGATCATGGAGTCGTAGTTCGGCGGAATGGTGTAACCCGCATACACGTGGCTGTCGACGCGTACGCCGTGGCCGCCGGGGAGGTGCAGGTTGAGAATCTTGCCGGGGGAAGGACGGAAACCGTTCTTGGGATCCTCCGCGTTGATCCGGCACTCCATGGCAAACAGGTTCGGGAAATAGTTGCGGCCCGAGATGGGAACGCCGGCCGCCACTTTGATTTGCTCCTTGATGAGGTCGTAGTCGGTCACTTCTTCCGTGATGGGGTGCTCCACCTGGATACGGGTGTTCATCTCCATGAAGTAGAAGTCGCCGTGCTTGTCGACGAGGAACTCGATGGTCCCTACACCTTCGTAGTTGATGGCCTTCGCTCCCTTGATGGCCGCTTCACCCATCTTCTCGCGGAGTTCCTGGCTCACGATGGGCGAGGGGGTCTCCTCCACGAGCTTCTGGTGACGGCGCTGGATGGAGCAGTCGCGTTCCGACAGGTGGCACGCCTTGCCATACTGGTCGCCGACCAGCTGGATCTCGATATGACGGGGCTCTTCGACGAATTTCTCGAGGTAGAGACCGTCGTTGCCGAAGGCGGCGCCGGCCTCGCGGCGGGCATCATCCCAGGCTTTCTTGAATTCGCTTTCGTTGTTGATGATGCGCATCCCCTTGCCGCCGCCGCCGGCCGTGGCCTTCACGATCACGGGATACTTGATCTCCTTGGCGATCTTCAGGCCTTCTTCCATGGACGACAACAGCCCATCCGAACCGGGGATCACCGGCACGCCGGCTTTCTTCATCGTGTCTTTCGCCGTCGACTTGTCGCCCATGGCGTCGATCATCGCGGGCGTGGGGCCGATAAACTTGATGCCGTACTCCTGGCAGACGGCCGAGAACTCCGATCGCTCCGACAGGAAGCCGTAGCCGGGATGGATGGCGTCGGCGTTGGTGATCTCCGCTGCGGAAATGATGCGGGGGATGTTCAGGTACGATTCCTTGCTGGGCGCAGCGCCGATGCACACGGCCTCATCCGCAAAGCGTACGTGAAGGCTTTCGCGGTCGGCGGTGCTGTACACCGCTACCGTCTTGATATCCATCTCCTTGCAGGTGCGGATGATGCGCAGGGCGATCTCGCCCCGGTTGGCAATCAAAATCTTCTTAAACATCGAACAGGATTCTTTGGATTCCCAGGTTTGACAGCATTACAGGCCCGATGCCCTAGTCGGGCTCGACGACGAACAGCACCTGGTCGTATTCTACCGGTGAGGAGTTCTCGATCATCACTTTCACGATCGTGCCTGAAACTTCTGACTCGATTTCGTTGAAGAGCTTCATGGCTTCGATGATGCACACCGTCTGACCTTTGGTGACCTTGTCGCCTACCGAAACAAAAGGAGGGGAGTCGGGGTTGGCCGAACGGTAGAACGTGCCGATCATCGGCGACTTGATGTCGACCGTCTTGCCGGCAGCCGGGGCAGGTGCCGCGGCCTTGGGTGCTGCCGCCGGGGCGGGAGCTGCCGCAGCGGCTGGGGGAGCCACCATCGGTGCATGAGCCGGCATGGCCATCATGGGCGCAGCAGAGGCCTTGACCACTTTCTGGTCAGGCTCACGCTTGACATGAAGCTTGAGTTCTTTGGTTTCGATATTGACTTCATTCAGTCCCGACTGGGAAATGAAATCGATAAGATCCCTGATTTCACTGGTTTTCATGGCGGATGGGTTTGAGAATACATCCTTCCCCGCGGGGACGGACTTGGTTTTGGGTTTAGAGGAGGCCTTGCTCATGCGCTTACTTCATGCGTTCGATGTACTCGCCCGTATGGGTGTCGATCTTCACGTTGTCACCCGTGTTGATGAACAGCGGCACGCGGATTTCCGCGCCGGTCTCGATGGTGGCCGGCTTCAGCGTGCGGGTGGCCGTGTCGCCGGCAACGCCGGGCTCGGTGTACGTGACGTTCACCACGACGTGGGCCGGGGCCTCTGCGGTGATCGGGTTGGTGCCGTTCTCGAAAGCGATGAGCAGCGTCACGCCTTCCTTGATGTAATTCACGGCCTCACCCAGCAGGGCTTTGTCGAGGTAGATCTGGTCAAAGGTGTCCTTGTCCATGCAGACGAGGCTGTCGCCGTCGGCATACAGGTACTGGTACTCTTTTGTTTCGACGCTCAGCAGGTCGACGGAGTCGCCGGGACGGAAACGGTTTTCAGCCAGCTTGCCGTTGCGCAGGTTGCGCATCTTGATCTGGTAGAAGGCGCGCAGGTTGCCCGGGGTGCGGTGCTGCAGCTCTTCCACTTGCATGATCTCTCCGTTGTATCGAATGTAGTTGCCTTTGCTCAGGTCGGAAATAGTTGCCATACGTTAGGTTGAAGTTACAAATCAATTAGGTATTTACAATTCTGGATGCGTGAGGTCTACTGGGGATCGTAAGCCCACTTGACATAGATGGCGCCCCAGGTGAAACCGCCGCCGAAGGCCGCGATGATCAGGTTGTCGCCTTTCTTCAGTTGCCTCTCATAGTCCCACAGGAGCAACGGGATGGTGCCCGCCGTCGTGTTGCCGTAGCGTTCGATGTTCATCATCACCTGGTCTTCCCGCACGCCGACACGGTTGGCGGTGGCGTCGATGATGCGCTTGTTGGCCTGGTGAGGTACCAGCCACTGGATATCGTTCGGCGCGAGGTGATTGCGTTCGCACACCTGAGCGGCCACGTCGGCCATGTTGGTGACGGCGAATTTGAACACCGCCGAACCTTCTTGGTACACGTAGTGCAGGCGTTTGTCAACTGTCTCATGCGACGCGGGCATGCGGCTGCCTCCTGCCTTCATGTGCAGGTAGCACTCGCCGGTGCCGTCGCTGCGGAGTATCGAATCGATTACGCCGACTTCTTCCTCGGTAGGCTCCAGCAGCACGCAGCCGGCGCCGTCGCCGAAGATGATGCAGGTGGTGCGGTCGGTATAGTCGAGGATCGCCGACATCTTGTCGCCGCCGATGACGACGACTTTTTTGTAGCGACCCGACTCAATGAAGCTGGCGCCGGTGGCGAGGCCGTAGATGAATCCCGAGCAGGCCGCACCGATATCGTAGCTGAAGGCGTTGGTGGCGCCCACGCCGGCCGCCACGAGGTTGGCCGCCGCAGGAAACTGCATATCGGGAGTGATCGTGCCGAAAATGATCGCATCAATTTCCTTCGGATCGGTTCCCGTCTTGCGCAGCATTTCTTTCACCGCCTCGATCCCCATGACCGAGACCCCCTGGTTTTCTCCTTTCAGGATGCGGCGCTCCTTGATGCCCGTGCGTGATACAATCCACTCGTCGTTGGTTTCCACCATCGTCTCGAGTTCCTTGTTGGTGAGGATGTAGTCGGGCACATAGCCGCCTACGCCGGTGATCGCTGCTCTGATTTTTTTGGTCATGATGCTGTAGGGATATGAAAAGCAAAGGCCCGGCTGGGTCAAGCCGGGCATCTTTTTCCTTACTCCGCAGGCGAGTGCAGACCAGTCTGTATCGCAACCGGATTAAGGAAAATGCTGACGATCATTGGGATCAGGCCAGTACTTCTTTCTCCATCACCACGTTGCCGCGGTAATAAAGCTTTCCCTCATGCCAGAAGGCGCGGTGAGGCAGGTGATGCTCGCCGGTCGTCGGGTCGATCGCGAACTGCTTCGGCGTAGCCTTGTAGTGGGTCCTGCGCTTGTCGCGGCGCGTCTTCGAGGTCTTGCGTTTCGGGTTAGGCATAACGGTTTACTTTAACTTTTTCAATTTCTCCCAACGGGGGTCAATCGGTTCCTCCTCCTTGTTGTCAGTGTCATCCGCCGGCGAGGAATATACCAGCCGGATGTCTTCGTTGTCGTTCGTTTCTTCGGCGAACCGGGGATGAAGTCGCTTCATCGGCAGGTTCACGGTAATCAGCTCGTACAGGTACTGCCCCAGGTCCAGGAAAGCCTGCTCCCGGGTGATGAGCATGATCTCCTCGCTCAGCTCCTTCTCCTCTTCCCCGTACTTGAAGAGGATCTTCCGGTGGATGTCCATCGGGAAGTCGAAGGGCTCCAGGCTCCGGTCGCAGACCAGCCGGGCATTCCCCCGGATGCTGAAATCGGCCTCGATGAGCGTTTCCCGCTTATCCAGCGTGACGACGGCCTCGAATTTCCCCCCTTCCAGTAGGGAAGTGCCATAAAGCGCGAAAAACTCGTCGCCGAAGGCATAATCGAACCGGTGAGCCTTATGGCCGAGTCCCTGGAGGTTTACCTTGAAGTCAGCCGCCCGCATCACATCCGAAATAAGCGCGCAAATTTATCAGGATTTTCCGGATTTTGAGGGGTAAAGTTTGGATAACTGCCTCCCGGGGCCGCAGAGGGCCTTTTGCATGAAATGCCGGCCGAACCCGGGCCAAAAGCGGTTTTTTGAGAGATTTGAGAGGGTTGCCACCCTACACCTGGCGAAAACTGCCCAATTGGAGGTCCTGGACGGGGACTTTGCCGAGCTTGTCGATGAGGTGGTCGACCACATGCTTAAAGAAGCCCAGCTTGATGGCGATATGCTGGCTCATGACAATCTCGCTTTCCACCACCCGGTGGTCGGCCAGCACCAATTCAATGGATGAGAGCAGGTAGTCCACTTTCTGCCTCTCCGAGAGGGCACCCAGCGTGCCGATGGGCTCCGGGTGGTCAATGAGCTCCTGCACGGCCTCCCGGGGGTAGTTCCGCTCTTCAGCGATACGGTAAATCAATTCCCGCTCGGCGGCCGCAAAATCCTTGTCGGCCAGGGCCAGCTGGATGAGGATGTTGAGCTTCTTCTTGGTGACGATGTCCATGGCAGATGGTATGGCAATCAAATCTAAGTACCTGACGACGAACCAGGTGCACGGTTCCGCCCAACCGCCATTCCGGGGCAATGAAAGTACCTATTGGGGGTTCAGTTGCGGCTGGCGACGCTTGATGATGTCGGCGGCGAGGAAAATGGCCCGGCGCAGGGAGCTTTCGTCAGCCATGTTCTTGCCCGCAATGTTGTAGGCCGTCCCGTGGTCGGGGGAGGTGCGGACGGTGGGAAGCCCCGCCGTGAAGTTGACGCCGGTCTGGAAGTCGATGTACTTGAAGGGAATCAACCCCTGGTCATGATACATCGCCAGGATGCCGTCGTATTTGTCGTGCTGGCCGGAACCGAAGAAGCCGTCGGCGGGGAAAGGACCGAAGATCAGCTTGCCTTTGCTCTTCAGATCGGCGATCACCGGCTTGATGATCGTATTTTCCTCCTTGCCCAGCAGGCCCTCGTCGCCCGCGTGCGGGTTGAGACCGAGCACGGCGATGCGGGGCTTGGTGATGAGGAAGTCGCTCTTCAGTGACAGTTCAAGCAACCGGATTTTCAGCTCGACGCGCTCGGCGGTGATGTTCTTCGACACGTCGCTCAGCGGCAGGTGCTCGGTCACCAGCCCTACCTTGAGCTGTTCGCCCACCATCACCATCAGGCTTTCGGTGGCCTGGAAAGTATCGGTGAGAAATTCGGTATGGCCATGGTATGGAAAATCATCGCCATAGACGGTGTTCTTGTCAATCGGTGCGGTGACGAACCCGTCAAGGAGCCCTTCCTTCACTTCTTCAACCACCTGCCGAAGGCTCATCAGGGCGGCCCGGCCGGTTTCCCGCGAGGGCTGGCCGGGAGTAATCTTGATTTCTTCCTCCCAGCAATTGACCACGTTAACCGCCTTGGGAAAAAACTGCCCCTTGGTTTTCACGTGGCTGTAATTGAACTCCTCCAGGTTCATCAGCTTCCGGTAGTAGGAGAGCACACGTGTATTGCCGTAGATGACAGGTGTGATGGCGTTCAGAATACGGTTGTCGGCGAGCGCCTTGATGACCACTTCCGGCCCGATGCCGTTGAGGTCGCCGAGCGTAATGCCGATGCGGGGTTTGCCGGTAGAAGGTGTAGTACTCATGGCGTAGGAGTCGCAAGATAGGAATCAATCGGACAACCGGAGATGACGGGCGCCGCAGTATTTTTCCCTTCTGCATTTCGCCTTCGGGGGAATTGATGTAGTTTCCCACGATGGTTCGCCCGAAGAAGCACCTGGGTCAGCATTTTCTCCGCGATCAGAATATCGCCCGGAAGATCGTGGACAGCCTGGACCTCCCCGAAGGGGACACACGGCCGGTGCTGGAAATCGGCCCCGGCACCGGGGTGCTCACGTCCCGGCTGATGGAGCGCTACCCCGGCCGGCTCTTCCTCGTGGAGATCGACGCCGAATCCGTCGAGCACCTGCACCAGGCCTACCCGTCGCTGGGCCATCACCTCATCCAGGGCGACTTCCTCAAGCTCGACCTACAGGCGCTGTTTCCCAAGCCCTTCGTCATCATCGGCAATTTCCCGTACAACATTTCCTCCCAGATCTTCTTCCAGGTGCTGGATCACCGCGACCGGGTCGACCAGGTGGTCTGCATGCTTCAGAAGGAGGTGGCCGACCGGCTGTGCGCCAAACACGGCAGCAAGGTGTACGGCATCCTCAGCGTGCTGCTCCAGGCGTTCTATGATCTCGAGTCGCTGTTCAAGGTGTCGCCCGGTGCGTTTCACCCGCCGCCCAAAGTCATGTCGTCGGTCATCCGGCTCCGGCGCAACGCGCGGAAGGAATTGCCATGCGACGAGCTGCTGTTCCGCACCGTGGTGAAGCAGGCTTTTCAAAAGCGGCGCAAGACCTTGCGCAACGCACTCAAACATCTAAATTTGCCTGCTTCCGTTGATGCGCTGGACCTGATGGACAAACGTCCCGAGCAGCTTTCGGTGGAAGATTTCATTTTTTTGACGCAGCAAATCGGAAAAGGGTGAAGGCGTTCGCTGAGTTTGAGTTGACCAAGGAGTTTCGCGACCGGTTCCAGGAAGCCCTGGACCAGCGCGACCGCGCCTTCATTGAAGAAAGCCTCCGCGACGTCAACCCGGTCGACATTACGGAACTGCTCTACGAGTTCAACGCGGAGGAGTCCAAGTTTACGCTCGACATCCTCCCCCTCGACGTTCGCGCGGCGATCATCAAGGGCCTCGACAGCGATACGAGGAAGTCATTCCTGAAGATCTACACCGCCGCGGAAATCTCCCAGGTGGTCAACCTGCTGGATTCGGATGATGCGGCCGACTTGCTCAACGAGTTGCCGATCAAGGTGAGCGAAGAAGTCCTCCTGGGCATCGACGCCGAACTACGTAACCAGGTAATCGACCTGCTGCGCTACGACGAAAACGTGGCCGGCGGTCTGATGGCCAAGGAACTGATCAAGGTACGCAGCCACTGGACAGTGGTGCAGTGCGTGGAGGAGATCAGGAAGCAGGCGGAACAGGTGGAGAAGTTCTATACCATCTTCGTCGTCGACGAAAACGACAAACTGCTGGGCAGGGTGTCGCTCCAGGACCTCGTGATCTCCGACGCCAGCAAGCGCGTGGCCGACCTGCTGGAAGAGGATGTCGTGTCGGTAGAAACCTACATGCCCGATACGGAAGTGGCCGGTATCATGAAAAAATACGACCTCGAAGCAGTACCGGTGGTCAATGTTCATGGACAGCTCGTTGGCAGAATCACCATCGACGACGTCGTGGATGTCATCACCGAGCAGGCCGAGGAAGACCGCCAGCTGATGTCGGGTATCACGGAAGACGTGGAGGAGGACGACACGGTGTGGAAGAACACCCGCGCCCGTCTGCCCTGGCTGCTCATCGGGATTTTCGGCGGCATGCTCTCCGCCCGGTTCATGGGGTTGTTTGAGAAAGAACTCGTCAGTGTTACCGCCATCGCCTTTTTTGTGCCGCTGATCCAGGCCACCGGCGGCAACGTGGGGATCCAGTCTTCTTCCCTCGTGGTCCAAAGTCTCGCCAGCCCCGGCTATGTGGACGAGGGGCTGTGGAACCGTCTTTCGAAAGTGCTTTTCGTGGCCTTGCTCAACGGCTTTTTCCTGTCGGTGATCGTGTTCGGTGGCAACTGGCTGCTTTTTGGCAACAAGCAATTGTCATTCGTGGTTTCCGTGGCGCTCTTCAGCGTGGTGGTGTTCGCTTCGCTGGTGGGGACGATTACGCCGCTGATCCTCGACCGGTTCGGCTTCAACCCCGCCGTGGCCTCAGGTCCGTTTATTACGACGATCAACGACCTGCTGGGGCTAACAATGTATTTTCTCACGGTGATGATCCTGCTTTAAGGGCCATCTACGGCCATTTTGGCTTTACTGACCATCCCCGTGCCGCTTCCTTCCTTTTTTTCCGTTCCCATGTAAGGTTATGGGGCGATTTTAACAGTCCCGCCAAAGCAGCCCCTTTAGCTTTGGTCTTATGACCCTGTCACTGAGAATTCAAACCTATGTACACCGCGTGATGGAGGGATTCCACTACGTGGTCGAGCGCCCGCTGCTGACGGCCGCCATCGTGCTGGTATTGGTATCGTTCCTCGTCGTGGGACTCAGCCTGCCGTACTACCTCTCCGACCCGAAGGGCTTCTGGGCCCAGGTGCTGGCGGAAGCACACGGCATGATCTTCGACATCGCCGTCATCGGCATCCTGTTGTACTGGCTCAACCAGCGGGGCGAAGTGCGGCAGCGGATCCGGATGTACCAGGATGAAATTGACGACTATCGTCAGCTGGAATCGGCGGAGGCTTCGTTCCGGACAGTGGGCAACATCAAGCGTCTCAACCGGCACCAGGTGACCCAAATCAACCTCGTCAACTCGTCCCTGCCGAGAACCAATCTCAACTACGTTAACCTGAGCGGATCAAACATGAATTCCGCCAACCTGTCCAACTCGACGCTCATCGAAGCCAACATGGAGTCTGCCCGCCTCAACCAGGCCAACTTCGAGAACAGCAACCTCAACCATGTGTGCCTCCGCGGCGCCTATGCCAGCGGTGCCAATTTCAGGGACGCACTCTTCATCAAAGCGCAGCTGCAGAATGCCCTGCTCATCAAAGCCAACTTCAACAACGCCTATCTCATGGAGGCCGACCTTCGCGGGAGTTTCCTGATGGGTGCCGACTTTGAGAATGCCAGCCTCTACAAAGCCGACCTGCGTGGTGCCAAAGGGCTGACCGCTGAACAGCTTTCCAAGGCGAAGACGCTGTATCTCGCCAAACTCGACAAAGAACTGCAGGAGCAGCTTGATCTGCTTCTTCCCAGCGTGGCCGCGGCCTGAACCGTTGCGGCAATTCCGGAAAAAATGTACCTTTGTCTGTGCGACAACGGTTTCGATTCCCGAAGCCGTTGTTCTTTTTTTGCCGGAAGCACAACGGCGGCAATGAAAACACGGTAGTCATGAGTAAGAAGGTATCGTACTACACCAAGGAGGGCCTGGAGAAACTCAAGCTGGAGCTGAATACCCTGAAGACCCAGGGCAGGAAAGACATCGCCCGGCAGATCGCGGAGGCGCGCGACAAAGGCGACCTCAGCGAGAATGCGGAGTACGACGCGGCCAAAGACGCGCAGGGCCACCTCGAAGCCAAAATCGCCCAGCTGGAAACCCTGCTGGCCAACGCGAGGCTCATCGACGAAAGCCGGCTGGATAACTCGACGGTCTCCATCCTCTCGAAAGTGACCATCAAGAACAAGAAGACGGGACAGACGGTCACCTATACACTCGTATCGGAGGAGGAAGCCGACCTCAAGGCGGGCAAGATCTCCACCCAGTCACCGATCGGCAAAGGGCTGCTCGGCAAAAAGAAGGGAGATATCGCCCAGATCAAGACGCCGGCGGGAAGCCTGGAATTTGAAATCACTGAAATCGGCGCGTAATATGGCTTCGATCTTTACCCGCATCATCCGCCGGGAGATCCCGGCCCACATCGTCGCCGAAGACGAACGCTACCTCGCCTTCCTCGACATCAACCCGCTCACCAAGGGCCATACGCTGGTGATCCCCAAGGCGGAGGTCGATTACATCTATGACCTCGACGACGAGACGCTCACCGGCCTGCACCTCTTCGCGAAGAAGGTGGCCCACGCCCTGAAAAAGGTGACCGGCTGCAAGCGCGTGGCCGTCGCCGTGCTCGGCCTCGAGGTGCCGCACGCCCATGTCCACCTCGTGCCCATGAACCAGATGTCGGAGGCCAACTTCGCCAACCCCAAGCTCAAGCTGAGCCAGGAGGAACTGGCCGGAATCGCTGCGCGCATCCGCTCCGAATTTTCAGCATGAACATCACACGTCCTACCTTGCTGCTCGACGAGCAGCGGTGCCGGGCCAATATCCGGCGCATGGTCGAAAAGGCACGCCGTAACAGCGTAACGCTCCGTCCTCACTTCAAAACCCATCAGTCCCACGAGGTCGGCCGCTGGTTCCGGGAAGAGGGAGTCACTTCCTGCACGGTATCATCGGTGCGCATGGCCGCCTACTTCGCCGAGGATGGCTGGAACGACATCACCGTGGCTTTCCCGCTCAATTACCTCGAACACGAGGAGATCAACCGGCTCGCCGGCAAAATCCAGTTGAATGTATTGGCCGTCAATGCAGAGGCCTTGAAGGGCTTGCTTGAAAAACTCACGAATGCCGTCGGGGTCTTTGTGGAGATCGATTCGGGATATCACCGGACCGGGGTAGATCCTTCCGATCAGGCTACCCTGGATGAAATCCTCGCCGTCATCGAGTCGTCGCCGCTCCTGGATTTCAAAGGCCTGCTTTCCCATGCCGGGCACAGCTACAGCTGCCGGTCGGCTATCGAGATCCTCACCATCCATCAGCAGACGACCCAGGTGATGAAGCGCGTCGGCACCCGGATTCGCGCGCGGTACCCCGACCTGGTCCTCTCCGTGGGCGACACACCCACCTGCAGTATCGCCAATGATTTCAGCGGCATCCAGGAAATCCGCCCCGGGAATTTTGTGTTTTACGACATCATGCAGCGCGGCATCGGCAGCTGCAGCGACGACAACATTGCGATCGCGCTGGCCTGCCCCGTGGTGGCGACGTATCCGTCTCGTGGCGAAATCATCGTCCACGGCGGCGGTGTGCACCTCGCCAAAGACGTGCTGAAGCAGGAGGATGGTTCCCCGGTGTACGGGAAGGTGGTTCGGCTGACGAATGAGGGCTGGTCAATTCCGGCTACGTCGATGACCGTCAAATCACTGTCTCAAGAGCATGGCATTATCCGGGCCAGCGCCGAAGACTGCGCGTCGCTGAAACCGGGCGACGTGCTGGGCGTCCTGCCCGTGCACTCCTGCATGACGGCCGACGTGATGACGGAATATTACACCCTGTCGGGAAAGCGCATTACGATGATGCCGAAGGCCTGAGCCTGCCGGCCAATCCGCGGGCGAGGCGTTCTACCGATCCGGGCGAAGTCTCCAGGAACAAATCGGGCTCGATCAGTTCCAGTTCCATGAGTAAAAATTGCTGACCATCCACCAGGCCGTCGACGCGGGCGTAGAGTGTGGGGAACCCTGTCTTTTCCAGAATGGTTTCCCCGGCCCGGATAACCGACATGTCGGGTGTGTAGGGAACCTCCCGACCCCCGTGTTCAGCCTGGACCCGGAACTCTCCTTCGCGCGGCTTCTTCAGGACGGCGTGGGAATACTTCTCGTTGAAAAAGATCAGCGAGACTTCACCGCGATCGGAGATACCCGAAAGAAACGGCTGAACCAGGTAATCGCCGTGCCTGGCCGCCTCTTCGAAATGCCGGCCTGCTTCCTCTGACATCAGGGCAAAGCGATGCGTCCGGTATCCGCTGGCGGAAACGGCGGGCTTGATCACGGTGTCGGTCCACCCGTTAGCCTGCGCGTGTTGCAGCGCTCCGGCGTCGTCGCTTCGGAAGAACAGGGTAGGGGCAATCGCAACACCCCTTTGTGCCAGGTCGCGCAGGTAGAACTTATGGTGGTTCCAGCGGAGTACGTCGATGGGATTCCATACCGGGAGCCGGAGGCTTTCCAGCCGGTCGAGCCAGGCCAGGAATTGATCCGGGTGCAGGTGGTAATCCCAGATGGAGCGCACCAGCAGGGCGTCGTAGTCAGGCCAGTGAACGGCCGGATCGTTCCAAATCACCGGCTTGGCATCAATGTTCATGGCGCGGAAGAGCGGGATGAAGGGTTTCTCGCTCGCAATGAGCGTGGGGCATTTGTCGCAGGTGACGATACCCAGGCGCATGCGTCCCTACACGAAATCTATTTCGACGTTGAGCGGGTAGCGCATCAGGTAATCGAGGGCATCCTGCACAGCCATACCTTCGAACAACACCTTATATAGTGTATCGGTGATCAGCGGACGTGCTTTGTAGTAGTCGGCGCACTTCTTCACGATGCGCACCGTGTTCACCCCCTCAGCCACTTCCTGCATGTCGTCGAGAATCGCGGCGAGGCTTTCGCCCTTGGCGAGACGGTAACCCACGGTAAAGTTCCGGCTGTTGGGGCTGTTGCAGGTAGCCACCAGGTCGCCGATGCCGGCTACGCCGAGAAAGGCCTTGGTGTTGCCGCCGAGGATGCGTCCGAGGTAAACCATTTCCACGGCGCCGCGGCTGATGAGCAGGCCTTTTGCATTTTCTCCGTAGCCCAGGCCGCTGAGACAGCCTGAGGCAATGGCAATGATGTTCTTCAGCACGCCCGCCATTTCCACGCCCACGAGGTCGGTATTCTCATACACCTGGAAGCGGTTGTTGCGCAGCAGCCGCTTGCCGGTCTGGATCACCTCCTGGAACGGGCTGGCCACCACCGTGGCGCTGGGCTGCCGCTGGGAGAGTTCCGCCGAAAGGTTGGGGCCCGCCAGGCAACCCACGCGTACCACCACGCTTTCCTCGCGGATCACTTCGCTCATGGTGAGCACTTCCTTGCGGTTGAGGGTCTCCACCGTTTCGATGGTTTGCCCCTTGGGGAGTTTGAGGTCGAAGCCCTTGGTGCCGTGGATCAGGATGTGGTAAGGATGCAGGTGTGGCGCCAGCTTCTTCATCATTTCGCGGAAGTGGGCCGAAGGAACGATGGGGAAAATGACGTCGCACTGGGCCGCGAGACCGGCCAGGTCGCTGGTGGGCTGAATGCTGCGGCTGAGTTTGTGGCCTTTGTTCTCGCGCGTCTCCAGCATCTTCTCGACGCTCTTCTCGTCGCGGGCATAGAGCAGCACATCACGGTGCTTCGCCAGGATGTTGGCTATCACCGTCCCAAAGTGCCCTGCCCCGACAACCCCGACGGGCTTATCCGATGCACTTTTCGAGGTCATAGCCCAGGAGGCGGTTGTGGTAATAGTAGAGGACGTTGAGGTCCTGGGTGATGATGTTGCCTTGCCGGTTGCGCAGCAGCGGGCGCTTGAGGTGGAAAATGCCTACGTTCTCGAGCCCGCGGCGGATGACGAGGTCGGCGTCGCCCTTCAGGTGGCTGGCATAGTGGACGCGGCCGTTCTCTTCCAGGCGGTAAATCTCCTTGCGCACCTTCTTGAAGACTTCGCGGAATTCGTCGTAGGGAATCTCGAGTTCTTCTTCGGGGAGTCGCAGGAACCCGAACAGGTCGAGGCGCGGGTAGCGGCGCAGCCACATCTCGAAGGCGATGAAGGCCACCAGGTGGCTGGCGAAGACGCGGTTGATGCGGTGGTACTCCGAGACAATCCGGCTGGACAGCATCCGGGTGTACTCGTTCTCGCGCTGCTTGTCCACGGTCACCACCCCGTTCGTCATAAAGTACTCTCGCGTATTGATCACGCGGCCGCTGCTGTCGAGGCTGTTGCCTTCGTCATCAACGAAGTTGCCCATCACATCCAGGCCGGGACCGATCGACACGGAGATGTTCGAGCCCTTGGTGAAGAACTTGAACATGAACTTGATCAGCTGGAAGCTGCCGTAGTTGTCTTCTTCCGCAAAGTACCGGTCCTGTCCCTTCACCTGCAGGTAGTCTTCGATCAGGTCGGGGGCTTCGAGTACGAAGTGATAGTTCAGCGTGACCGGCACGACGAAGATCTTGCGCGTATCCGGCGCATCGCTTTCCAGGTAAAGGTTTCGCTGGGCTTCGATGGCCGTGCTGAGCAGGCCGAGCTTCAGCTGCTTTTCGAGCTGGCCGGAACGTGACCGCGTGCCGCCCGGGAAGAAGAGGCTGTGCGCACCTTTCTGGATGGCCAGGTTGGAGTACATCTTTAGCGTCTCCAGGTAGGGGAGGTTCTTCTTTCTCCGGTCGACCTTGTAGGCGCCGAGGCTGTTCATGAAGTAGGCGAAGATGGAAATATTGAACAGGTTGAGACCGGCGCCGTAGATGAAGGCCGGCAGCCCGAGCGAGTGAATCACCCAGCCGATGAGGATGCTGTCGAGGTTGCTGAAATGGGTGGGAACCATCACGACGGTGCCCTTCTTGGCCAGCCGCCGCAGCATCTTCACCTTGCCGACGATGTGAATTTTGTCCTGGAGCGTATACTGGCTGCGGAAAATGGCGCCGAATTTCTTGACGCGCGCCCCGTTGAGGAGACGGCGGAACCAGAACTTGATGACTTCCCGGGCAAACTTGTAGGAGCGTGGCTTGAAGGTCCCGGAAATCTCTTTCGCGTAGCGGTGTACGATCTCATAGAGCAGCTCATCTTCCTTCTTGCTGGCTTCTTCCGCCGGTTTGTTGGCCAGTTCAATGAGGTCATTCTTGACGCGCATCCAGAACTTGGCGTCGTCTTTCGGGTCTACGCGCCAGCGGTTGCGCTTGATCCGGTTCTGCTCGCGGAAGACGGTGGTTTCCAGTTCCTCCAGTAATTGCTTGCGCGACGGCCGGAGAATGCGGATTTGTTCGATGGTCTTCTGGGTGACTTCCTCGAGGAACTCCTTGCGGTTTTTGCTCAGTTGGTACACCGGCCACTCCGGGATGCCCTCCAGGATAGGCTTGTAGCCGATATTCTTGTTCTTCTTTTCCTCTAGGATCTCCATGGTCGTCTAAAGACGGGGGGCAAAGTTAAGAACTTTGGGCACATCAGATTTTCTGAAGGGCATCGTGCAGGGCCTGCCGCATGGCACTGAACTGGCGCAGCGCGGCGGCCAGGAACTCCTCGTCGACCAGGCGCCTGGCTTCGTCTTCCGTAGGCACGTCGTACTCGGCGACCTTGAAGGTCTGCTCCAGCAAGTCCTGCTCGATTTTGATCAGGTACCGGTTGTTCCAGTGGAACAGGGTAACCTTGCATTCCGGGTGGTTGATTTCTCCGATCACACGCATGAGGACAAGGTAATTAACCGGGGCCAAAATCGGCAGGATATTATATAAGAGTGGGGCTACGGCCTGACGCCAGGCACCCAGGGAGGTGTTTTCGGGTTCCCTGACAAATGTCATCCCGGGTCGTTACGGACAGGCTTAGTTTTGAAGTTGTTTGATTGACCTGAGGGCATAATTTCCCCGGTTGGTAACTTGGAAGACCATGTATAAAGCACTGAAGCAACTTCTTGGAATAGGCCCCGGCGTGGACTATGGGCGGCTGATTCGCGAGGGCGCCATCGTACTGGATGTGCGGACGCCCCTGGAGTTCGGCCAGGCGCATATTGCCGGCGCGATCAATATTCCCATCGAGACGCTCCGCGACAACATGCACCAGCTGGCCAACAAACACCGCCCGATCATTGCCTGTTGCGTGGATGGTTCAAAGAGCTGGTATGCGAAGAACCTGCTGGACGCCAACGGCTACCGCCATGTGTACGACGCGGGCAATTGGGTGAAACTGCAGCGGAAACTTCAACACCAATAAATATATGGACCCGCATTTTTATCAAGTCAATATTGCGTGGAGCCGGGACCGCAAGGGCATGATGTGCTCACCGGAACTGAACGCGTCCGCCGACAACTGCATCGAAGTAGCCACGCCCCCGGAATTTCCCAAAGGCATTCCCGGCATCTGGTCACCCGAGCACCTGTTCACCGCCGCGGTCAGCAGTTGCCTGATGACCACCTTCCTGGCTATCGCCGAGAACTCGAAGCTCGAGTTTGTTTCCTTCCAGTGCGGATCGAAAGGAAAACTTGAACAGCGCGAGGGTAAATTCCTGATGACGGAAATCCAGCTGTTCCCGGTGGTGACCATCCGCGACGAGAAAGACCGTGAACGGGCCCTGCGCGTCCTGCACAAGGCGGAAGCAAATTGCCTGATCTCCAACTCCATCAAGTCGACGGTCGTCATGACGCCGGAAGTGGTGGTCAGCGGCAACGCCGTTCCGGCCTGAAAGCGGGCACAATCTTACCCAGCGCGGGGTAGTAATATTTGGCGCTGTTCAGCGTTTTTTAATGGCCTGCAGCCTGTTTTCTTAAGGCGGGTTTGGCCGAATGTTGTACTTTTGGTTTCCATTGGTTGGGTAAGATCCATTCATGCGCGTGAGTCTTCGAATACTAAGCGTTTGCTTCCTGTCGCTGCTGCTGCTATCGGGTTCCCAGGCCCTGGCCACGCACCTGCGCGCCGGCGAGATCACGGTGGAACGGGTCAACTGCACCAGCCTCACCTTCCGGATCACCATTACCGTCTATACCAACACGGGTTCTGAAATCCGGTTCGGAGAAGGGCTGCTCGATTTCGGCGACGGCACCAAACCATTTACCACGCCGACCATAGAAAACACCACGCGTCCCGACCTGGGGCCCAACATCGGTACGGTTTCCTTTACCACCACGCACACCTATGCCGGTATAGGCCGCTACGTGATCAGCTACCTGGAGCCTAATCGCAATGCGGGTATCCTCAACATGTTCAACTCGGTCGAAACGCGGTTCTACCTTGAGTCGCAAATCAACATCGACCCGTTCCTGGGCTGCGATAACAGCCCGAAACTCCTGGTGCCACCCATCGACAAAGCATGCACCGGCGCCGCCTGGTACCACAACCCCGGAGCGTATGACCCGGATGGCGACAGCCTGTCATATGAACTGACCATCCCCAAGAAAGAGAAGGACCTCGAGGTGGACGCCTACCGCGATCCCAATGTCCGTGAATTCTACGACCGCATCGGCCTGATCTACGGACAGTCGAACGAAAACGGCGATGGCCCCCCTATCTTCAAAATTGATTCCATCACCGGTACAATCCTGTGGGATGCCCCGGGTGCCCCGGGTGAATACAACATCGCCTTCATCATCCGATCCTGGAGGAAGATCAGCGGCATCTGGGTAAACCAGGGGTATGTCGTCAGGGACATGCAGATCATCGTGGAAGACTGCGACAACGAGCGCCCCGAACTGACCGTGCCACCGGATATCTGCGTGGAGGCAGGCACGACGATCAATGCCGATATTTTTGGCACCGACCCCGACTTTGACGACGTCAAGATTGAAGTCTTCTCCCAGATCATCAACCCGCCTTTCCCCAGTCCGGCTACGTTTGTCCCCGCCAACGGGGTTTTGCAGCCAACAGGCCCCACGCTTCAGGCGAAGCTGACGTTCACCTGGAACACGGAGTGTGTGCACGTGAAAGATCAGCCTTACCAGGTGGTCTTCAAGATCACCGACGACCCGCCGCCGGGCCGCGGAGCCAAGCTGGTGCAATTCAAAACCTGGAACATCCGCGTCGTCGGCCCGAAACCGAAATGGGACAACATCGAGATCGTCGGGGCCCGGAACCTGAAGGTGACCTGGGATCCGTATGTGTGCGCCAATGCCGAGTCGATCGAAGTCTGGCGCCGGGTAGAAGGCAGCCCGTTTGTGCCGCCGAATTGCGTCACCGGCATGCCCGACTTCCTGGGCTATACCCGCATTGGAGTGACTCCCGTTGGGCAAACCACGTTCACCGACACCAACGGAGGTCGCGGATTGGCCCCCGCGGTGAAATATTGCTACCGGCTCGTAGCGCTCTTCCCGGCTCCGCAGGGCGGTGAAAGTTACGTGTCACGCGATACCTGCTTCACCATCCTGGCCGATGCCCCGGTGATCACCCATGCTACCGTCGATAAAACCGGCACCACCGACGGTGAGGTGACGGTCCGCTGGAGGCCGCCGTTTGAAATCAACCAGACGCAATTCCCCCCGCCTTATTTCTACAAAGTGCTCCGCGCCGAAGGGTTTACAGGCGACCTTAAAATCGCCAATGCCCACACTGGCGTGCTTTCCGACACGACATTTACCGACACGGGACTCAACACCACGGAAATCACCTACAACTACCGCGTGGTGCTCACCGAGGCCGACGGCGATCCCATCGACACCTCGGCTGTCGCCTCTACGGTACGACTGGATCCGAAACCGCAGTTCAAACGCATCGAACTCAACTGGGCGGCCAATACGCCCTGGTCTAACCAGAGCGTGAACTACCCCAAACACTATATCTACCGGGGACCGGAAGGCGCCACGGAAGCCCAGATGGTGCTGATCGACAGCGTCGATGTGACCTCGGGCCGCTTCGTGTATGTGGATTCGGGACAGTTCAATGGCGTGCCGTTGAGCGATGAAGTGGTGTACTGCTACCGTGTGCAGACCCGCGGCACGTACGGAAATCCGAAAGTGAAAGCCCCGCTGATCAACTTCTCCCAGATCAATTGTGCCCAGCCCAACGACAGTATTCCGCCCTGCAAACCAGCGTTGTCAATTACGGCCGTGCCCTGTTCACAGGTCAACGCGACGCAACCGTGCGGGCAGGGGGTTTTCTCCAACACCCTGACGTGGAGAAAGCCGGATGACGAAGAGTGCCGCCAGGATATCCGGAGCTATAATATCTATGTGGCGCCGTTTGTGGGATCGGCCTTCGAGCTCTATGCTCAAAATGTGCGGGACACCTTCTTCATCGATTCCAACCTGCCATCGTATGCCCGGTGCTACAAGATTTCAGCCGTAGACCGGGCCGGCAACGAGAGTGAGCTCAGCGAGCAGTATTGTTTTGACAACTGCCCGGTTTACGAACTCCCGAATGTCTTTACGCCCAACGGCGACAACTGCAACGACTTCTTCAGTGCCTACAGCAACCGGCAGTCGCCGGATGAAAACGGCAACGGCCCGTGCGGACCCATTTACCTGGATCAGCAGCGCCTGAAGTGTGCCCGCTTCGTGGAGAGCGTGGAGTTTGTGGTCACCAACCGGTGGGGCAAACACGTATACGACTACCAGTCCGGCGGCGAGCGATCCATTTATATCGACTGGGACGGCCGCGACAACAACGGCAACGAAGTGTCGGCCGGGGTCTATTACTACAACGCCAAGGTGACCTTCACGGTCGTCGACCCGTCCAAGCGGGTGCAGAACATCCGGGGGTGGGTGCAGGTTATCCGGTAGGTTTGGGAGGTCGTCTTCCCTGCTTTATCTTGCCCGCTCAATTGACCCCGCATTCATGAAGGCATACATCTTCCCCGGTCAAGGCGCCCAGTTCACCGGGATGGGCAAAGACCTCTACGACGGAAACGCCAACGCCAAAGCGCTATTCGAAAAGGCCAATGAAATCCTGGGCTTCCGCATCACGGATACCATGTTTACCGGCACGGCCGATGAACTCAAGCAGACCAATGTCACCCAGCCGGCGATCTTCATCCACTCTGTGGTTGCCGCACTCACCAACGACAGCTTTGCGCCCCAGATGGTGGCCGGGCACTCCCTGGGTGAATTCTCCTCGCTGGTCGCCAACAAGACTCTTTCGTTTGAAGATGGGCTCCGCCTTGTGGCGAAGCGGGCCTCGGCCATGCAGCGCGCCTGCGAATTGAATCCGTCCACGATGGCGGCCATCCTCGGCCTCGACGATCAGAAGGTGGAGGAGATCTGCGCCTCCATCAAAGAAGAGATCGTAGTTGCCGCGAATTATAACTGTCCCGGCCAGCTGGTGATTTCCGGCTCGATGAAGGGCATTGACATCGCCTGCGAAAAACTGAAGGCTGCCGGAGCCAAACGGGCGTTGCCGCTGCAGGTGGGTGGTGCCTTCCATTCCCCGCTGATGGAACCTGCCCGTGAAGAGCTGGCCAAGGCGATTGAGGCGACCGCTTTCCAGTCACCGATCTGCCCGGTTTACCAGAACGTCAACGCCCGCCCGTCAACGGATGTCGCCGAGATCAAGCGCAACCTGATTGCCCAGCTGACGTCCCCGGTACGCTGGACGCAATCGGTACAGCAGATGGTAGCCGATGGCGCCACCACGTTTATCGAATGTGGCCCGGGCAAAGTGCTGCAGGGACTGGTCAAGAAGATCGCCCCTCAAGCCGAGGCGATGTCGATCTAATTGCGCCGCCCTTATTTCCCTCCCCATAGCCCCGCCCTTTGGGGCGGGGGAAAAGAATAAATGACAATTGATCCGGGCTTTAGCCCGCTCGCTTCACCTCCAGGGGATCCTTGCACTCCTCCAGCATTTCCCTTACGCTCTTTCCGCTCACCGGGTGCCTGAAATCCCCGGCGATCTCGTTGAGAGGCACCAGCACAAACCTCCGGTCGGCCATGGAAGCGTGCGGGATGACCAGGTGAGGTTCCTGCACCACCGCGTCTCCATAGAACAGGATATCGATATCAATCGTCCGCGGCTCCCACTGCGTGGTGCGAACCCTTCCCAGCGATTGTTCGATGGCCAGCAGGGTGGAGAGAAGGAGGTGGGGTTCGAGTTTGGTGTCGATGGCGATGGCCTGGTTGAGAAAGGAAGGCTGGTCGGTTTTGCCCCAGGCGGCGGTTTCATAGAGGGCAGACTGCGCCACAAGGGGTCCGGCGAGGAGGTGAATCCGGGTTTGAGCGGCCTGTAGCAGCTGCCGGCGGTCGCCCATATTCGAACCCAACAGAAGAAAAGTGCGTACAGCCATTACCCGGTTTTGTCCAAAGGTAAAATTGGTACTTTTGCCATCGAATTTATTCTTATGAACTTTTTAAAGTCCTTTCTTGCTTCCTGCCTCGGTTCGATGGTGGCGATCATTTTGCTCATCTTCCTGACGATTGGATTTCTGTCGGGTCTTTCGGAGGAGAAAATCGTCCAGGTGGCCGATAATTCCGTTTTACACCTGCGCCTGGAAGCTCCCATGACGGAATTGGAGCTGGATGACCCTCTGGCCGAGGTATTTCCAGAGATCGCCGATCAAACGGTAGGCCTTTTGCGCGTTCGGCGGGTGATTGAGCGGGCCAAGGACGACCCGAAGATCGAAGGCATCTATTTGAATACAAGCATGATGATGACGGGCTTTGCGTCGCTCCAGGAGATCCGGGCCGCGATCCTCGATTTCAGGGAATCCGGCAAATGGGTGGTGGCCTATGCGGACTTCTATTCCGAAGGCGCTTACTACCTGGCGTCGGCGGCCGATAAGGTGTACATGTACCCGGAAGGGCAGGTGGAGTTTAACGGCTTGTCTACGGAAGTAATGTTCTTCAAGAAGCTGTTCGACAAGCTTGAAATCAATCCCCAGATTTTCAGGGTGGGTGATTTCAAGAGCGCGGTCGAGCCGTTCATGCGGGAGTCGCTGAGCGAGGAAAACAAGCTGCAGTTGAATTCCATCCTGAAGTCCATACACGGCGAGATGCTGCAGCAGATAGCCGAGTCACGCCACATTCCGCTGGAGCGACTCAAGGAGATTGCTGACCGGATGCTGGTGCAGGATGCCGCCTCTGCGGTGAAACTGGGGCTCCTTGATACGCTGTATTATGATGACGAAGTAAAGAACGAGTTGCGCGCCCGGCTGAATCTCGGAGAAGACGACCGTGTGCCGTTGATCCGCTACAGCCAATACAAGAAGACCGTAACGAATTACAGCTCCTCCAAGAATGAAATTGCGGTGATCGTCGCCGACGGCGAGATTGTTCCCGGTCGCTCCGATAACGGCCTGGTCGGTTCATCCACGGTGGTTGACCTGGTTCGCCGGGCCCGTACCAACGATAATGTCAAGGCGATCGTCCTCCGGGTGAATTCTCCCGGCGGGGTGTTCCAGGCGGCCGACCAGATGTGGCGCGAACTTATTTTGGCCGCAGAGGCCAAGCCCCTCATCGCCTCCATGGGCGACTATGCCGCATCAGGCGGTTATTACCTGGCCATGGCCTGCGATACTATTGTAGCCCAGCCGAATACGATTACCGGTTCCATCGGCGTGTTTAGCGTATTGTTTGACCTGAGCAAATTCCTTGACAACAAGATCGGCATCACCTCCGAGGAAGTGAAGACCGGTGACATTGGAGAACTGGTGACGGTGACGCGCAAGCTGACGGAGGCGGAGAGTGCCTTCTGGCAACGGCAGACCGACAACATCTACGAGACCTTCACCCGGAAGGCCGCCGAAAGCCGCCGCATGAGCCAGGCTGACCTCAAGAAGATTGCCTCCGGTCGTGTGTGGACGGGAACGCAGGCGAAGGAGAACGGGTTGGCCGACGTGTTGGGCGGCTTTGAAGACGCTGTGCGTATTGCCGCTGATCGCGCAGGTGTTGGCGACGATTACAAGTTGCGCTACTATCCGCAGCCCAAGCCCTTCCTCGAGCGCCTCATGGGTAATGTAGAAGAAGAGGTGAGCCAGTCGATGCTCAAGCGCGAGTTGGGTATTGAGCACTACCAATGGCACCGTCAGTGGGAGCGGCTGAAAAACTACCAGGGCACCCAGGCCCGTATGCCCTTGCAATTCCAGGTGAAGTAACTACTCCGGCTACTTGGTCACCTGGTAAGACGTGACCTGTAATCGGTGATCGGTAATCAGTGATCGGTAATCGGTCGGCTCCCCGGCCCCCTTCTTCCATTTTGCTAAAAAATTTAGTAATTTGGTTGCCCCTATGGTTCCGCAGCTGATTTCCGACCATTTTGAGCCCATGCACATCGACCTGGTATTCCGGGAATTGGGCGACCGGTTCGGGTTCAATCAAAAGGCCTGGCGCAAGAAATTCGAGGAATACCTGTCGCGCCAGCCGCGCACAACCAGCGAGATGGATGCCTTCATCAAGTTTGGCAACAGCTTTATAAACCCGGTGCTCAACGAAATTCTCTGCCGTAACGCCCTGCACGCCACGTTCGTGAAGTTGCTCTTCTACATCGTGGAGAAGAACAGCGTTCCGGGAAAGAAGAGGGTGCCGTTGAAGCATTAGAATTGGGTCACCTTAATTCTATTTCCCCCACGTTAACACCTAGACACGTTTGATACCTCAGCACCTCAGCACCTCAACACCTTAGCACCTCAACACCTCTACGCATCCATCAACGCCAATTCGGGATAGTCCACCCGTTTGCAGATCTCCGGAACATCCTTGTTATCCACCTTCCGGTCCGTAATCATCTTGCTGATTGTATACGCTTCCAGTTCGCCGTCGGCAATAGGCTCGCACAGGGCCAGCACATCGGATTTTGTCAGCA
>JAEUUE010000131.1 GCA_016787605.1 Cyclobacteriaceae bacterium
AAGGTTCTGGAGTACGAGGGGATGGAGATCAGCGTCAAGGGCGGGGGTGGGCCCACCTGTCTCACGCGCCCGCTGGAGCGGGAAATTTAGGCCATCCCATCCTGGTCCATCCCGGGCTATGGTTCATGACTTGGATCATACCTCCAATACCCGGATTCAGTGTACCTTCCGCCCATGCGAACAGTTTCCACTGCCTTACTCAGTTACGGTTTATCCGGAAAAGTATTTCATGCCCCGTTCATCCAGGCACATCCCGGCCTCCGGCTGGCGGGGTGTTGGGAGCGCAGCAAACATCTCTTCCAGCACGACTACCCCGAGGCCCGGAGTTACGCGACGCTGGAAGAAATCCTCGCCGATCCGACGATCGAACTGGTGGTGGTCAATACGCCGACGAATACCCATTTTGACTATGCCAGAAAGGCCCTAATGGCCGGCAAACATGTTCTCGTCGAAAAAGCATTTACCAGCAACGCCTCCGAGGCCATCGAATTGAACCGGCTGGCGCAGGAGAAGAAGAAAATTCTGTCGGTGTATCAGAACCGCCGCTGGGACAGCGACTTCATGGCGGTTCAACAGGTATTGAATGAACAGCTGTTGGGTGAAGTGGTGGAAGCGCAAATCTCCTTTGATCGCTTCAATCCCACGCTGAGTCCGAAAGCGCACCGCGAAACGCCTGGCCCCGGGGCGGGCAATCTCATGGACCTGGGTCCGCACCTGGTCGATATTGCCCTCGTGCTCTTCGGCATGCCCGAGGCGGTGTTCGGCGACCTTCGCGCCTGCCGCAACGGATCGCTGGTGGACGATTACTTCGAGGTATTGCTCTATTTTCCGCGACTTCGGGTTCGGTTACACAGCAGCTACCTGGTGCGAGAGCCCGGACCGGGTTTTATCATCCATGGGACCCAGGGTACTTTTGTGAAAAACCGCAGCGATATGCAGGAGACCCAGTTGCGGCAGGGGATGATACCGTCTGATGCATTTTACGGCATCGAACCTCCGTCGGAACATGGCGTCCTCTATAAGACGGGCATTGACAGCCAGGACCCTATCGAAAGCCCACGGGGTAACTACCTGGGCTATTTTGATCAGTTGCATCTCGCGATCACCGAGGGGGCGCCGGTGCCGGTTTCCGCAGAGGAAGGAATCAGGGTGATGAGAGTACTCGATGCGGCCGCAGAAAGCAGTCGCAGCCGCCAGGTCATCAGGCTTTGACGGGGACGGGTCTGGCCTTCAGCTGACGCATCGTAATCATTTTACCGGATTCGTTATCCCAGGCCTTCAGCCTGAAACAACGCCAGACTTCGAGGAGATTCCACGATGTCGTCCTCGGGTTCTGCAATTCGGGCATGGCGTTCATCGCTTCCTTCAACCGGTAAAAAGGAATTCTCGAATTGATGTGATGCACGTGGTGGTAGCCAATGTTGGCGGTGAACCAATGCATGACCGGGCTCATCACCATGTAGCTGGTGGAAGACAACGCCGCGTTGGCGTACGTCCAGTCCTGGTTCGGGCGGAACGTAGCGCCGGGAAAGTTGTGCTGGCAATAAAATAAATAGGCGCCGAGGCCGGACATGATGAAGATCGGGAGGAGCCAGGCGAGTACGTAGGTCTCAGCACCCAGTTGAATCCAGATGGCGACGCCGATGCCGGCGTGGAGAACCAGTGCCAGGAGCGAGTCCATATGCTTCTTCGGGCTTTCGATGAATGACTTGAGGTTCAGCCAGTAAATGAACAGCGTCAGGTAGCCGAAGATGATCGTCAGCGGATGCCGGTTGACCAGGTACAGGCGGCGTTGTGCCGGGGTCAGGGTCAGGAACCGGTCTTTGCTTACCGTGGGGTAGGAACCGATGCCCGAAAGGGTGAGCTTGGAATTGTTGTTATGGTGATGCTCGTGGGAGCGGGTCCAGATGTTCTCCGGGGCCAGGACGTACAGGCCCACCAGCTTCATCAGCAGGCTGGCCGTGGGGGAATTCAACAATATGGCCCGGTGGCGGTAATCGTGGTAAATGACGAAGAGCCTGACGTAAAGCAGGCCGGAGATGACGCTGGCGGCCAGCCGGGCGGCCAGGGGAATTTCCCGGAAAAAGCAGACGGTAAGCAGGGCCGCGATCAGCAGCAGCGTGACCAGGAACTCGTACCAGCTACGAAGCCTGTTTTCACCCACAAATTCCTTGCTCGCGGCAAGAATTTCCTTTTCGGTACGCAACGGTTTAAGTATTAGGCCGCAAATATAGCCATTCCTACGCTCCGGTCGGCCGTTTATTCTTCCAGCGCTTGTGCGACCATAGCCAGATCACGGGATTCTCCACAATATCCTTCTCCAGCCGGCGCGTAAACGCTTCGGAAATTTGATTGTCGGTAGTCATCGCCGGATCCATGAACAGGATCTCAGGAGTGATGATGTAGTAACCTCGTTTGGGCCGTTTAGCATGGAGGTACACCACTGGGTAACCAAACTTGGAGGCGATCTTTTCAGCCCCAGTAAACACGGCCGTTTCCTGGTTGAGAAAGGTAGTCCAGTAGTTCTGGCCGGGTGCATACTGGTCGGAGATGAAGGCCGTGGCCGTCAGTCGGTTCTTGTTGGCCACCATGCTCCGGAGCGTCTGCTGCACAGGGGTGATCTCCGTCCCGAAGCGGGTACGCCACGACGCCGTCAGCCGCTCGAAATGCGGGTGCGACAGGGGCCGGTAAATGACGTTCAGTTGAAAGTCGGTCTTCAGGGTAACGCAAGGCCCGAACCATTCCCAGTTGCCGAAATGGCCGAGCATCAGGATGATGCTTTTGTTCTGGGCGGCGAGCGAGGCAAATACTTCGGGATTATTCAGCGTCACACGCTTCCGGTATTCCTCTTCCGACATCGTCATGGTCTTCAGCGTCTCCAGGATCAGGTCGCAGAGGTAGTGAAAGTAGTCGTTCGACAAGGCCTTGATCTCTTCCGCCGATTTGGCGGGAAAGGAATTGCGCAGGTTCATCTCCACCACCTCGCGCCGGTACCCCGACCAGATGAGCAGGCGCGCCAGGCCGTCGCTGAGGCGATACAGCACGGAGAACGGCAGGGCGGCAATGAGCCGGATAACCGGATAGGTCAGGTAATAGGAGAGGGCTTTCATGGAGCAGGTGCAGGAATCGATTGAGGTCGTTTGCTTTTCCACCGCCGGTGTGACCACAGCCAAAGGGGAGGATTTTCCCGGATGTCGCGTTCCAGCCTTCGGGTATAGATCTCGGTGATCTCGTTATCCACCGTGCGGGAGGGATCTTCCACGATCACCTCGAGGGTGAGTGTATAGTAGCCTCGCCACGGCCGCGTCGGGTGCATGTAGACGACCGGGTAGTTGAGTTTTCGGGCGACCTTTTCGATACCGGTATAGACCGATGACTCCTGGTTCAGGAACGTCATCCAATGTTCGCTCACCGGGGCGGCCTGGTCGCCCACGAAGGCGGTGGCCGTGATCTGGTCGCGGTTCGCCATCATCGTGCGCAGCGACATCTTCATCGTCGTGATTTCGATGTCGAAC
>JAEUUE010000169.1 GCA_016787605.1 Cyclobacteriaceae bacterium
GGGCACCTGCTTCGGGGCGCGTGCCATCGTGGAGCGGTTCAAGGAAGAGGGAATCCCCGTGAAAGGACTCATCGGCCTCGGCGGCGTGGCGCGGAAGTCGCCGTACGTCATGCAGGTGATGGCCGACGTGATGCAGATGCCGCTGCGTATCCATGCGTCCGACCAGACCTGTGCCGCCGGCGCCGCCATGTTTGCTGCCACCGTGGCCGGCCTGTATCCTAAAGTAGAAGACGCCATGAAGGCCATGGGACGAGGTTTTGAAAAGACGTACCTTCCCAACCCGGAACGCCGCGGCGTGTATGACCGGCGCTACGCCCGGTACCAGGCCTTGGCGCAGTTCCACCAAAACCCGCTAGGATGAGCAAATACGATGCGATCCGTCAGGCCGCCCTGGAAGCCAACCTGCGCCTGCCCGAACTGAACCTGGTTCTCTTCACGTTCGGCAACGTGAGCGTCTGCGACCGCAAACTCCAGGCCTTCGCCATCAAACCCAGCGGCGTAGCCTATGCCGAGCTGGATGCCGACATGATGGTAATCGTGGACTTCAACGGCCAGACCATCGAAGGCGAGCTACGCCCTTCATCGGATACCCTCACGCATGCGCTGCTCTACAAGACGTGGCCGGAGATCGGCGCCATCGTCCACACACACTCGACCTACGCCACGGCCTGGGCACAGGCTCAGCGCGACATCCCCATCCTCGGCACCACGCACGCCGACTACGTGGCGGGCCCCATTCCTTGTGCTCCGCCGATGGCGGCCGAGCAAGTGAAGGGCAACTACGAGCTGGAAACCGGTCACCAGATCATCAAGTGCTTTACCGACCGCAAGCTCGACTACCGCCAGGTGGAGATGATGCTCGTGGGCAGTCATGCGCCGTTTTGCTGGGGCAAGGACGCGAACAAAGCCGTCTACAACGCTGCAATCCTCGAAGAGATCGCCCGCATGGCCACCCTCACCCTCCAGGTTAACCCTGACGCGCCATCACTCAGCGATGCCCTGATCCAGGAGCATTATAGCCGGAAGCATGGGCCGGAGGCTTACTATGGGCAGTGACCAGTGACCGGTGACCAGTGACCGGTGACCGGTGACCAGTGACCGGTGACCAGTGACCGGTGACCAGTGACCGGTGATCAGTGATTGGTAGTCGGTATTAGGTAATCAGTAATTGGCAAGTAGTAGTTGGAAGACCCTCTGCGCCTCCGCGTCTCTGCGGTTTATATCAACTTGGCTTTTTCCCGCACGAATTCTTTGAATTCCTTCGGACCTACCACGGTGAGGTCGCCGGCGAGGCCGAGGACGAAGCGGGAGGCGCCTTCGAAGCTTTTGACGGGTCCATAGAACTG
>JAEUUE010000003.1 GCA_016787605.1 Cyclobacteriaceae bacterium
CTGCAACGGGTCTGAAGTCGAGATAGAAGGTGAGTATACTTTACTATTTGGTCCTCCTGCCCCTTAGTTTCTTACCTACTCCAGTTCTTTATGGGCTCTCCAATGTGCTGTATGCCGTGATTTATAGCCTGCACGGTTACCGAAGGGAGGTCGTTCGCACAAACCTGAAAAATTCGTTTCCCGAATTCTCGGCATCAGAACTCAGGGTGGTGGAGCGGCAGTTTTATCATCATTTCTGCGATCTCCTGGTGGAGTCCATCAAGGGATTCAGCATCACACCCACGGAGCTGAACAAGCGGTTTCAGCACCGGAACAAAGAAATCTTTGATAAATTCTTTCAACTGGGGAGACCGGTTACCCTGGTGGGTGGTCACTCCGGGAACTGGGAATGGCTCGCCTTAAGCGCCGCCCTCCACCTGCCGCATCAGCCTCTTGCCATTTATACGCCGCTCCAAAATGCATTCATGAATGACAAAATTCTGAAGAGCCGGTCCAGGTTCGGTTTGATGATGAGAAGCTATGCCGAAGTGAAACAGCTATTGGATTCCGGGCTAGCCAAACCAGCACTGGTCATCTTCGGGGCTGACCAAAGTCCCACCCTGAGCCAGCAACCTTATTGGACTACCTTCCTGAACCAGGAGACTGGAGTCCAGTTTGGCGTCGAGAAGTTTGCCGTTCAGTACGATGCGCCGGTAGTCTACGGGTTCATCCATCGCCTGGCTCGTGGACACTATGAAATTGAGTACCGGTTGATCTGTGAAAACCCCCGCGAACTGCCTTACGGGGAAATCACCGAGGCCCATACCCGAATGCTGGAGAGCGATATCCGTAAAGCGCCCTTTAACTGGCTTTGGACACATAAGCGATGGAAGCGCAAGAAGGCCGATTATGAAAACCACCAGGCCAAGCAGTGACGGCCGCTGCTCGATGCCTGGAATAATGGCCTCCACAGCATGAAAGCCGACATTCACCTGGTTGGAGGCGAGGTCTTGCCGACCCGGGCACCTAAGCGATACCCGATTCCGCCCATGATCCGGAAGCTGTACATCTTGATCTCGCTCCGCGTCAGAACATAGGATGACCCCGGCTCCAGCTGGAAACTCCCGATGGAACCAACAACGCCCGGCAGGGTGATGCTGGCTTCGGAGAAACCAAACAGCCCGGAATGGCCAATTCGGAAAAACCCACGGAAGGACATTCCCCAGTTAAACTGCACGGAGGGATTGATACCCTTGATGCCATAAAGGGTTGTGAGGGAAGGGTAAACCGATGTTTGAACCGGGAAAAGGAAACTGCCGAACCCGCCAATCCATATTCCGTGTTCATCCTCGTTGGATTTTCCAACCACCCGCATCGAAGGCGTCAGCCGGACGTTCATCAAATCCAACGACATCTGGGCCGGGCCGTCGGAGGACGTGGCCGGCGCCATGACCATCACGGCCGGTTGGGCAAACCAGCCTACCGTGCCATCGAAACCAAATGACTTTTTGAACATGCCACCAGTCAACTCGAAAGTTGCGGCGGACTTGAATGCCGGGCTCAGATGTTGCATACCATCGAATGATGCAGGGTTTTGACCACCCACCAGTTCGGCCTGATTATCCGAGGGGCCAAAACTTCCGACGACACCACCCGCCACACCAAAGTGCCATTGGGCCGGCTGCCCCCATCCGAGGCCGGCGTGGAAGACAAGGAACACCAGGAAGGGCAGAGTACGCATGAACAGGCTCCGGTGGTCAATCAGAGGCAACGGGTGTCTCCGTTGAAGGATTTCATTTATCTCTTTAAGAAAATTCGGGCACTGCTCAAAAACACATTTCTATCCTCGCTTGCAGTCCACATATCATTATCAAACTCCATTTCAATCCGATGCAATCCACGCTGACGAATATTCACTTCAATAGGAAAAATAGTGTTTCCATGCTCACAACTGAATTCCTTAATCCTGATTCCATCGAGATAGATGTTGATATGCGGGTAAACACCCCTCGCCGGCGTTCCGGAAATATTCAGGATCATCTGGTAGGTCGCTTCTTCAAGAAAAGGTCTCCCGATTAACTTCCTGCCATCTTCAAAGAAGGCTATCGAACTGGTCCATAAGACATCCAAAGGAACTGCCGCCGCCGCTTCATACGTAGTTCCCCTCAAAAGAATAACCTCAGGGTTTGTTGTAGGTGCTTGCATGGCCATCCATGTCGTATCCAGGTAAATAGGGCCCCCATCTATTCTATGCAGAAGGCTGGAATTCAGAGCCATTTGGTTTAGTTCAGAATCCAAGCGATGTAAGCTTTGATCCTGGCTTTTATACAGCCCGGACAGCACAATAGAATTTTCCACGAAGGCCTTACGTATGTTATACGCCGAATACATCCGATACGGATGTTTCAGGCGCCGCAAGTCCACCTCGCTAAACTGCAATTCACGCGGAACACCAATAATCTCCCGTGATTGAATCTTGTTGAGTTCATCGATGGCTACGGTTCGGGTATCTTTCCTCTCTGAAATTACCCTGGCGTATCGAAACATATAGGAAAGGTCGTCCATCACAATGACCAGGGGTACAACAACAGCTAAGCCTTGCATCCATTGAATGGCAGGAGCGGTTACTTTGGGAAAGAACGAGATCATCAGCCGGGCAAGACCGGTAACCCCAATGGCCGCATAAATGGCCAAGAAGGGGTAAAGCACAATGAAGTTTCTGGCATAGGCGACCCGGTAAGTGGTCGTTACATACACCAGGTAAATGACCGGGAATGCGGCCAAGAAGCAATTCAACTCGACCTGCTTTCTGGATATAGTAAAGCCCACTCTCTCCCTCCCCAGATCCAGAAAGAAAAGCACGAATCCAGCGATGCCCAGGCCGAGCATTGCGACACCGGCTTCCTGCTTCATCAGAGCCACCTGGTAAGTAAAATGCTCCCAACCAGGCTCTCTGGATAAATGTCCTTTACCCTCTTTATATACTTGAATTATCCACTCGTTCCAATACAAGTAATTCTGCGTATCGGTCAGCAAATTTGGATTAAGTGCCAGGAAAACTGCCAATACGACAAGCCCATACAAGAAGAGCGCCCTCATCGTGGCCTTCATCTCTTGTATATTGGTCGGTCGACTTACCATGAGGTAGCTCAAAACCGGGAAAAGCGGGGAAAGACCTCCCGTTAACTTTGTACTTGCGGCCAGGCCGGCAAATACAAACGACCAGATGAGGCTACTCCTGTTTTTATGTTGGAGATAAGACAGGGCAAAGAACAGCGCACCCAAGGTCATCACGGTCATGGGAACATTCACCAGTGCATAGATGGAACCTTCGAAGTAATTCATGAACGAAACCATGAAGAGAGCACCCATAACCCCGGTCCAAGCATTCGACGTCAAAGCTCTCGCTATCGCAAACACGAAGTAAACGCCCAGGATACTCAGCAGCGCCACAAGGATTCTGTTTATGAAATAGAATTCGGGATGTGAAAGCGTTCTGAATCCGCCTTCCATGCTGGTTTTGATTTCCGAGGAATCCGCAATCTGCCCGGAAAGAACCAGGTACTTATAGTAAATCCAATCTGCGCCTGCGCAGGTATACCGCAGAAACCCGCCATAACATATCTCCGGATTGTTAGCCGGGTTGATGTCGCCCGTTTTGATAATATTGACAGCCGAGGTAGAAATAAAAGGCTCATCCCATTCATAGAGGTAAGGCAGCCCATTATTGGCTGACAAGTACCGCACGTAAAAGGCAAAGCTCAGTATCAGCGCTAAAGCGACTAGCGATATTGACTGTGCTTTATTCATTTGCCCATTTCGAATAAAAACGAACTGTCACTTACGAGTCAAAATAAGCCTATAGGCCACAAAAACAAAAATACTGTGAAAGTATCCCTATCTCCATCCGACTGGGCCAGTGGATAAAGGACGTCCTGAACTTCGCGGAGCCCGGACAGGCAAACCTTGAGCTGTTGATCCTTGAACATTGAACTATCGCTGCACCAAAAGTTTACCTACATTCCCTCATGCATTGCTTTTGGATTGCCGCACTATTGACCTTCGCCACACCCTGCCACGGGCAACTCATCCATCCCAACGCCCATGCCCACAACGACTACGAGCATCCCCGGCCGCTGCTGGATGCGTGGGATAATGGCTTCCGCAGTATGGAAGCCGACATTCACCTGGTTGGCGATGATTTGTATGTCGCCCACAACCACCCCAAAGTCTCCGAGAAGCGCACGCTGCAGAAGCTATACCTGGATCCCCTCGACAGCCTGGTCAGACTCGAGGCCGCGAAGAAGTCACCAGGCTCCATCACGCTTCTCATCGACATCAAGACCGATGCCTCCCGGACGCTGCAGAAATTGATCGAAGTACTCAGCAAGTATCCACGACTGTTCCCTGCCGACCCCTCCCACCCCGTCGTCCGAATCGTCATCTCCGGCAATCGAGACTATGCCCTGATTTTAAAGTCAAATCATGTCTACATCGATGGACGGCCAGGCGACCTGGGCAAAGGATACTCCGCGAACCAGATGCCGCTGATCAGCGATCACTATCGCAACTGGATGCGGTGGAACGGCAAGGGCGCGCCGGACGCTTCAGAACTTGAAAAGATCCGGACTCTCGCCCAACGGGTGCACGACGAAAACAAGAAGCTCAGGCTTTGGGCCATACCGGACAATGAAGTGGCCTGGGCCGTGCTACTCGATGCCGGCGTGGACCTGATCAACACGGACCGGCTGGAGGCCTTGAGTGCTTACCTCAATCAACGGGACCGCAACTGAAAAATGGTTTCAATCTGCCCTTGCGCTATGCGGCACCTCGACGTCCCTTCACAAACTCCTCCACCCTCCCCATCGCCACGTCCAGTCCTTCCTTGGAGACGTACGGATAAACAAGCCGGAACTGCCCTCGCTTGGCATGACCAAAGCCGTCGCCGGGAGTAAGCAGCACGCCCGAGGTCTTGTACAAGTCCATCCACAACGCATGCTCGGCTTCCGGGGTGTTCTCCGTCATGAACTCCGACAGATCGAGCCAGACAAACAAACTCCCGCGGGCCGGGGAATAGGGAATTCCCAGTTTCCGAAGCCGTGACACGGCAAGTCCGTAGTTCTCCGTCAGCGCCCGCTGGTTAGCCTCGACGTAGGATTTTACAAAGTCGTGGTCACCCAACACCTTCTCGAACGTCCACTGGGCGTAGTTGGACACCATCGCCGGTGCATTGAGATTGTTGAAGGCTTTGCGCAGGGTCTCGTTCATGGTGTACAACGCACCCACCCGGAACCCGGAGGCGCCGAAGTCTTTCGAGAGTGCATACCACCAATGCAGGTAATCGCTTTTTCTCTCCTGGATAATTTGGACGAAAGAGGTGAACGGCCGTTCTTCCGGATAATCCTCCCGCAGCAACGGGTGCCGGGTGTCGAGAAGTGAAAGGCCATAGATCTCGTTAACCACCATATGCACCTGGTGGGAAATACACCAGTCGGCATAGGCAGAAAGTTGCTCGCGCGTGTAGATGCCCCCCGTCGGATTGTCCGGGTTGGTAATAATCAACAGCCTGAATCGCTTGCCCTTGCCTTCGATTTCCAGCCGGGCTTTCTCCAGGTGGTCGGTGGTAACCAAAGGTCCTCCCTTCAATTCCGACATCTCCCGGTGCGTGATCAAATCATACCGTTCCAGGCCGGGGCGGTTGCCTATATCCTGGGTGTAGACGGAGTAACAGGGTGCCGGGATCACTGCCACGTCGCCCGGCTCCGCGATGATCCAGGAAGTCTGCTCGATGACCGCCGCCGCACCCGGGCCCAAGCAGAGATGCTCGGGGTCGATCGGTGTATGGGTCAGGAATTTCTCCAGGAACTGAGCCAGGACTTGCCGCGTCGACAGGGAGCCCACGCTGCTGGTGTAGTTGGCGACCCAGTCTTCAATCGGATGTTCGCGGGCGATGCTTTCTATCTTCTCCTTGAGAAGCTTCCAGCTCAGGCGGTTCTCCGCTACGTTGAGGGGAAATTTTCCCTGCGGGTTGGTCGTTGCGTGATACAGGTCGGCCGCCGCTTCGAAGTACAGGTCCATGTCCACGCGCACCGCCGTCGTGGAGGCCTGCATGCCCCGCGCCGATAACGGGCCCGGTGCAGGGGAAGTTACCGGGGTCTCTGCGTTGGGGGTGCAAGCGTCAAGCAGTAAGCCGGTGGATAATGTTCCCGCTGCCATGGTCTTGAGGTATTTTCGTCGTTGCATAGTCCGCTGATTGAGTCAGACAATCTACTGAATTTCGATGAACGCTTGAAGTTCCTCGGATTCCTTGGGTTCCTCGGGTTCCTTGGATTCAGGTCGCTGCAGGCGAGTTCAACGGTTCAAAAGTTCAACAGTTTAGTCTTCTGCAACGCAAATAACCCGCCGGTTGATGGGGGCATCAGGGCACAAAGGCGAGATGCCAGTAAACGAGAAGCGAGTAACGAGAGACGAGCAACAAAAAAAGGTGACCGTTTCCAGTCACCTTTTTCCAGTATAACCAATTACTACCTATTCGCTTTTGGTTTCCTCTCCTGAGGGTGCCGACTTGGCTGCCGACATCTTCTCCTTCAGCGCGCTCAGCGCTTCCAGGTCGCCCAGCGTGGATTTCTCCGACTGCTGGTTGATGTTGGCGATGGTCTTACCCTTGGACTCCGGCTTGCGCTTGGGAGCGGCTTGAGGTGCGGCTTTCTCCTCAACTTCAGCCGACCACGTCGCCTTGTGGCTGAGGGAAATGCGGCGATCGTCCTTCGAGAACTCCAGCACTTTGAAATCGAGCGACTCGCCGATCTCGGTCTTGCCGCCGTCCTGCTTGGCGATGTTCTTGATCGTGCAGAAGCCTTCGATGCCGTACTGCAGCTCCACGATCATGCCCTTGTCGTTCTTGTTCACCACGGTGCCCTTGTGAACAGAGCCCGGCGTGAAGATCGTTTCGAACGTATCCCATGGGTTCTGCTCGAGGTGCTTGTGGCTCAGGGCCAGGCGACGGTTGGCCGCATCCAGCTCGAGCACTTTCACTTCGAGGGTCTCCCCTACCTTGGTGAACTCCGAAGGATGCTTCACCTTCTTCGTCCAGCTGAGGTCAGACACGTGCACGAGACCGTCGATGCCTTCCTCCAGTTCGAGGAACAAACCGAAGTTGGTCAGGTTGCGAACGATGCCCTTGTGGGTCGTGCCCACCGCGTACTTGGTAAGCACTTCCGAACGCGTCCAGGGATCTTCCGTGAGCTGCTTGATGCCGAGCGACATCTTGCGCTCCTCGCGGTCGATGGTGAGTACTACAGCTTCCACTACATCGCCGACTTTAATGAAGTCCTGCGGATTGCGGAGGTGCTGCGACCAGCTCATTTCGCTCACGTGGATAAGACCTTCCACGCCAGGCTGGAGCTCGAGGAATGCGCCGTAGTCGGCTACGTTCACAATCCGGCCTTTTACTTTGGAGCCCACAACGATTTCGGCAGGCAGCGACTCCCACGGGTGCGGGGTGAGTTGCTTCATGCCGAGGCTGATGCGCTTCTTGTCCTGGTCGAAGTCGAGCACCACCACCTTGACGGTCTGGTCGAGCTTGAGCACTTCTTCCGGGTGCGCC
>JAEUUE010000023.1 GCA_016787605.1 Cyclobacteriaceae bacterium
GCTCAACTGAAATTAAGCCGGAGCATCTGGCGGAGGCCATTCAGTATAGGAGTTTGGATCGTGATGGGTGGGCGGGGTGAAATGGTCCATAGTCCATGGTCCATGGACGATAGTGGTGAGATGAAAATCTGTTGTAATGGCATTTAAGTTTGAGGGTTTACGGGTTTGGCAGATGGCGGTGGAGATTTCTGGAGAGGTCTATGAGCTCTGCAAATCGTTTCCTGAATCCGAACGATTTGTCTTGACGAGTCAGATACAGCGGGCAGCCGATTCGATTTCATTAAACATTGCAGAAGGATCAACCGGGCAGTCAACTGCCGAATTCAAACGGTTCTTGGGAATTGCTTTAAGGTCAGCCCTCGAGGTCGTTGGCTGCCTTTTCCTCGGAAGAAAGCGAGGAATCATCAACCAGGAAAGCTTTGATTATTTCTACGAAGCCCTGACCAGGTTGATCAAAGGCATTCAATCTCTTCGATCGTCTCTAAAATAGCCCACCATTTCCATGGACCATCGACCATGGACCATCGACTATTGATAATGATCGTCCAAAAATCGAATATTGACCTGTATGCTTCGCATCATTGCCATCTACGGTATCTCCCTCGCTGCCCTTGTCGCGGTGCTGAACTACATCGAGTACCGGTTCCTGGTCCGGGATATGTCTCAGGAGTTCTATGTGGGTGTCATCGCCCTGGTATTTACCGGCTTTGGCATCTGGGCCGGTTCCCGGCTGCTCCGGCGCAACGTGGTGGTGGTCCGCCCGGATTTTGTGCTCGACCAGGAGGCGCTGGGCAGGCTGGGAATCAGCAAGCGGGAGCATGAGGTGCTGGAGCTGATGGCTCAAGGGCTCTCCAACCAGGAAATTGCCGACAAGCTGTTTGTGTCCGTGAATACCGTTAAGACCCACCTGGCCAACCTGTTCATCAAACTGGACGTAAGCCGGCGCACCCAGGCCGTGCAAAAAGGGAAGGAATTACGGCTGATTCCTTAGTTCCTTCGGGTGATTTGGCTATTTTTTCCTGAAATCATCCTTTCGGGTGAAGGAAAAAGGTCCCGGTAAGCCGTGGTT
>JAEUUE010000147.1 GCA_016787605.1 Cyclobacteriaceae bacterium
ACGCTTGACTTCGTACTCGTCATAGATCTTCCAGAAAGCCGATGCTTCGGCTTCTGTAAGCTTCATGTATTGTTCCACGATAGCGCGCTTTTCCATGCCGTAGGCGCTCTGGATGAGGTTGATCTCATCCACGGTAGGCTGAGCTTTCAGCACGAGAGCGCCGAAAAAAAAGACCGAAAGAAGAATTGCTTTTTTCATAGTTGGTAAAGGATTAGGGATAAATATTACTTCCAGACAAATCCGACATTGAACATCATGTAGCTGATGGCATCCGTATCGGAGGTGGCAAAGGCATTGTTATACCGAAGGCCAAGAATAAGGTCCATATCCGGTGCCAGGTTGACCAGCACACCGGCTTCAGGTTTTAGGGCAAAATGCCACTCTTCTTCGGTTACACGGAACACGCCCATGTCGACAAAGCGCGACATGAAAACAGTACCGATACCGAGACCCAGGTAAGGATTAATCTTTTCGCCCGGCTTCAGGTAGTAGCTGGTGGTGGCAAAAATCGGAACGGCATTGGCATAACGGAACTGCACACCGGACAACGACATGGTGCCCGCCGTATAGGTGTCATAGGCCCGGCGCTCGTAGAAATGGTTCCACCCCGCGTCGATGCCGATGCTGATATTAGGCGAGGGGTAAATCTTGTATTCGAATGTGGCGCCGCGAACGCTGGTGGAGGTAATATAATCATTGATCGTTCCCCCGAAACCCAGCGAATACTGGATGGAGAAGGTGGTCTGGGCAAATGCTCCTACGCTGATTGTTCCGACCAGGAGCATTAGGAATATCTTCTTTTTCATAATCATTTCGTTTGGCCGGTGATTAGTTCGTTTTGAGGTACGGTGACTGCTTAAACGCCTGTTTGATGCCGTCCTTTACACGGTTGATATCCGTGCCGCTGCTGAGGAGTCCATTCATGGCGCTGGTCCATACGACCGGGAGGCTGCCATCGATGGCTTGCAGGTTGGGATCAACCATGGTCAGCAACAGGGTACCGGTAGAGTAACTGCTCACCGGGGTATACGGGTAGTACCAACCCCCGCCGCAGTAGTACGGATACCACCAGCAATAGTATCCGCCATAGTATCCGCCCACGATGGTGGTCGTAGTCCAGGCCGCCGGCATCAGTTGAACGTCGGGGTTGGCGTTGACATCCACTTCCTGCCAGCCTAGCGCCGTCATCTGCGCCTTGATTTCATTGAGGATTGGCGTGGCATAAATGGGGCTTATGTATTCCGGCGGTCCGGTCGGGTCGCCGGTGACCTTCACGATCTGATCGGGAATGGAGTACGTCCCCTGGGAGGCGAAGTCATATTTGTTGTTGTAATTGGAATAGACCAGGTCGAGTTCCTCGGTGTAATCTGGCCCCTCGAGGTAGCAACCCCACAGCGCAAACTGCGAGCCTACCAACATCAACGCAATTAGTTTCTTTCTCATACGTACAAGTTTTTAGAGTTTGTTCTTATCGTAGCTTGATTTCCAGGCCGCCGGTAAACCCGAACTGTGTCGCCGACGAGGTGGTGCTTGCGCCGGCACCGCCAGTACCAAAGTAAATGCCCACTCCCTGGACAGGTACCAATAGTTGGGTTTGAAGCATCAGGCCGAATTTCTCATTGAAGTGATAGACAACACCCAGCTTGCCTCCCACAGCAAATTTCCAGGTCTCGGAAGTCCGGTCGGAATTGAAGATGGCCGCCCCAACCAACACCCCACCGTAAGGAGCCACCTTGGCGTTAAAGTCAGGGCTGTGCCTTGAACCCAGCATCAGGTAACTGACCGATCCGGGGAAAGTACCGGGCTGATAGCCCGAACCCGGCGTTATGGCCGATAGCCCGAACGAAGTCGATTGATAACTGTACATCAGGTCAACCGCCAAATTGCTCGACTTCTCATAGGTGAGAACACCTCCAAAACTCGTCCCATCACCGATGGTCACGTTACCGTAGTATCCATACACCTTATCCGGAAAGGTATACCCAACAAACGGTGTAAACTTGACTCCCTGGCTCCACGCCGGAATTACTCCGATCAGGGAGACCAAAAGGAAGAGAAAAATACGCGGTCTTGACATGTTCATAAAAGGCTTGGATTAGGCAACAGCAATTATTCGATATTCTGAGACCAGGACGGCCCCATCAGCCGAATGGCCCGCAATTATAGTAAAATAAACTATGATGAACACCTGACATTTGTCAATCCGCCAACGGCTCAACCTTGTCGGATTTTGCGATATTGTGGTTAACCTTGAATACGACACTATGAATGATTCCCCCGCACCTTCTTCGGAAAAACCCTACATGAAGCAGGCCATCGAAATTGCCGTCCGCCTTGGACTTCTTATCGCGCTGCTGGGGTGGTGTCTTACCATACTCAAGCCGTTCATCCCGCTCCTGATCTGGGGGGTCATTATCGCCGTGGCGACTTATCCCTTCTTCAACACCTTAAGCAAGCGACTAGGAAACCGAAAGGGACTAACGGCCTCGCTTATTGTTACCTTTTTCCTCCTGATCATTCTCATTCCCTGCGTGCTGCTGGCCGATTCCCTCCTGGAGGGGATTAGCCACCTGAGGGAAGCCTATAACCAAGATGGCCACCTGATTCCACCTCCACCCGAAAGTGTACAGGAATGGCCGGCCATAACCAAGCCGTTGGTTGACATCTGGACACTCGCGGCCAACTCTACACAGGCTTTTGTCCTTCAATACAAGGAGCAACTGGGCGATGTGGCCAAGCACCTCTTCCGTTCGCTCGCCGGCGTAGGGGTGGGTATCCTGGAGTTCGTCGTATCGATCATCATCGCGGGCGTCATGCTGGCGTATGCCAAATCCGGGGGCGAGGCGGTGGAACGCGTATTCATCCGCCTGATCGGAACGCGAGGCCAGGAATTCGTCCTGTTGACAGAAACCACCATCCGCCAGGTGGTCAAGGGTATACTGGGAGTAGCGGTGATTCAGACCGTTCTGGCCTCGCTGGGATTCTTCATTGCGGGGGTACCGCTGGCCGGACTATGGGCGGTTATCAGCCTGGTCCTTGCCATCGTACAGGTGGGTGTTGGCCCGGTCGTCATTCCACTCATCATCTACATGTGGTCGACATCTGATGCACTCACGGCCGGCTTGTTCACCGGCTGGTCGGTATTTGTGCTGGTCATCGATAATGTGCTGAAGCCGTGGCTTCTTGGAAAAGGTGCTCCGGTACCTATGCTGGTGATCTTCCTGGGGGCCATCGGTGGTTTTATCGCAACGGGCTTTGTCGGGCTTTTCCTGGGAGCCGTGATCTTGTCACTTACCTATAAGCTGGCCCAGGAGTGGATAACCCCGCAAGAGGATCAGAATACTTCGGCGGCGCCGAAATAGATTCCCATAGAGTGCTCACCAAACCCGACATCGACGGCGATGTTGGTCCGGGATAATTTGTCGGCGGCAATGCGCAGCCCGAAACCATACCCTGCCTTGATGTAGTCGAACACGCGAACCTGCGCGCCGGGTTCACGGTTTGAGGTGGTAATGCCGTTGACAAAAACTACACCGCCGAGCACTCCCGTACAGCGGGAAATCGGAAACCGATATTCCAGTTCGCTGTACACCATCTCTTCTCCGCGGAAGCGCCCTTGCACATAAGCCCTGGCTGAACGATTGCGTGTATCATAATTGGCGGCAGGCAGTGTGAGGTAAGGAGCCGACCCTCCCACCACCGAACTGGCAAATGCCCAGAGGCCCAGCAAATGACGTGGCTTTTCTTTTGACAGGCCTTTATAGGCCCTTACTTCCAGCCATGCCATCTCACTTTCACGGGTGCTTCCGAAAGCGGCACTGTTGAGTTTGTACTGGCCATTCACGTAGAATCCTTTGTAGGGATTGATCTGATTGTCACGGCTATCATAAACTACGTTGACACTAAGGCCTGAGATGGAATATTGGGAAGGATCAAATCCCTGTCGCAAGGAATACTGGTAGTGATCCGTGTATTTGGAATTGGCCACGTCCAGGTTCTTGTCGACGATGTTCTGATAGATGTCGAGGTGAAAGCCCAATCCCGCATACAGGTTCTTTCTGATTTCACGCAGACCCACTTCATGTAGCCTGAACCATCGAAAATCCATGGGCTGCTCCCCCGGATTGGATTCCGCATCGACACCCCCTACGTTGATTCCGTAATCGAGGGAGGCGCTGTCGGGTGCGTTG
>JAEUUE010000155.1 GCA_016787605.1 Cyclobacteriaceae bacterium
GCTACGACATCATTACCAAAGGACATGGCGGTGAGATAAAGGTGGAATCCTGGGACGGGGAAGGCAGCCAATTCATCATTCAACTACCCGCATGAAAGCGCTAGGCTACAGCTGGCTTCTCCTGATCTGTCCATTGTGGGCTTTCAGCCAGTCTGACAGTTCTTATGTCATTCGTCTCGCTCCTTCTCTGTTCGATTCTGTCAGGAAGGAATTGATCATCAGCACCCTGGATGGGTGGAGGTACCATCCCGGGCACGACACCACATGGACTGTCGCCGAACCGGAAGGTGCGGGTTGGGTCACTTTAAAACCCTCCGAGGTCTCCGCGGATATGGTTGACACCGACGGAAAAGCAGAAGGTTGGTTTAGGCTGAATCTGGATCTGGACAGCGCATTTGCATCCTACCCGATTGGACTCCGGGTCAATACCTGGGCGGCGCTGGAATTGTACATCAACGGCCGCCTGGTGGCCGCCTTCGGACCGACGCTACGGCGACCCTCAGAATACCAACCGCTGCCCTCTACCTCCTTCGTACCCATCCCTCTTCCTTTGGAACCTGGTCAGATCAACCGCGTGGCCATCCACTTTACGGATTCCCTCTCTCCGTACCAATACCACAGGCTGAAGTCTGAATTTCCAGGTTCAAACAACCTCCTACGGCTAACAGGGCCTCATCACCTGGACCACTTCCACCAGGAGATCAAGGTGCTCACCATCTATTCCACTGTCTGGATCACCGTAACCCTCGCCCTTGCGCTCCTGTCCTGGATTTTTGTCCTGTTGAATCCGCTGGAAAAGACACTCCCGCTCATTGCCGGCTTTACCACTTGCCTGGCGCTGACTGTGCTTTTCGTGACCTACTCCAACAACACCAAGAGCATAACTTTTGATCAATACCTGATCTTTCATCACTTGTCTTCCCTCTTCACCGCTGGATTCTTCGTGCTGGCCCCAGTTACTCTCGTCTCCGTCATGCGACGAGACACCACCTCATGGCTAAGATCAGGACTGGCCATTATGGCGTTGATGAGTATGGCCGGCAGTTTTCTTCCCGATACCGTCGGCCTGACACCGGCGGTGCTCCTCTCGCTGCTGTGCGCTTACCTCATTCTTTCCTCCTGGCGTACGTTGCACGGAGCGCAATGGGCCGTGGTGGCCGGACTAGTCATTACCCTCTTCTGGATCGTACTATTCAGCATTGGGCTTATTACTCATGACTTCAGCTACTTCTATCCGAATTCGCTGCTCTATATCACGGGTATTTACATCTCCTTTCCCTTCTCCCTGTTCGTTTACCTGGCCCTCCGATTCAAGGAGGTTCTCCAGGAGGTTCGCCAGCATGCCGAACAAGTAGTCGGCCTGATGGAAGAGAAGAAGATGGAGGCGGAACGTCAACAACACATGCTCGAGAAGGAAGTGGCTCGGCAAACCGTTGAACTCCGCACCTCGCTGGAGAACCTGAAGGCCACCCAATCCCAACTTATCCAATCTGAAAAAATGGCCAGCCTGGGCGAACTCACCGCCGGCATCGCCCATGAAATCCAAAACCCCCTGAATTTCGTCAACAACTTCAGTGAAGTAAGCAACGAACTCGTGGACGAAATGAATGCCAACCTGGCAACCGGAAACATACAGTCGGCCACCGAAATCGCCAGCGACCTAAAGCAAAATCTCGAAAAAATCAATCACCACGGCAAGCGCGCCGACGCCATCGTCAAGGGCATGCTCCAGCACTCGCGCAAGAGCAGCGGGCAAAAGGAG
>JAEUUE010000163.1 GCA_016787605.1 Cyclobacteriaceae bacterium
TTACCCACCCTTCACCGCCGGCCCCTGCGACGCGGTTGTCATTTTGGCGGTAGCTGATGAAAACGTCGAAGTTGAATCCTTGAGTCATGGGGTTGGGATTAACAGATCAAAGGTCGCGAGGAGGAGAGCCTGGCGCCTATCTCGGGTGTTTCAACCTTTGACACAATTGATACATCGGCCCGGATTGAGGCAAACGGAGCGCTGAGCTTCATCAAGGTTGGGCAGCATCCCCCAAGGTATGGGATGGTCCGTCCGTGCCGGGGATTCAGTTGCGAAAATCGCAAATGGCAGATGGCGAAAGGGGAGCTAAATTCCGTGATGTATCAATTCTGTTAGAGATTGAAACAAAGGGGGTAGCCGGGGGGCTGGGGTTTGGTGGACTTTTGATACACCGGAGCACGAAAACCGGTAAAGCCTATGAAACCTCTTACCGCACAAGAAAAACGAGTCCTGGAGCTGGTCAGCCAGGGACTCTCTTCCATCGAAATAGCGCAGGCCCTTGGGGTGAGCGCCTACACGGTGGACAGCCACCGGAAAAACCTATTAATGAAAATGGAGGCGAAGAATTCCGCGGACCTGATCCGGAAGGCGTTCCATTTTCAAATGCTGGGGCGGCAACAGGAAATTTCTAATCCCTGAAGCCATGGAAATGATTAGAACTTGAGTTATTTCTCTAAAGTATTTAAAGAGGAGTTTGAAGCCTTGCCTTCGGAGTATAATGAAAGGTTTAGAATTTGATTGTATTTGAACACAAACGTTCGCCAATGCGGAGCAGAATTTTGATATGCACAATCCTTTGGTGTCAGGTAACCGTGGCACAGAAGTACTCCATCAGGCACTACACAGTTTCAGACGGCTTGGAAACAAATTTTACGAACAAGGTCGTCCAAGATGGTCTAGGTTATTTATGGTTTGGACATCAGACCCACCTTTCCAGATTTGACGGCCATAAGTTTACGCATTACAAACATAGGCCCGAGGATTCATTGCTTCATTTGGGCCAGGCCTTGGTGGAAAAAATGGAGGTAGATTCCAAAGGCCGACTCTGGGTAAATTCCCTTACCTCCGATTGGGGGCTGGGTCAAATTCTGAGGTATGAACCCGGTATCGATGGCTTTATCCGATATAAGCCAATGGTCCGGTCACTGATCAACACAATAGCACCGGATGCAGACCGACCTCTTATCTGGCTCGGCAGCAAGAATGGAGGAGGTCTATACGAATTTGATGAAGTATCCAATAGAACCAGATTGTACATGAACTATGAGGTTGACCCCTTGTACCGAAAACAGGCGAATACCATACGACACATTGAAGATCATAAAGATCATCTAATCATGACTACGGCCTTTGGCTTATGGGAATTCGATAAGACCAGGAAGGAGTTCCGACGTCCAAAAGCAGCCCCTCGAGACACGGCCATACTTTTTAGCCATGGTTTGTGGTGGATCAAGCCCTATACATATTTGTTGGATCCAAAGAAACCGGAGGATCCAGTGATAGAAGTGTCAACAGATTCCGGCTATTTGATTACCCGAAGGGCAGTATTCCCGAATCTCATCTTCCGGGGTATTGATCAAGATCCTGACGGAATCTATTGGATAGGCACATCGAATGGGCTCTATCGATTCGATCCGAGCACAGAATATTGCCAACGGGTGGAGACAAGATCAGGTTTTATTGAGGATATCTGTGTTGACAGAGAATCAAATGTATGGTATGCGACGCGCGAGGGCATCGGGCGTTTCAATCCTAATTCACTTCCCTACAGCACCCAGCAGATTGAGTTTGAGGGAGCGTCTGAATATTCTATAAATGATATAATTTTCACATACCCTCACAGTAACGAGGTGGTTGTAGTCGGGGGCTCAAATAAGTACAGCAATCCAATCTGGACAGGCCAAATAACCAGCAAAGGGATTGATTTGAAGATTTTCGATTTCTATGGCCGAAAAGAGATTAAGTCCAACCTGATCAAATCCTGGAGGGGCAGAGATCGATTATGGGTTGCTACCTGGGGACGAGGGGTGTTGGGATTTCCGATTAGCTCCCTTTCGGGTAAGCTGATGCCTGCCAATGTAGCCTTCTACAGACATGATTCATTGAGTGCCTATACACTAGCCGATGATCGAACATGGGCCATTTTTGAGGATTCAACCGGGGTGGTCTGGTCCGGCACCACCGCAGGATTAAGTCGAATAGATCCCCGTTTGAAGTATGGGTCAGAGGGATCAGTTCAGAATTTCAAATCAACTGCTGGTGACACAAGCTCATTGTCTTTCAACTTTGTACGACACATCGTCCCGAATGACAATGGGTCGATTTGGGTAGCCACTGAGATTGGCGTGGATCTATTCAGGGAGGGTAAGTTTCAGCACGTCTTCAAGAACAGAGAACGGGTAGATGGACTTTTGAGGAGCAGCGATGGAAGTTTGTATGTAGCCACCGATGGTGGACTTTACAAAAATGACAAAGACTCCGATAATACCATGTTCACAAATGTTCTAAACTCTGAGATGGTTTCAAAAATGGTAGAGGACACATTGGGACGCCTTTGGCTTGCCAGCAGCAGGGGGCTTTCCGTCTTCGACCCTAAAAGAGGCCTGCATTTTAAGCTCTATGATAATCCTGATTTTTCTATCGTAGGGTCTTTAACTATGGGTGATTCCGGTCTATTGGTGATTGGCAGCCGGAACAAAATTCATACGATTAATTCGGCTGATTTTATGTTCAGCGAAGCCGCCGTGACCCCTTTGTTTACAAACTTAGCCGTAAACAATGTGCCAGCCGTTATTCTGGGACATCCGGCAAGGCCAGATGATTTTCTCATTCCAGCCAGTATCACAGTCCTTGAAAGCATCACACTGGACTATCTGCATAATAACTTCGCCCTTGAATTCTCCGCCATGGAGATGACCGCTCCGGAAAAGAACCTCTATAGACACAAGTTGGAAGGTTATGACCAGGATTGGATAGAGACAGACCACAGGAACCGCGCCGGTACATACACAAATCTGCCGGCGGGAACGTATACGTTCCGTGTCAAGGCCAGCAATCACCACGGCGTCTGGAGTGATGACGAGCGAACACTCAAAGTGATCATCCTTCCACCCCCCTGGCGCACGTGGTGGGCGTATACCGGTTACTCGTTGCTCGCGGCTGCGTTGCTCGTGG
>JAEUUE010000185.1 GCA_016787605.1 Cyclobacteriaceae bacterium
TAATCCAGTGCTTTCTCGCGTCGCCGAAATGCGGCACGAATCGTAAAAACCAGCGGAAAAATGATGGCAATGCTGATGATGGTCAAATCGAAATTGTACTTGATTTCATAGCGCAAGACCGAAAAAGAAGTTGCCAGACAGATGATTAAGACCGTAAAAGTCCTGATATTTATAATCTGCAAGTACCGGGTCATATGTTTCTTCGATTTGCCAACCTAAACCTCTTGTCTATGAAAAACCTGATTCGCGTAGGGTTGCTCGTCCTGATCACCCAAATGGCCTTCGCTCAATCGGCGAACATCACACCGCTCTTTCAGGATCAGCAGCCGCTCACTCTCAAATTGACTACCTCAATCAAAGATATCAAAAAGAAAACGAACGATTCAACCTATCTCCCGGCACACCTCTATGTGCGCAACGCCAGCGGGGCCTGGGATTCGATCGCCATTGAGATCAGGGCACGCGGCATCTTTCGGCGCAAGAACTGCTACTTCGCTCCGATCCGCATCAAGGTGAAAAAGGAAGCCTCCAAGGGAACCATCCTGGAAGGGAACAAGAGTCTGAAGCTGGTAATGCCCTGCGAAAACAGCGGCGACAAGAATCAGCTTGTCCTCAAGGAATATGCGGCCTACAAGATGTACGAGCAGATTTCACCTTATCACTTCAAGACCCGGATGGCCAACCTGACCTTTATCGAATTCGACGGAAAGAAAGCGAAAACGCATGAACTGGTCAGTTTCCTCATCGAAGACGACGATCTCGTGGCCAAGCGTTTCAACGCGAAGATCATGGAGAACCTCAACCTCCACCCGCTCCGGCTCAACGACACCAGCTCAGTCAAGCACGACCTGTTTCAGTACATGATCGGCAACCTCGACTGGTCGACCACGTTCCTCCACAACGCCAAGATCATGATGCAGCAACCTAACCGGTATATCCCGCTGGCTTACGATTTTGACATGTCGGGTTTTGTCAACCCGCCTTACGGCGTCCCCAACGAGCAACTGGGCCAGCAGGATATCCGCGACCGGATCTACCGCGGGTTCTGCCGCCAGGAACCGGTGGTACAATTTGTACGTCAGCATTACCTCACTGTCCAACCCAACGTGATGGCCGCCCTGGGCCAGTTTGAAAAAGACTTCCTGCCGCGAGACTATGCGACCATGAAGAAATACATCGAGGATTTCTTCGCCATCCTGAAAAACGACGCCGACTTCAGGAAGAAGATTATTGAGGGGTGCCGTAAGAAATAGGCATGTTCACCCGCCTGGCGGCCGGCTTGCTCCTTCTGCTGTGTGGATTGGGCAGCTTTACCAGCAGGGCACAACTTGACTCGCTCAGTCTGAGCGGGTCAACTTTGTTCCAGGTCAATTCCACGTCGATTATGCGCCCTACGTTCACATGGACGTTACAGGGCAAGGCGCAGCCCCAAATGAACGAAGCCCTCGAAGAATTTGATGAGGGGCGCTGGCAGAGGGCTGCCATTCTGTTCAAATCCGTCCTTGATGCTGATTCCACGTTCTGGCCGGCACGGTATTATTATGCTGTCTGTCAAAAGGGCCTGGGCGACATCAGCGGTGCAAGAACACAATTTGAGAAGCTGGTGCTTCAGCAGCCAAAGGTTCCAGAGATCTGGATGGAATATGGCGGGCTTTTTCAATCCGTGAAACAATTCAGTCAGGCTGAGGATGCCTATTTGACTGCGGTCAAGGTAAAGCCGGATCTTGCCAAGGGATATTATGTGCTTGGAGCACTTTATATAGCCATACAGAGCGAGCAAAAAGCCCGGAAAAATTTTGAGCGATGCCTTGAACTCGATCCCCAGTCCGCAGAGGCTCACCTCGGACTCGCATTCCTGAAACTTCTGAAGGTCAGGAAGGCGTCAAAGATCGACATGACCGATATCAACAATGCCATAGTTGCAGATTCCACCTATCGACCCGCCCTGTATTGGAGAGGTTTTCTTCATCTGCAAAAGGGCGACTACACGGCTTGCGTCAATGACTGGAACCGGTTTCTGCACTATATGCCCAATAATCCCTTTGTTCTGAGATCAAGAAGTCTTGTGTTGATCCAGTTGAATCAGTTTGAGGAGGCTTATGCGGACCTTCGAAAGGCGCTTCAAATTATGCCAGAAGCTGAAGCGGAGGACTCCCGTGATGTCTTCTCAAGGTCTGTCGACTTCAAGAGTCTTTCCGCCTACCTCTCAGTCAAGGGATACGGCCTTCATGACTCCGCCTTCTTCTCTCTTAAGCGTGCGTTTTGCTTTTTGTCCATCGGGGACCAACTCAGAACCCGACAAGCCGCCGAACGGGCCAACGCCTTCGAAGCTTCTGCTGCTGGCTACCTGATGGCTGCCTTGGGAACCCTGCCCTTGGAATACGCGCTCCCTTATTACAACAAAGCCATTGAACTTGACCGGGATTTCTTTGAGGCATACCGCTTGCGTGCAATATTCATGGTGACCTCCCATCGCAATTATCCGGGTGCCTTGAAGGATACCCAAGAGATGCAGAGGATCAAGCCTCAATCCAAACTACCGTACCAAATGCGGGCCCTGATCTATGCCATGCAGGACAATTGTACTGCGGCGATGGACAACTTTTCACAATTTCTAGACAAGAACAGTACAGACATCGAGGGCTTCAGAATTCGGGCAAAATGCCGGAAGAAAATACAGGACTACAAGGGTGCTTGCGAAGATTTGAGAAGGTCTATCCGCCTGGAGCCTTCCCGCGATCTTTATGCAGACTTATTTCAGACGTTGTTGAAAGCAGGCGACTCGACCGGGGCCATTCATACGTTAAGGCAAGTGACGATGAATTGGCCGGATGAACCCGAATTGAAACTTGCACTCGCCGACCTGTTGCAAGCTCGTGGCGTTTACGATAGTGCCCAATCGACACTCGGAGAGGCATTGGATTTGATACAAAAGACAACGGATAGGCAACGGAATGTCCTTATGGCAACCTATCACTCATTGTCTGCCAAAATCCTGATTGGAAAAAAGGACTATGAAACCGGTCTGAAGGAACTAAACCGGGCAGTTTCATTCAATCCCTATGAATACTCCTTTGTACTTGATCGTGCGAAGTTGCTGATCAAAATGGGGCAGATCAAACAGGCTACCAAAGACCTGAGCGCCCTCCGCAAGTACAATTACGAGCCCGCCCGATCGCTCTGGGATCAGTATCTTAACTAGGGGGAGCAGAATAGCCATTTTTTGGAAATTCCGGCCTCCCGGATCGACCCCCTGACAATCTGGCATAAACCCACAACATGGCCTCCTTGGCATAATCATTGACAAAGGGGAAGGGACAAAGACCTTTAACAACGACTATGGGAAAAATCATTGGAATAGACCTGGGTACCACCAACTCCTGCGTGGCTGTCATGGAAGGCAGCGAACCGGTGGTGATTGCCAACAGCGAAGGCCGCCGGACGACGCCGTCGATCGTGGGCTTCCTGGATAACGGCAAGGGCGAGCGGAAGGTGGGCGACCCGGCTAAACGGCAGGCCATCACCAACCCCAAAAATACCGTCCAGTCGATCAAACGCTTCATGGGCAAAAAGTTCAAGGAAGTGAGCGGCGAGATGAAAATGGTGAGCTATGCCGTGGAAAGCGGAAGCAACGATACCGTGCGCGTACGCATCGGCGATCGGCTGTATACGCCGCAGGAAATTTCCGCGATGATTCTCCAGAAGATGAAGTCCACCGCCGAGGATTACCTGGGCACTACGGTGACCGAAGCGGTGATTACGGTACCGGCCTACTTCAACGACGCCGAGCGCCAGGCTACCAAGGAAGCCGGCCAGATTGCCGGCCTGGATGTAAAGCGCATCATCAACGAGCCGACGGCCGCCGCATTGGCCTATGGTCTCGACAAGAAGAACAAAGACATGAAGATCGCCGTCTACGACCTGGGCGGCGGCACGTTTGATATCTCCATCCTCGAGCTGGGCGACGGCGTATTCGAAGTGAAGTCCACCAACGGTGACGTTCACCTCGGCGGCGACGACTTCGACTCGCGCATCATGAACTGGCTGGCCGATGAATTCAAGGCCGAAAAGAACATCGATCTGCGCAAAGATCCTATGGCGTTGCAGCGCCTCAAGGAAGCTTCCGAGAAAGCCAAAATCGAGCTTTCCAGCAGCAACGAAACGGAGATCAACCTTCCCTATATTACCTCCATCGACGGCGTACCGGAACACCTGGTGAAGAAAATCAGCCGGGCCAAATTCGAGCAACTGTGCGACGACCTGATCAAGCGCACCCTCGAGCCGTGCCGCAAAGCCGTGGCAGATGCCGGGGTCAGCGTATCCCAGATTGACGAAGTAATCCTGGTGGGTGGATCCACGCGTATCCCTCGCATTGTGGAAGAAGTAGAAAAATTCTTCGGCAAGAAGCCTTCGAAAGGAGTCAACCCGGACGAAGTGGTAGCTGTTGGCGCAGCCATCCAGGGCGGCGTACTCACCGGCGAGGTGAAAGACGTGCTGCTGCTCGACGTAACCCCGCTTTCGCTCGGCATTGAAACGATGGGCGGCGTGATGACGCGCCTCATCGAATCGAACACGACCATTCCTTCGAAGAAGTCGGAAGTCTTCTCTACCGCCTCCGACAGCCAGCCTTCGGTAGAAATCCACGTACTGCAGGGCGAGCGTCCGATGGCCAAGGACAACCGTACGATCGGCCGATTCCACCTCGACGGCATCCCGCCGGCACCCCGTGGCGTTCCGCAGATCGAAGTAACCTTTGATATCGACGCCAACGGTATCCTGCACGTGTCCGCCAAGGATAAGGGCACCGGCAAGGAGCAGAAGATCCGCATCGAAGCTTCCTCCGGCCTGACGGATGCCGAAATTCAGAAAATGAAAGCCGAGGCACAGGCCAACGCCGAAGCCGACCGGAAGGAGAAGGAACGCATCGAGAAGATCAACCAAGCCGACTCGATGATCTTCCAGACGGAAAAGCAGCTGAAGGAATACGGCGACAAGCTTTCCGAAGGCAACAAGTCAGCCATCAACGGCGCCCTGGAGAAACTCCGGGAGGCACACAAGAGCCAGGACCTCGCTTCCATTGAAACGGCGCTGGCTGCACTCAATGCCGCCTGGCAGACGGCTTCACAGGAAATGTACGCCGCCTCCGGCGCAGCGGGCGCACAACCCGGCGCAGGGGCCAGCGGAGCCGGGCCTTCGGCCGGATCCGGCCAGGGTAACGGCGACGCCACGGATGTGGAATATGAAGAAGTGAAAAAGTAAGGCGATTGAAATCGAG
>JAEUUE010000036.1 GCA_016787605.1 Cyclobacteriaceae bacterium
CATGCCGGGGATCAGGTTGCCCTCGCCGTGGAGGTAATAGAGCGGGTCGCGGCCTGCGCTGCTGTCGAGGACCTGGCCGCTGTTGTCGGTCAGCGTATAATGGATCGCTGCGACGGTGTGTTTGGTGATTTTCATGTCTTAATGGATTCCCGGCAAGGTAATAATAATCGCGGGGGAGGGGAAATGGATGGCCGCCGGCGTTCGGCCCGCCCCAAGTGATTTTTGTCAGCCGGCGCTCCGGCAACGATGTTGATTTTTGCGCGATGAGTCGCCTGTTCAAGCCCCTGTTGCTCGTCACCGCCATCGTCAACCTGCTGGTGGGGATGTTTTCCGGCCTCGGCCGGCTGGGCTGGGTCGTGCCCTTGCCGGAGGCCTACGCCCACCATGGTGCCATTATGGTCGGCGGGTTTTTAGGAACCCTCATCGCGTTGGAGAAAGTGATCCCCCTGAAGCAACCCCTGTTTTACCTGGGCCCATTGTTGAGCGCAATCAGCGTGGTGGTTTTCCTGGTGGGCGATTTCCACGTGGCGGTGGCCATGCAGGCGATTGCCGGCTTGTTGTTTGTGGCGGTATACGGTGCCTACCTGAGGAAACAGCGGAACTTGCCGCTCTGGCTGGCCGGCGCCGGGGCGCTGTGCTGGGTTGTTGCTTCCGCGCTGCTGTGGTGGAAGCAGTTTTATCCCATGGTGTTCCCCTGGTACATCGCCTTCCTTTTGTTCACCATCGTTTCTGAGCGGCTCGAACTCGCGCGGTTCCTCCCGGTGACCCCGAAAGACCGTCGCTATTTGCTCACGTTCCTGGGTCTATATCTGCTTGGATTGATCATTCCTTTTCACGGCTGGGGCAAATATGCCAGCGGGCTGGCGCTGGTGGGTGTCAGCGTCTGGCTGCTGCGGTTTGATGTCATTCGCATCACCTTGCACAAGGAAGGTCTGGTTCGTTTTACCGCTGTGGCTTTGCTCTGCGGCTACGTGACGTTGATGCTCGAAGGATTTTTCCTCCTTTTCCTGGGTGATATGCCATATGCTTACGACATGTTGCTGCACAACTTCTTCCTCGGCTTTGTGTTCTGCATGATTTTCGCACACGGTCCCATCATCCTCCCGGGCGTGCTGGGGTTGTCGGTGAAGCCCTATTCCACGGTGCTTTATGTTCCACTGCTCATCCTTCTTGCTTCGCTGCTGGTTCGTCTGCTTGCCGACGCGATGTTGTTGCCGGTCGATTATCGTGCGGTCAGCGGCTGGTTTTCGATGGGGGGCATCCTGCTTTATTTTCTTTCCCTGGCCGTCACCACGATAATAGCCCTAAAGCGCGCTCCTTTGACGCCCGGGTGAGTCGAGGATTCTCCGGGCCGGTGACGAAAATCATAGCTAATCGGCATCAAATCAGGGAATTTGGATTACCCTAAATACGATGCCATGAAGACCGCTGAAGCTATTGGCGATTACAAAGCGCTGGCCGTCCGCAGTCCGGCGTTTGCTGATCACGCGATGATGCCTTCCTTGTATACGTGCGAGGGAGAAAACATCAATCCGCCCCTTGAGATTGGTGACGTGCCGCGGGAAACCCGGTCGCTGGTGCTCATCGTGGAAGACCCGGATGCGCCGGCGGGGACCTGGCTGCATTGGCTGGTATGGAATATCCCGGTGACCCACGCGATTAAAGAGAATGATGTCCCTGGTGAGCAGGGGTTGAATGATTTTGGCAGGCGCAACTACGGCGGTCCTTGTCCACCGTCGGGTACACACCGCTATTACTTTAGAATTTACGCCCTCGATGATTTGCTGGAATTGCCTTCTGGCTCGCGGCGCAAGGCCGTCGAGGAGGCGATGCGGAATCACATCGTGGGATTTGGAGAAACGGTAGGATTGTATAAACGAACCAAAGCGTTAACGCTTTAAACAAGATGATGACCATGGATAAGGAAAAGCTGCCCTATGCGACGATCGAGTACATCGCCAAGCGTTTCCGTAAAGAGTTCTTGTTTGAGCTCAAGGAACGCAAGAAAGAGAAAGGTCACTGGGTCTACGTGGTGGAGGTCACCCAGGATGACTTTGTGCACACTCTACACTTCGATGAAAAGGGCGTCCTGCTGAAGGAAGAAGCCGACCCGGCGTTTCCGGCAGACGCCCACGACGGACCGGCTCCCGAAGTGGTGCCCGATTAGACATACCTGACCATGACCGTCCGCACCCGATACGAAGCAGGCCGGGTGATTTGGTTCGCCGTTGCCCTCCTGGCCTTCGGCTGTCAGCGCAAGAGTATTCCCGTTGTTGAGCCCCTGCCTCCAAGCCCGGTGGTCATGCGGCTTCCCGATTTGCCGGATGACTCCCTTTATGCCGGGCTGATATCCAGCGAGCAAGTCTTTGCGTTTTACCACGGGGTATCGTTTGCTCTGCAATGGAGTGGTGATCACGGCCTTCAGGATTCCCTGTTGAAGATGCTTCATGACGCGCGGGCTTACGGGCTGGAGCCGCAGCACTACCATGTCGATACGCTGAGGGATTCGGCCCTCGCGCCTTTTCGCCGGGAAGTGTTGCTGACCGATGCTTTCCTGGCGTTTGGTCATGATTTACGCTATGGTCACCAGGATAAGTTGGTGTATCCCGAGGCGGATTCCGTCCGAAGAGAAGTACTGAGACGGGCTTTGACGGAAGGGAGGCTGCGAGTTCACCTGGAATCCCTCGAGCCGCCGTTTGAGGGTTACCGGCAATTGCGCAGGGCCTGGGGACAATTGGTGGATACCGAGGCTGAGTCGCCGGAGCAATGGCGTGCCGTGCAAATCAACCTCGATCGTTGGCGAATGGAGCGGAAGCCGTGGGGTATGCGTTACCTTCTCGTGCAGGTTCCTTCGTTCATGCTTTACCTGGTCGACGGCGATTCGGTCATCCTGTCTTCGCGGGTTGTCGTCGGCGAGCCGGAGACGCCGACGCCCGAGCTGACGAGCACGGTCACCCGCGTGGTAACCTATCCCTACTGGCATGTGCCCCGCAAGATTGCGATCAAGGAATATCTTCCGGCCATTCAGCAGGATGTTTCGGTAGTGGAGCAGAACAATTTCGAAGTACTCAACCGTGACGGGAAGGTGCTGCATCCCGATTCGGTCGACTGGGCATCGTTTAATTCCAATTACTTTCCTGTCTCTCTACGCCAGAAAGAAGGGCACGAGAATGCCCTGGGGATAATCAAGTTTGAATTCAGGAACCCGTACGGCGTGTTTCTTCACGACACCAACGCCCGAAGGCTTTTCCGGGAGTCGGTACGGGCCTTCAGCCACGGGTGCATCCGCATGGAAAAAGCCGAGGCGCTGGCGCATTACCTGGTGACCGGCAGCCTGGACAAGAAGTCCTCGCAATTGACCAAGTACCTTGCGCAGAAGGAGAAACACGTCATTTCGGTTTCGGCGCCTATCCCGGTGTACGTGCGGTATTTTACCGCTGAAGCCAGGGACGGTGAACTCCGGTTTTACGCCGATTTGTACAGCAAGGATGGGCCGCGTTAGCCCAAGCGGGCAGAAAAGTCATGTACAATCTATGATACCCATCATTACTCTGCCTGCCACCTGCCTCTAGTTTTACTGGTGAGCAATGGAAAGGCCCTTGACTTTAACCCCACCGTTATGACCATCGATTTCGAAAAATACGCCATGAAGGGCAACGAGTTCATGAACATCCTGGCCAGGAGGTTGGGCGATGAGAACAATCGCGACCGGGCGGGCCGGGTGCTGAGGCATGTCTTCGCTGTGCTGCGCAACCACATTTCCCCCGAAGAGTCGCTGCAACTGCTCTCACAATTGCCGGTGGCCATCAAAGGTGTTTATGTAGATGGATGGACACTCAGCCACGCCAAAGAAAGAGCCCGAACCTTCGATAGCCTGGTC
>JAEUUE010000174.1 GCA_016787605.1 Cyclobacteriaceae bacterium
GGCTCGCGTTTGATCCCCTGTAATTATCTCTCTATTTTGGCGACTCATTCAGGTACGCTAATCTTATCGCTGTGAACGCACTGACCACCACCGGAGTAACCAAACGGTACTCCAATCACCTTGCCCTGAGTGATGTGAGCATCACCGTTCCCGAACGATCCATCTACGGACTGCTGGGACCAAACGGCGCAGGCAAGACGACGCTGATCCGTATCATCAACCAGATCATCAACGCGGACGCCGGTGAGATCACCCTCTTTGGTGAACGGCTCCGGCCCGAGCACATCGGCGTGATCGGCTACCTGCCGGAAGAGCGGGGCCTGTACAAGAAACTCAAGGTAGGCGAGCAACTCATCTACCTGGCCCGCCTCAAGGGCCTGAGCCATCATGATGCGGTGGCCAAGATCAAAGTCTGGCTGGAAAGATTCGAAATCAAGGACTGGTGGCATAAGAAGGTCGAGGATCTCTCCAAGGGCATGGCCCAGAAAGTTCAGTTCATCAGTACGGTCATGCATGAGCCCCGGCTCATCATCCTGGATGAACCCTTTTCCGGTTTTGACCCCGTCAACGCGCAACTGATCACCCAGGAAATCCTTCAACTCCGTGAGCGGGGATCCACCATCATCTTTTCCACTCACCGGATGGAGACCGTGGAGGATCTTTGCGACCACATTGCGTTAATCAACAAATCGCAGCGCATCCTGGAAGGAACCAAGAAATCGGTGAAAGCGCAGTACAAGAGCAACACCTACACGGTCACGCACAAGGGCGCTTTCCATTTCAACCCTGGTGCGTTTGAATTGCTTACCCAACAACCGGTCGAAGACGACTACTTTCATTCGGAGGTACGGATGACCACCGCGGGTAATCCCAACGGGTTGATCCAGGAGCTGACCCGGCTCACCGAGGTCCATGCCTTTGCCGAAAAGGTGCCCACCATGAGCGAAATTTTCATCACCCTCGTAAAAGGAGAAACCCATGAATAAGATCTGGCTGATAGTCCAACGAGAGTTTCTCAACCGCGTCCAGAAGAAGTCCTTCCTGGTTGCCACGATCCTCTTGCCGCTGATTTTCCCCGCCATCATGGCCGTGCTGGTTTATGTGGCCGTGGAACAAAAAAAGAACGCTACCAAGGAAGTCGTGCTCTACATCGACGAAAGCGGCTATTTCAAGCCCGACACTTCGAAGTTTCTCTTCAGTCCGTTTCCGGGCACACTGGAGGAGGGCAAGCGTGTCATCAAAGAATCGGAAGATTTCGGACTGCTGTACGTTCCCTCCTTTGAGCTGGCCGACCCCAAAGGAATTACGCTCTACACCCGGATCAACCCTAGCCCCAGTGATATCTCCGACATCGAAAAGATTTTTGAGAACGACATCCGCGACCGCAAGATGGTGGAACTGAATGTGGATAAGGAATTACTCGAAAAACTGAAGACCCAGGTGGACATCTCTTCGGTAAAGATCGACGAGGGCGGCCAGGAGAAGACGTCAAACAGCAAAGTGCTCTTTGGCGTGGGGATGGCAGGCGGCATTATGATGTACATGTTCATCTTCATTTATGGTGCCCAGATCATGCAGGGCATCATCGAGGAAAAGATGAGCAAAGTGGTTGAGGTGATCGTCTCCTCCGTCCGGCCGTTTCAGCTGATGATGGGCAAAATCATCGGTCTCGCTTCGGTGGGCCTGCTCCAGTTTCTAATCTGGATCGTACTCATCTCTACACTCTCCACTTTTGTCCTGGGCTACTTCGGCCTGCAGACCCCGCAGCAGGAAATGATGAAAATGAATGAACAGGCCCAACAGATGGCCGCTCAGGACCCGGGCTCGCTCCAGGTATTGAACGCCCTGAGCCAGATCAACTGGCCTTATGTCATATTCAGCTTCCTATTCTACTTTATCGGAGGCTACCTGCTCTATGGGGCGCTGTTCGCCGCCGTCGGCTCTGCGGTAGATAGCCCGGCCGAGGCGCAGCAGTTCATGTTTCCGATCACGATACCCATGCTGATCAGCTATTTCGGCTTATTTACCTTCATTCTTGAAGATCCTCACGGGCCGATCAGTGTTTGGTTATCTATCATTCCGTTTACGTCGCCCATCGCTATGATGGGCCGGATCGGGTTCGGCGTTCCCGACTGGCAGCTTGCCCTGTCGATGCTGCTGCTGGCGGGCGGATTTGTGCTGACGACCTGGTTTGCCGCGCGCATCTACCGCGTGGGCATCCTCATGCACGGCACCAAGGTGAGCTACCGCGTGCTCGCCAAGTGGTTCATGCAGAAAGGGTGATCTCGGCGACCGGTAACCGGTAATCGGTGGACCGTGTTTGGCTGATGGCCCGGTACCTAGTATCCAGTACCTAGTACCTAGTACCCAGTACCTAGTGCCTAGTACCCAGCACCGAGGTATTTCGTAATTTCCCCTCCGAATGGCCCGCATTCCCCGACTGGCAAGCATTGAGTTTTATCAGGATCATGCCAACCTGAAGTGGATCATCGTGGTCATTTCCTCGGTGATCAGCCTCGGCAGCATCTACTACACCAACGTACTTGTCGACCAGCTCAAGGAACGCGAACGCAACCAGGTGCGGCTCTTTGCCCGCGCGCTCGAGTACACCTCCAACGATGCGACGAGTAATATCCTCTTCATTACCGAAGAGATCATCTACAAGAATAACTCGATTCCCACCATGCTGGTGAACGAGTCGGGCAAGATTCTCAACTATACCAACGTCGACCTGGACGAATCGTGGTCGGCCGCCCGCCGCGAGCAGGAGCTGGCCAGGCAGCTCGACGAAATGAAAGCCGCCTTTCCTCCCATCCCTATCATTCTCCGTGATCCCAGCACGCAGGAAGAGTTTGGCAAGCAGTTCGTCTATTACAAAAACTCCTTTTTGCTCACCCAGCTGATCGCCTATCCCTACGTCCAGCTGTCGGTGATCGCCATCTTCGGCTTCATTTCCTACCTGGCCTTCAGCTACTCGAAGCAGGCCGAACAAAACCGAGTTTGGGTGGGCTTGGCCAAGGAAACCGCCCATCAGCTGGGCACGCCATTGTCGTCCCTGATGGCCTGGGTCGAAATGCTCCGCGACGACCCGCAGTTCAGGGGAAAGGGGATTGTGGAAGAACTGGACAAGGACATCACCAAGCTCCGGGTGGTCACCGAACGTTTTTCCAGCATCGGATCAACCCCGGCGCTGAAAGAGGAGAATGTGCATCAGCTTGTCGCCAACGTGGTAAGCTATCTTCAGCCCAGGGTGTCCAACAAGATCAATTTCGAGGTCTACGCGCTGTCGGAGAATATCCGCGCCCAGGTTCATGCCCCGCTGTTTGAGTGGGTGGTCGAAAACCTCTGCAAAAACGCGGTAGACGCCATTGGTACGACGGGTACCGTTTCCATCAAGATCCTGCGGGGCAGCGAACGGAAGGTGTTTATCGACATT
>JAEUUE010000002.1 GCA_016787605.1 Cyclobacteriaceae bacterium
CTCTGACCATTTTCAAATCAATACTCGTCTTCGTTAAAGAAGAAGTCCTCTTTGGTCGGATAATCGGGCCAGATTTCTTCGATGGACTCGTAGGGCTGGCCGTCGTCTTCGAGTTCCTGGAGGTTCTCCACCACCTCAAGCGGCGCGCCGGAACGGATGGAAAAGTCAATCAGCTCGTCTTTCGTCGCAGGCCAGGGCGCATCTTCCAGATACGAGGCCAATTCCAGTGTCCAGTACATAGTGGTGTCTAAAATTCCCGCAAAAATAGAATTTAATCACCCTAAGTCAAGTGATGCCCGAACCAATGTTAGGTAACCTTTTCCCCTCCTTTTCCGGGGCTGGCAATAAGGGGGGCATTCGGGGTTGGACTGTGGACTAAAAACTGCATATTTGCGCGCTAAACGCAACCTTTTGAATGGCTGACGAAAAAATCATCTTTTCCATGACGGGGGTGAATAAAATCTACCCGCCCGGAAAACAAGTCCTTAAAAACATCTACCTCTCCTTCTTTTACGGCGCCAAGATCGGTGTACTCGGTCTCAACGGCTCCGGCAAATCCTCCCTCCTCCGCATCATTGCCGGCATCGACAAGGAGTACCAGGGTGAAGTGGTTTCCGACCTTACCTACACCGTAGGCATGCTGGAGCAGGAGCCCCAGCTCGACAAGACCAAGACGGTGAAGGAGATCGTGGAAGAAGGGGTGAAAGAGACGGTGGATCTGCTGAAGGAATTCGAAGCCATCAACGAGAAATTTACCGACCCCGAGGTGCTGGAGGATCCGGACAAGATGGAGAAACTCATCGCGCGCCAGGGTGAAGTCCAGGAGAAACTCGACGCCATCGGCGCCTGGGACCTCGACCACAAACTCGAGCGAGCCATGGACGCCCTGCGCTGCCCGCCCCCGGATGCAAAAGTGGAATACCTCTCCGGCGGCGAAAAGCGACGCATCGCCCTCTGCCGCCTGCTCCTCCGTGAACCCGACGTTCTGCTCCTCGATGAACCGACCAACCACCTCGACGCCGAATCGGTGCAGTGGCTCGAGGAACACTTGCGCCAGTACAAGGGCACCATCATTGCCGTAACGCACGACCGCTATTTCCTCGACAACGTGGCCGGCTGGATTCTCGAACTCGACCGGGGCGAGGGCATTCCGTGGAAAGGCAACTATTCCTCGTGGCTCGACCAGAAGCAGAAACGGCTGTTGCAGGAGGAGAAAACTGAATCGAAGCGCCAGAAAGCGCTCGAGCGCGAACTGGAGTGGGTGCGCATGAGCCCGAAAGGCCGGCACGCCAAAGGCAAAGCCCGTCTGAGCGCGTATGAGAAACTGCTTGGCCAGGAAGCCAAAGAGCGGGAGGAGAAACTGGAATTGTATATCCCCCCGGGGCCGCGACTGGGCAACAAGGTGATCGAGGCCAACGGCGTATCGAAAGCTTACGGCGACAAACTTCTTTACGAGAACCTGACCTTCTCTCTTCCACCGGCCGGTATTGTCGGTATCATTGGTCCTAACGGCGCCGGAAAGACCACGCTGTTCAAGATGATCATCGGCAAGGAGAAGCCCGATGCGGGCACCTTCTCGGTGGGTGAAACGGTCAAGATCGCGTATGTCGACCAGGAGCATGATGACCTGAAGCCCGAGGATACGGTATTCCAGGCCATCACGGGAGGCAACGACCTGATTATGCTCGGCGGCAAAGAGATGAATGGGCGCGCCTATGTGGGCAAGTTCAACTTCAACGGCACCGATCAGCAGAAGAAGGTCAAGGAGCTTTCGGGCGGCATGCGGAACCGGGTGCACCTGGCCATTGCGCTCAAGCAGGGCGGCAACTTGTTGCTCCTGGACGAACCGACCAACGACCTCGATGTGAACACGCTGCGGGCGCTCGAAGAAGCCCTGGAGAACTTCGGCGGGTGTGCCGTGATTATTTCCCACGACCGCTGGTTCCTCGACCGCGTGTGTACGCACATTCTCGCCTTCGAAGGCGACTCGCAGGTCTACTGGTTCGAGGGGACATTCAGCGAATACGAAGAGAACAAGAAGAAGCGCCTCGGCGACGATCAGCCGCACCGGATTAAATACAAGAAGTTGGTGAAGTGACGGTCAATGTGGGACAGCCTTACCCTGCTGGTTGTTTTTGCTCTGTCAGTAACGTGCGCGTTCGCACAACCGAACCCATGGTACGAGGAAGGATACAAGGTTAATGGCAAGAAGGCAGGCGCATGGACCTACTATGACAGTCCGGGCAATAAGGTGCTGGTCTACGATCATACCCTTGACTCGATTCTGTACATAAGAAAGGACACCACAAAGAGTCTTGTCAAACAAGGGGAGAATTGGGACAGGCTGGATACCGATTTCCCAGCACGAGTCAGAGGAAGCTACGAGCCATTGTATGCTTACCTGCAAAGCGTCATCACGAACTATACCAAGGACCTAACGCGGAATGCGCCAAACCTGCAAGCAAAAGTCTATCTCGGTTTTTCAGTTGACTACCGGGGGAAATTGACGCAGGTTGATGTGTTGAATTCCGATCACGCCGAGCTTATAAAGCGGCTGACTGCCGCTCTTATGGGGGCACCCTTTGAATGGCTTCCGGCCCGGAAAGGAAAGCAAACCTTTACGAGCATCCTCGCGCTACCTGTTGTTTTCTGCACGGACTGTCAATTCCACCTGCCTGGAAATATGGAGTCTGAGGCCTTCCCTCTCCAATGCCCGGTCCTTCCCCAGATCATGATCCAGCAAGGAGCCGGCCGGTCCGGGTACCAGACAGACCGATCGGCCCTGGTGAAAGACAAAAGACGCACCTGGACTTCCTTCAACGGCTCTCCGGACGAAGAAGACCCCGGTATGGACTGGTCCTCCGATGGCCAGAAAGTCGTATTCATTCATCAGAACAACATTTATGAATACCAATTGGATCGCGGCAGTACCCGACAGGTTACCCAAACGGTTTTTAAGAAATCAAATCTCGGGCGGGCTTCAGACGGATGGCTGTTTACACAGCACAACAGTTTTGGTGTGGCTGAAATCTTCTATGCTTCAGGCGACTTTTCTGACATCCGGAACTTGTCCAAGGAAATCAAGTGGCCAGAACACCTGATCTGGCATGACTCCCCCAGCCGAAGAATCTATTTCGTGGGATCCAAAGGAAATGGCAAATCCCTATTTTCCATCGCTCTTCAAAACGGGGAAAAGCAACTGGTGATTCCCAACACGCCTGGATATCCAGACAGCTACCTGATAACTAAAGGAGGAATAGTGCACCTGGAAAGCCGAAAGGAGGGCAAGTCTGTTTGCCTCGTTGATTCAGCAGGCCATCATGTGGGCCTCACGGGATTTCGCCATGGAATAGATATCCTGGACCGATCTGCGGACGGCCGATCCATCTTTTATTCCATCCTTGAAGAGGAGGTTGAAACCTATTACCACTACCACCTGGAAAGAAAGACCACCTCCATGCTTCCCCTGATTGATGCTGGCTTTGTTTTCGAACGCAATGGTTCCGCTTTCTTTGCCCGGGATCGCGGAGCCTATCCTACAAAGACTATTTTTTATCAGGTCGATCTTTTGTCCGGCGATTTTTCTGTCCTGGGGACCGTAAACAATCTTGAGTTTATTCACTACCTGTACGATAGTCCCGATGCCGTTATGTCACTTGGTGGTGACATTTACCAGGCAAGATTTGGTACGACCCTGGAGCTTGTATTGTTGGCTAAACAAGACAAATGGCCTGCCAAACAGCCAAATGGAAACATGGTATTCTTCTTTGGCAAGAAAGACAACCTTCCCTATATCGTTGACATGGCATCAAAACGTATTATTCCCGTCCCGTTGCCACCCGGCACCCCCTGAGGCCCGTTGTTCCCGACTTTTTCAATCTGTTCCAAATCTATGAAAGCACTCCTCACCATCGGTCTCCTGATCCTCTCCAACGCCTTCATGACCTTCGCGTGGTACGGCCACCTGCGCTTCAAGCAGATGACCTGGAGTCAAAACCTCGGGCTGCTCAGCATCATCTTCATCAGCTGGGGGATTGCCTTGTTTGAGTATATGCTCCAGGTTCCCGCTAACCGGATCGGTTTTAAGGAATTCGGAGGACCCTTCTCCCTCGTTCAGCTGAAAGTGATCCAGGAAGTGATCACCCTGGTCGTCTTCGTCGTCTTCTCGCTGATCTTCTTCAAAAACGAAACCTTCCGGCTCAATCACTTCATCGGGTTCGTGTTCCTGGTGCTGGCGGTGTACTTCATCTTCAAGCGCTGAGCGGACAGTTGTCCAGAGTCCATGGTCCATGAACTATCGACCATTCCTCACCGTTCCTCCTCCCCTGGCTTGGTCTTCCAGCGCTCGTGCATCCACACCCATTGTGCCGGGTTTCGGCGAATGGCTTCTTCCAGTATCGTCGTTAGTGTCTGGGTATTGGTGATCATGTCTTGTTCCTCATCGCCCGTGTTGACCATCTCCACTTCGGGATAGAGAACCATATGCTGAAGGTTGTCTTTGCCCAGGTGAATGAGTGCCGGGACAACCGCGGCGCCGGTCTTCATCGCCATGAGTGCCGCCCCAACGGGGGTGGATGCCGGCATTCCGAAGAAGTTCACAAACCGGCTTTTAACCTTGGTGTCCTGGTCGATCAACATGCCCACAGCGCCGCCGGATTTGAGGGTTTTGATCAACTTGAAGGTCTCACGGCCTCTTTGAATGGGCTCCGAGCCATGCTTCGCCCTGAACTGAACCACGATGTCATTCAATCGCTCATCCTTGAGGGCGGTTCCGATGACCATGAAGGGCAGGCCGTTCAATCCCATGGCTGTTATCATCAACTCGAAGGCGCCAATATGGCCGGTAAAATAAATCACCCCTTTACCCTTTGCCTTGGCGCGCTCGGCATACTCCTTACCTTCGAATACCACAAACTTATCAAGGTCTTCCCGCGTCCGGACACTCCAGGAACGAATAACATCCGCCCCATTCTTGGCCAGCATCACATACACCTCCTTGCTCAACTCCAGAATCTCCCGGGTTGTCTTCTCCTTTGCAAAGGCCAGTCCCAGGTGATGGATTACCAGGTCCTTGAAACGCGATGGAAAGCTGTAAACGATCCTTCCGATTAACCCAAACAAGCTCAGCCACAGGGTACGAGGCACCAGCCTGGAGATAAAGATGGTGAACAATACCGCCCAGTAAATTGCTGTATACTTGATTCGTTTACGAAGCGGCCGGGAACTCATGGGCGCAAAGATAACGCACCGCTGAAACGCGGAGCCAAATCCTGACTAACTTTATCTCATGAAGACCCTGTACCTCCTTCGTCACGCCAAGTCGAGCTGGGAAGACGCCGGACTGGACGACTACCATCGGCCCTTGAGCCCTCGCGGCGAGAAAGACGCTCCGAAAATGGGAAAACGCCTGCGCCGAGAAGGTATCCTGCCCAACCTCATCTGCTCCAGCTCCGCGGCCAGGGCCATCGCCACGGCCCGCCTCGCTGCCGAAGAGATGAATTACCCGGTCAAGACGATCCAGCAGGAAAAGAAACTCTACCACGCCGGGCCCGAGGAAATACTGGGCTTTCTCCGCTCCCTCCCGCCCTCCCTTGAATCCGTCATGCTCGTCGGTCACAACCCCGGGCTGACGGAGTTCGCCAACGACCTACTCAACGAAGAAATCGACAACATCCCCACGGCCGGAGTCATCGGCGCGAAACTTTCCGTCGATTCCTGGAAGGAAGTGAAATGGGGCTGTGGCAAGATGTTCCTCTACGACTACCCGAAGAAGGAATAGTAACTTACTGGCCGTTCTTCTTGCCCCAGGGCGGCAGCAGTTCCCAAACACTGCGCTTCAGAAAACCCCATTCGGAGAAGCGCCAGCCAAACAGGATGCGACCCGTGGTGGTGATGCTACTGAAGCGGATGTCATCAATAACCAGGTTGCGTGACTGGCTGGAGACCGTGATGCCGGTAAAGAATTTGTCGTTGCTGTACCCGATGGCCATGCGCGCGTCAAGGAAGCTGTTCACCCGTGTGTTCTTGTGATGAACCCCGTTGTCGTCGGTGTAGCGGAAATCCTGCACGGCAGGGCCCAGGGCAAACAACAGGCTGACGAAGAAGTTTTTCCGGATGATGAAGTTGTGAGAGTACCCCGGGGCCACCGCGTAGGTCCGGTAGTCGAGGGAGGTAAAGGAACTTTGCTGCCCGAGCAGGGCCGAATAAGCCGGGTTGAGTATGGCACTGTCGCCGTCGATCTCGAAGAGGTTGAAACTTCCGCTCAGCAGGAATCCCCCGCTGCTCTTGAGTTGCCGGTCGGCGAAAGTGAAGGACGACCGCAGGGAAAATTTCCGGGCATTGAATACATAAACTCCGTTAATGCCCAGGTTCTCAGAAACGATGTCGGGACGCTGGGGGTATGGCGTGCCGGACGGCAGCGGCGGATCGGGGTTGGAGAGATAAAATCCTTTGTATCGCTGGTAGACCACATCTCCGCCCCAGCGCCGGCTGAGAATATTCAGCTGCAGGTCCGTTGACCGCGTGGATCCGAACACGTTGGTGCGGTCTTGCGCCACGGGCATCGGGAAAACAAACTCAAGCCCGAGGTCGAAGAGATAGACACCCAGGCCAAGTCCGTAGGCATTGTTGGGTTTGAACTCCACGTTTTTGCCTCCGTCGCCGGGATCCTGCAAGCGAAAAGACAACTGCCGCTGCTTCGTGACCGGCCACACGAAGAACTTGTCGCGATACGATTTGATGTAGGCACTGTCGTACTTCTGGCCCGAAACCTGTTGGGCCATCATCAGAGCGATCAGAAGGATTCCGGCGCGCCACCCGCTCATGGCTACAGGATATACTCGCTGAGGTCGCGGTTCTTGGAAAGTCCCTTCATACGATCGTTGACCAGTTCGCGGGTCACCTCGATGACCGCGCCGGGCATAATCTTGTCGGGGACATCGAAGAGATGTTCGTTGAGCAACCGGCTCAGCACCGTCTGCAGACGGCGTGCGCCGATGTTCTCCACTTCGGCATTGATGTCGAAGGCGGTTTGGGCAATCGCCTCCAGGGCCTCGCCGGTGAAGCGCAGCGTAACCCCTTCCGCGGCAAACATGGCTTCGTATTGCCGGGTCAGCGCATTGCGCGGCTCGCGGAGGATTCTCACGAAGTCTTCCTTGGTCAGGCTGCTCAGCTCCACGCGGATCGGGAAGCGCCCCTGAAGTTCCGGGATCAGGTCGGAAGGCTTGGACACGTGGAAAGCTCCTGCAGCGATAAACAGGACATGGTCAGTCTTAAGCACCCCGTGCTTGGTATTCACGGTACTTCCCTCCACGATGGGCAACAAGTCGCGCTGTACGCCTTCGCGGCTCACATCGGGTCCGCTTCCCTTGGCGTTGCCCGAAGCGATCTTGTCAATTTCGTCGATGAAGATGATGCCGGTCTGTTCGGCTTTGCGAAGGGCTTCCTCCTTCACCTCATCCATATCAATCAGCCGGGCGGCCTCTTCTTCCAGCAAGAGTTTCCTTGCTTCGGCAATGGTCACTTTGCGTTTCCGGGGTTTCTTCGGCATCATGCCGCTGATCATGTCCTGGATGTTCATCATCGACACTTCGTCGATCATGCCCGCTCCGATCATACCCACGTTGCCGCCAGAGCCGCCCTGCCGAAGCTGGATTTCGATTTTACGGTCTTCGAGTTCGCCCCGGCGGATCTTCTCCCGGAAGTGATTGCGGGTGCGCTCGTTGAGTTCGGCATCGGAAGATGGCATTTCGCCGCTCTCGGCAGATTCGACCGGGTGCACCACGCTGGACTTCAGCGGGGGTATCAGGGCGTCGAGGATGATTTCTTCCACTGTTTGTGCGGCCTTCTCCTTGACTTCCTCTTTTTTCCGTGCTTTAACCATATTGACCGCCTGTTCAGCCAGGTCGCGGACCATCGACTCCACATCACGACCTACATAGCCCACTTCGGTGAATTTGGATGCTTCCACCTTGACAAACGGCGCATCGGCGAGCCGGGCCAGGCGGCGGGCAATTTCCGTTTTGCCCACGCCTGTGGCGCCGATCATGAGAATGTTGTTGGGAACGATCTCCGCCTGCATTTCCGATGTCGCATTCATGCGTCTCCAGCGGTTGCGGAGTGCAATGGCGACGTTACGTTTCGCGTCGTCCTGTCCGACAATGTATTTGTTCAGCTCCGCAACGATCTGCTGCGGGGTAAGATGCGACGAATCCATGGGCTGTAAAAGTAAAGAAACTCAGGCGACCTTCGCGTCGGTCACCGTAAATTCAACGGGGTGCTTCACCTTTTCCTTCAGCAAGGCAATCTTCAGCACTTCATCGACCGTAGTCACGTAGTGAAAGACCAGTCCCTTCAGGTAGGACTTCTCGATCTCCTCCACGTCCTTGCGGTTGCGTGCACTGAGAATGACTTCCTTGATTCCGCTACGCTTGGCAGCGAGGATCTTCTCCTTGATGCCCCCTACCGGGAGCACTTTACCCCGCAAGGTAATCTCGCCGGTCATCGCCAGTTTGGCTTTCACTTTTCGCTGGGTGAAAATCGAAGCCAGCGAGGTCAGCATGGTGATCCCGGCCGAGGGTCCATCTTTGGGCACAGCGCCGGCCGGGACATGCACATGAAGGTCGTACTGCTGGAATACCCGGTAGTCGATCCCGAGGGCCTTGGCGTTGGACTTCAGGTAGGAAAGAGCAGCCATCGCCGACTCCTTCATCACGTCGCCCAGCTGCCCGGAGAGAGTAAGTTGTCCTTTGCCCCGGCTTACGCTGGATTCCACAAACAGGATGTCGCCGCCGACCTGCGTCCAGGCCAGACCCGTTACCACGCCGGCGGTCTCGTTGTCCTGGTAGAGTTCTTCCTCAAACACTTCGGGGCCCAGGACTTTCTGCACAAACTCCTCGTTGACTACCCGCTCGGGAGTCTCCTCCATGGCTACGTCCTTCGCGATGTGACGCACGACCGACCCGATCTTCCGTTCGAGACTGCGCACCCCGGACTCACGCGTGTAGTGGGTGATGATCTTGAGCAAGGCCTCCTTGGTGAACTTAAACTCCGAGTCACCGAGACCATGCTCCTTGAGTTGCTTGGGCACCAGGTGCCGGATGGCGATCTGGAGTTTCTCCTCGACCGTGTACCCGGTAATCTCAATGATCTCCATCCGGTCGCGCAAGGCAGGCTGAATGGTGTCGAGTGAATTGGCCGTGGCGATGAACAGCACCTTCGACAAGTCGTACTCAACTTCCAGGTAGTTGTCGTTGAATGTATTGTTCTGCTCCGGGTCAAGCACCTCGAGCAACGCCGACGAGGGGTCGCCGCGGAAATCGCTGCGGATCTTGTCGATCTCATCGAGCACGAACACCGGGTTCGACGACTTGGCTTTCTTGATGTTCTGGATGATCTTCCCCGGCATGGCCCCGATGTACGTCTTGCGGTGGCCGCGGATTTCAGCTTCGTCGTGAACGCCGCCGAGCGACATCCTCACGTAGTTGCGCTGAAGCGACCGTGCAATGGACTTCCCGAGGCTGGTTTTACCGACGCCGGGCGGACCGTACAGGCACAGGATCGGGCCCTTCATGTCCTGCTTGAGCTTGAGCACGGCCAGGTATTCCAGGATTCTTGACTTCACCTTTTCCAGGCCGAAGTGATCCTTGTCAAGAATCTTGGCCGCCCGCTTCAGGTCAAAGTCATCCTGCGTGTATTCATCCCAGGGGAGGTCGAGCATCAACTCGACATAGTTCATGGACACCGGGAACTCGGCGGCCTGCGGGTTCATCCGCTGCAGCTTATCAAGCTCTTTGTTGAAATGGTCGGCGGCGGCTTTGGGCCACTTCTTGGTGGCTCCCCGCTTGCGTAGTTTTTCGATTTCCTTCTCGGGCCCATCGTAGCCCAATTCATCCTGCAGCACCTTGATCTGCTGACGCAGGAAATAGTCGCGCTGCTGCTGATCGATGTCGGTATGCACCTTCTTCTGGATCTCATTCTTGATTTCCAGCATCTGGATTTCCTTCAGCATGTACTGAAGAAGCAGCGTACCCCGGTCAATGATGTTGGCCGTTTCCAGGATCTTCTGCTTGTCGGCCACCTCCACGTTGAGGTTGCTGGAGAGGAAGTGAATGAGAAAAGGCGTGCTTTGAATATTATCGAGAGCGACCTGGGCTTCCTGGGGAATCTCCGGGTTCAGGCGGAGAATTTTCGAAGCCGAATCCTTGAGCGACTGAACCAACGCCTCCGCTTCCTTGCTCTGAAGGTTCAGGGCCGGCTCAATGAGCAGATCGATCCGCGCCGTGAGATAGGGCTCTTCGCTGGTAAACTCATGGATCGAGAACCTGTTCTTTCCCTGGATGATTACCGTGGTATTGCCATCCGGCAACACGAGCATCTTGAGAATGCGGGCAACCGTTCCAAACCGGTAGAGATCATCAACAGAGGGATCCTCCACCATCTTGTTCTTTTGGGCCACGACGCCGACCATCTTGTTGCCCTGGTAGGACTTCTTGATCAGGCGGATCGACTTTTGACGCGTTACCGTGATGGGGATGACCACCCCCGGGAACAAGACCGTATTCTTGATGGGCAGGATGAGCAGTTCACCGGGAACGTCCTCTGGTTTGAGGTCGGTTTCCTGCTCAGGGTTAATGAGCTGCACCAACTCTTCCGAGTCTTCCTGGACAATGGGGGTGAGTGCTAATCGCTTAAATGAACTCATGCAATGTCAAGTTGACACGCTTGCGCGGGGCACTTCCCCAATCCGGCGTGTGCCGTATACTGGTCAATCGGGATGCCAACCCGTTGTATATCAGTCAAATTTATTTGAACTTTCGGTATTCCGGTGGTGATTCCCATTTTTTCCCAGCCCGTGAAAACGCCATTTTTTGTTTCTATCCTCCTCATTTTGTGCTTTTTAGCCGCTCCCGGCTACGGCCAGAAAGGTAAAAAGAAGCTGAAGGGTGCGGGCACCGTACAGCTTAACGACTCGCTGACCTCATTCGGACAGTCTGACATATTCGTTTTCCCTAATGTTAACGCAGTTCCGTTCTATTATGACGCAAAAAAATTCAAAAAGCTGCAGGAACTGAAACGGACAGGCCCCCCGGAAGAATACTATCAGTCGCTGCGGACCTACGTTTCCAACTTCGGCATCCGCAATTTCCAGGAGAATACCGCCATGATTTGGGAACTGGCGCGTCTGTCGAAACGCATGGGCCCGCCCGGTGAGGCCATCCTGCTCTACAAGCTGGTATTGAAACACCACCGGCAGGGACTGGATACCGCCGACGTGTTCCGCGAGTACGACTCGCTGGAGCGCGACAAGAAGAAGTACTATGTGCCCCTGGATTATTATTACCAGCTCGTCGAGTACCGGAAGGAAATTGACACGCTGCGACCCCCGCATGCCGTGCTGATCAACATGGGCGATAATCTCAATTCGCTCAAAGAGGATTACGCCCCCACGATCGGCAACGTCGACAGCCTGATGCTCTTCACCTCGAAGAGAAACAAGAACAACTTCGATACCCGGCAATACGACGAAGACATCTTTTACAGCGAACGGGTAGATGGCATCTGGATGCCTGCGAAAGGCTTTGACAAGATCAACACGATCTACAACGAAGGGTCGGCCTGCATGAGCCTTGATGGCAAGACGCTGATCTTCTCCCGCTGTTTCGACAGCAACTGCGACCTTTACATGGCCGAACGGCCGGCCCTTGACAGCGCGTGGCGCAACGTGCACAACCTCGGCAACGCGATCAACAGCAGCGGGTGGGACTCCCACCCTTCCCTCACACACAGCGGCGACACTCTTTTCTTTGCTTCCAACCGCGTCGGTAGCTTCGGACTTTCCGACATCTTCTTCTCCATCCGCAACGAAGAGGGCACCTGGGGCAAAGCGCAGAATGCCGGACCCATCATCAACACGGCGCAAAGCGAAGTGAGCCCCTTCTTCCACCATGCCTACAACGTGCTTTATTTCAGTTCCAACGGTCACGCCCTGAACTTCGGCGATTTCGACATTTATAAATCCATGCGGTTGCCCAACAGCTGGAGTGAACCGAAGAACATCGGGCCGCTGGTCAACGGGCAGGGCAGCGAGTATTACTTCACCATTGATTCCCGCTCGAAAGAACTCTTTTACGCCCGGTCGGAAGCCGAAGACAAGAAGAACCTTGACTTGTTTTCTTTCCCGGTTCCGATGGAAGCCAAACCCGAAGCCACTACGCAGTTGAAAGGCTCCCTGAAGGACTCCACGGGAGCCCCGCTGAAAGGCATCGTGTCGATCATCGATCTTGACCAGGGGGTCGAAGTGGCACCCAAGTACCTGCGGGAAGACGGCACCTTCGACTTTAACCTGATCAACCGCCGCAATTACCTGCTGATCATCCAGGGTGATGAATATTTCCGGATCGAAGAAATCTTCTTCCTTAACGGGGACATGGAAATCAACAAGGTCGCCGAGCCAATAGAAAGCAAGATCGCCTTCGAATCGCTGGAATTCGAAAACGGCAAAGCGAATATTCTGCCGGCCATGCACGCCGACCTCGACAAGCTCGCCAATTTCCTCATCGATCATCCGGAACTTCATCTCACCATTTCCGGGCACACCGACTCGGCCGGAAAAGAGGAATCCAACCTGAAGCTGTCCCAGGCCCGCGCGGATGCCATCCGCGATTACCTCATCACGATTTTCCTCATCGACGGCAGCCGGATCAGGGCCATCGGGTACGGCAGTTCCAAGCCCATTACCCAGGAATTTTCTGACGAACACAAGCAGCTCAACCGGCGGGTGGAATTTGAGATCAGCAAGGGGCATTAAGGCAGCCATCTCCGTGCCGTTCGTCAAAGTCGGCGAGCGGCATGTCTGGATTATTGCCATATTGAGTGACTTAAACCAATGACCATGCGTATCCTGCTGATCTTCTGCCTGGCGCTAGGCACCCTTGGCGCCGCCGCCCAAACCGAAATCAACCCCAAAGTCAAGAGCGACAAAGACAAGCAATTCATCCTCGGTGAAATTGAAAAGCATGCCGCGGAGTACAAGAAGGTCTCCCGTGACATCTGGGGTTACGCCGAACTGGGCTTTAACGAGATCAAGAGTACAGCCGAACTCCAGGATCTCCTGAAGCGCAACGGGTTCACCATTGAAGCCGGTGTGTCGGGCATGCCGACTGCATTTGTCGCCACTTTCACGAGCGGCAGCGGCGGACCGACGCTGGGCCTGCTGGCAGAATTTGACGCCCTTCCCGGCCTGAGCCAGGACAGCGTATTTACCAAGAAGCCTATCATCGAAGGAGCCGGCGGCCATGCCTGCGGACACAACCTGTTTGGCACCGCCTCATCTGCCGCGGCCATCGCGCTGAAAGAGTGGTTACTCAAGAACAAGAAAGCCGGCACGATCAAATTGTATGGCACCCCTGCCGAAGAAGGCGGATCAGCGAAAGTGTACATGGTTCGTGACGGGTTGTTCAACGGTGTCGATGCCGTCCTCCACTGGCACCCGTCTTCGGCCAACGATGCCAGCCCTTCGTCGTGCCTGTCCATCAAGCAGACCATGTTCCGGTTCTACGGTCGATCGGCCCATGCCGCCGCTGCACCCGATGCCGGAAGGTCGGCGCTGGATGGTGTGGAGGCCATGAATTACATGGTAAACATGATGCGCGAACACGTTCCGCAGGACGCCCGCATACACTACATCATCGCGAAAGGAGGCCTGGCGGCCAACGTCGTGCCTGATTTTGCCGAAGTGGAATACATGGTCCGCCATCCTGACGCCCGGGTCGTGGAAGAAATCTGGAACCGGATTGTGAAAGCCGCCGAAGGCGCCGCCAGCGGCACCGAGACTTCCATGAAGTACGAGATTGTGTCCGGCTCCTATAACCTGGTGCCCAACGAGACCCTCGCGCGCGTCATGCACAACAACCTGGTCACCGTGGGCGGCGTGAACTATACGCCGGAAGAAGCCGCATTCGCGAAAGAAATCCAGAAGTCCATCGCCAAGGCGCCTGACCTGTCGCAGGCTGCTGTGGTTCAACCGTTCAAAACCGGGGGCTTCTTCCCTGCCTCCACCGATGTGGGCGACATCACCTGGGTTGTTCCTACGGTTGGACTGGGCACGGCTACCTGGGTTCCCGGGGCGCCGGCTCACTCCTGGCAAGCCGTGGCCACCGGCGGTATGAGTATCGGCCAGAAAGGGATGCTCAACGCGGCGAAGACCATTGCCCTGACCGGCGTGGACCTCTTCAACAATCCTGCGTTGCTCCAGAAAGCCAAGGATGAACTGGCCCAGCGGCTAGGTCCTGGCTTCCAGTATAAGTCGCTGATCGGTGATCGTTTGCCACCGCTTGACTTCAGGAAAGGGAAATAACTACTTGGCTTCGCTTGACGGCCAGGTCATGCTTCGACTGCGCTCAGCATGACAATCAATCTGTCGTTCTAAGCTAAAGTCAGACCGAGTGGAGTCGAGGTCAGACTGAGCGAAGTCGAAGTCAATTACCTCCCAGTGCTTTAGAGATATCGTTGTAGAAGACGAACACCATCAGCAGGAGCAGGATAGCCATGCCGATCTTGAGGGCTGTTTCGAATACCTTTTCGTTGGGTTCCCTGCCACTGACCATTTCATAGAGGAGGAACATGACATATCCTCCATCGAGGCCGGGGATGGGCAAGAGGTTCATGAAGGCCAGCACCATCGACAAGAGACCGGTCATGCGCCAGAAACGTTCCCAGTCCCAGGTGCCGCCATAAGCCTGCGCCATGCCGACGGGACCCGACAGTGACTTGCGGAAAGAGATTTCGCCCGTAAAGATCTTCCTGAACGCCTTGAGCTGAATGAAGATCACATCGAAGGCGCGGACCGGTCCCAGGATAAGCGATTCGCCCAGGGAATACTTCCTGGTGATCATTTCCGACTCGGGCACCAGGACGCGGTTGACATAAAAACCAATGCCCGTCTCGCCTTTGAAGTACTCCTTAAACCGGAGCACCTGCTCGCCACGGTGCACGGCAAACTGGATGCTGTCGGCCGCGTAACTCTTGAGCCCCGCCTGCACTTCGTCAAAGTAAGACACGGATTTGCCGTTCAGTTCGATGATGCGGTCACCCTTCTGCAGACCAACTTTTCTCGCCACCGATCCCTCGCGGGTTTCTTCCACCAGCGGGGTAAAGCGCGGGAGAACGAATTTGGCGATGGCATCGCGTGAATTGAATTTCTCAATGAAATTAGCCGGGATCGGAACATCGACCCGCTGCCCGTCGCGGAGCACGGTGTAGCGGGAGTTCTCTGCGAGCAGCACCCCCGGCTTGGTGAGGTCATCAAAATTGACCAGCTCGTTGCCGTTGACCTCAATGATTTTGTCGCCGGTCTGAATACCAAGTTCCTGGGCCAGTTCAAGGGCTTCGATACCGCCGTGCTCGTTGATGTATTTCATGGGTACGAACTGGTCGCCGATGAACCAGGTGATCCCGATGAAGATGAGTATTCCGACAATGACGTTGACGATGATACCGCCGAGCATCACGATAAGCCGCTGCCACGGCTTCTTGGAGCGGAATTCCCAATCCTGCGGCGGGGATTTCATGGCATCTTTGTCCATGCTTTCATCCACCATGCCCGCGATCTTCACATAGCCACCCAGGGGGAACCAGCCTACGCCGTACTCGGTATCCCCCTTCTTGTATTTGAAGAGCGAAAAATTGAGTACGTTGGCCATGGGAAACAGGAAGTCGAAGAAGAGATAAAACTTCTCCACGCGGATATTGAACATCCGGGAAGTGAAATAATGGCCCCATTCGTGAACGACGATCAGGATCGAAAGGCTCAGCAGGAGCTGGGCCGTCATAATCATACCTTCCATGCCTCTTTGCTTATCTGATTAACTCTTTTGCCCGAATCCGGGTCATTTTATCCGTCTCAACGTAATCCTCCAGCGCGGGTTCCCTGATATAATCCAATTTCCCTAAACATTGTTCCACGACCTCCGAAATCCCGAGAAAGGACAGCCGGTCATTGAGGAACTCCGCCACCGCCACCTCATTGGCCGCATTGAGCACGCACGGCATGTTGCCGCCGCGTTCCAGGGCTTCAAAGGCGAGCGCAAGATTACGAAAAGTTTCCGTATCGGGTTTTTCGAACGTCAGGGAGGGGTAACGGGCAAAGTCAAACCGTGGGAAGCTGTTCTTCAGGCGCTGCGGGTAAGCCAGGGCATACTGGATGGGGAGCTTCATGTCGGGAAGACCCAGCTGCGCCTTGATGGAGCCGTCTTCAAACTGGACCAACGAGTGGATGATACTCTGGGGATGCACGAGCACCTCGATCTGGGCTGCCTGGACCCCGAAGAGCCAGCGCGCCTCGATCACCTCCAGTCCCTTGTTCATCAACGTCGCCGAGTCGATGGTAATCTTCGCACCCATCGACCAGTTAGGGTGCTTCAGCGCCTGCGCCTTGGTCACCTGGGCCAGATCGGCCCTCGTCTTACCCCGGAACGGCCCTCCCGAAGCGGTGAGAATGATCTTTTCAATCGGGTTGTGAATCTCGCCGGCCAGGCACTGAAAAATGGCGGAATGCTCCGAGTCGACCGGCAGGATGTTGACCCGGTGTTCGCGAGCCAGTTGGGTGATCAGGGCACCGGCCACCACCAGCGTTTCCTTGTTGGCCAGCGCGATTGATTTCCCGGCCTCGATCGCTTTGATCGTGGGTTTGAGACCTGCGTAACCTACCAGTGCGGTAACCACCAGGTCAACGGATTCCATTTGTACTACAGAACCCAGTGCCTGTTCACCGGCAAATACCTTGATGGGCTCATTGGCCAGCGCCTGCTTTACCGTGGTGTACTGCTCTTCATTGACGATCACCACCGCGTTAGGTTTGAACTGCTTCGCCTGCCGGATCAACTCCTCCGCGCTATTCTGGGCGGTGAGCACCTCCACCTCGAAATGTTCCGGGTTGGCAGCAACCACGTCGAGGGTTTGCCGGCCGATAGAGCCGGTGGAGCCGAGAAGGGCGATTCGTTTCTTGGGCGATGAAGTCAAGGAGTCGCTATTAATGGTGGTGAAAGTTGGTTATGGGCAACGGGTTTTGCTCAGCGTATGGCGTCGGCGATTTTGCGGTCGTTGGACAACCTGGGTACTTTATTCTGCCCGCCCAGTTTACCCTGGCTTTTCATGTAATCGATAAACGCATTCTTACTCAACGAGGTGAGAACGAGCGGACGGAGGATGCTGCCGGAAATCAGGTCGTCGTAGTAGGTGTTCAGGCTTCTCAGCTGCTGGTCAAGATCCGCGGCAAAAGCCTGTTTGTCGTTGGGCTCCCGCCCGAATTCAACGAGCCACTCGTGGTGCGGCAGCCCTTCGGCCGGCGTTACCTGCGGAGCCACGGTAAATTCGATGACCTCGGTCCCCGGAAACTTCTCCATCGTCTGCTTCAGCGCTTTCTCCACTTCTTCGCCGATGACATGTTCCCCGAATGCCGAAATGAAGTGCTTCACTCGGCCCGTGACGACAAGCCGATAGGGATCCCTGGAAACAAACTTGACCGTATCCCCAATGGAATAACCCCAAAGCCCCGCGTTGCTGTTGATGATGACCGCGTAGTTTTTGTTCAGCTCCACCTCCCCGATCGTCAGCCGCCGCGGGTTCTCCTGGAAATACTCGTCGGCCGGTATGAATTCGAAGAATATGCCGCTGTTCAGCAGCATCAGGAGGCCGGGATGCTGTTGTGAATCCTGGTAGGCGATGAATCCCTCCGAGGCCGGGTACATTTCAATGGAGTCGACCTTCTTTCCGATCGATTCGAAAAGCTTGGCCCGGTAGGGTTCAAAGTTCACGCCACCATAGACAAAGAGCGAGAAGTCGGGAAACACGTCTTTGATCTTCTTCCCTGTCCTGGCCTGTATCCTATCGAAATACATCTGCACCCAGGGCGGGATGCCGGAGATAAGCGTCATCCGCGCGTTGATGGTCTCGTCGATGATGCGCTCCAGCTTTTCTTCCCAGTCCTCAATACAATTGGTCGCGTAGCTCGGCTTCTGGTTGCCACGGAGGTAGCCGGGCACGTGATGGTTGACAATCCCGGAAAGGCGGCCCGTCGGGATACCGGCCTTCTCGTCCAGCTCAGGGCTCCCGGAAAGAAAGATCAGCTGGCCGTCGGCGAACGCGCTGTTGCCTGTCTCGTGAATGTAACTGAGCAGGGCATTGCGTGCGCTGTTGATGTGGTTGGGGATGGAGTCCTTGGTGATCGGGATATACTTGGTACCGCTGGTCGTTCCAGACGTTTTGGAAAAATACGCGGGCTTTCCAGGCCACAGGATGTCGGGCTTTCCCTCCAGCACCAGCTCGATGTACGACTTCAGCGTTTCGTAGTCGCGAACCGGCACCTGGCGTTTGAAGTCCTCGTAGGTACGGATATCAGCGAAGCCATGGTCGGTGCCAAAGCGTGTCTGGGCCGCCTTACCCACAATACTATTGCGAACCAACTCCTGCACCTTGGCGGGGCGGGATGCCCAGTCGCGGGTGTCCCGGGCGACCAGGGCCGCAAAAGGACGGGCGAGGAAGGATCGGAAACCCATGGGCTGGCGATAAACGACCACAAAGGTGGCCACGGCAAGGAACTTATTAAAATGAGGGCCGTTTTATATTTGCGCTGAATTAAAACCAGGCACGTATGGGAAACATGGTAAGGACGATTGTGGTGGCCTTTCTGGCGGGTCTCGCCGGGGCATATGTGTTTGTGAACTACGGGCAGAACGGTCCCTCTTCCGCGGCCGATCCTGAAGCCCAGTATACCGTCAACACCTACGAACCGGAAACCGAGTACCGTCCCAACGTCGTGGCACCCTCCGATGCCGGGAGCATCGAAAAAGTCGACTTCAGCGAGGCGGCCGCGAAAGCCATACCCAGCGTGGTCTACATTAACAGCATCTCTCAAAGCAGCGCCGCCTACAATCATTGGGACTGGATCTTCGGGCGGGGCGGACAAAACACCCGCGTCTCGAGCGGCTCGGGCGTCATCTTCACCGCCGATGGCTACATTGTAACCAACAACCACGTCATCGAAGCGGCAGAAAAGCTGCAGGTCATCTACAACAAGAAGGTGTACGACGCCGAACTTATCGGCACGGACCCATCCACCGACCTGGCCGTGCTCAAAATCAATGAAACCAACTTGCGTCCCGCCACGCTCGGCAACTCCAAGACGTTGGCCGTGGGTGAATGGGTGATCGCGGTGGGCAACCCCTTCTCCCTGTCTTCGACCGTCACCGCGGGCATCGTCAGTGCCAAGGGCAGGCGCATCAACATCGTGGAAGACCGCTTTCCCATCGAATCCTTCATCCAGACCGACGCGGCGATCAACCCCGGAAACAGTGGCGGTGCCCTGGTCAACAAGAACGGCGAGCTGGTCGGCATCAACACGGCCATCTCTTCCCCGACCGGCTCCTATACCGGCTATGCGTTTGCCGTTCCCATCGACATCGCGAAAAAGATCGTCAACGACCTGATCAAGTACGGGATCGTGCAGAAGGCCTTCTGGGGCGGCAACGTGCTCGACTACGACTTTCAGACCGCGCAGAAGTACAAGTTGAAAACCAACGGAAACGAATTCCGCGGCGTGGTGCTCGCCGAACTGGAGAAAGAGGGCGTGGCCCGCAGCGCGGGGCTTGAACTGGGAGACATCATCATCAAGCTGGGCGACGTGGAAGTGAACAGCAAGAGTGAGTTCGAGGAAGAGCTTAGCCTGCACTACCCCGGCGAAAAGCTCACCTTCACCTACCTCCGTGACGGCAAGCCGGGTATCGTCTCCATCACGCTGGTCAACAAGAACGGCGGCACCAGCCAGATCAAGCGGCAGATCTTCAGCGACAGCCAGCTTGGTGCGGAACTCGAGGCGGTGGACTACGGGGTCAAGGTCTACAAGATCAAGGACGGACTCTTCCGTCGCATCGGCATCCCGGAAAACTATACGATCATCTCCATCAACCGCCAGCGCGTGAAGAGCCCGCAGGAAGTGATTGACTTCTTCCAGAAATACCGCGGACGTGTGCTGCTCTATGGCATCACCAGTGCGAAGGAAGAGTACCCGTTACAGTTTAATTTGAACTGAGGTTTTCAGGGCACCAGGATGACTCGACGGCTCACTTTCCCTTCCTTGATAATCCATACGGCATCGTAAGCCCCTCCTCCGTCGCTGTTGTTAACCATGCAAAGAAACCACTGGTCATCTGAAGCGAAGTACAAATTGAGCCCCGAAAGGTTGGGTTCATACAGATCATCAAAGTGGTGTCTCGGAAACTTCAATTCTTTACTGTCGATGTGGAATGATAATTTCTGAATCTGGATATGGGGCATTCCACCGTCTTGTCCCCATGGTTTCTTACCATCTACCCGTGTGATCCAGTTTCCAATCCCTGACCTTTCCAGTTGATGCTTGGTGGAATCAAATGAAGCGGTGTGCAGAGTAACTCTTATGGAGCTATTACTTATCGTGACGGAGTTCCTGTGGGAGTTAAATGACCTTTCCGACAGCGAGGGAAGGCTGCTAATCAATCGTATTCTGCTTCGGTGAACAAAACCTTGGATGGCCACATACCCTTCAATACCCAATTCCTTGCGGTAGAAATCACGCTTGCTGGTCGCCAGGCTGTCTCGATCCGGATCACAACCATAGAACACTGGCCACCAGTAACTCCCCTCCAATTCTTCAGTTTGAAAGACTTCCCCCTCAAAAATTCTTCCCACAATTCTAGCTGTGTTGTGTCCAGAATCCCTGACGTTTACATACCCATCGGGGTCGTTGATAATGGCTAATTGTGCGGAAGAATAGTGAACCAGTAAGAAAAGAAGGATAGCCGAGAGAAAGGCTTTCATGGCCTTAATCCTTAAGAAGCCATTCGCATCTTGAGCTTCTTGGCGAGTTCGTCGACTGAATTCTTAAAATTCGGATCCGTCTTCATCATGTCTTCCACCGACTCGAGGGCGTGGATGACGGTGCTGTGGTCGCGGCCGCCGAAGTTCTCGCCGATCAGCGCCAGGGTGAGCTGGGTGTAGCGCTTGCAGAAATACATGGCCACCTGGCGGGGGATCACGATCTCGCGCTTCTTAATCTTTCCTTTCATCGCATCGAGGTCGACGCGGAAATAATCGCCTACCGTCTTCTGGATGAAGTCGACGGAAACATCCGACTGGATCTCCTTGACGATATTCTTCATCACCTCCTTGGCGAGGTCAAGGTCGATTTCCTTCTTGAGCAGCGTGGCGTGGAAGATGAGGGAGTTGAGCACGCCTTCCATGTCGCGAAGGTTGGTGTCCACGCTGTAGGCGAGGTATTCGGCCACTTCCGTCGGAATCTGGATTCCGTCGGACTGCATTTTATTGTGGATGATGGCCAGTTTCGTCTCGAAATCAGGCTCCTGGAGGTCGGCGGTGAGGCCCCACTTGAACCGGGAGAGCAAACGCTCCTGGAAGCCCTTCAGGTCACGCGGCGGGCAGTCGCTGGTCATGATGATCTGCTTGCCCGTTTGGTGAAGCTGGTTGAAGATATGGAAGAACATCTCCTGTGTCTTCTCGCGGCCCGCCAGGAACTGCACGTCGTCGAGGATGAGCAAGTCGACCTGGAGGTAGAAGTTCTGGAAATCCTGCAGCTTGTGGTTCTGCAGGGCATTAAGAAACTGGTTGGTGAAATCGTTCTGATCGACGTAGAGAACAATCTTATCCGGCAACTTCTGCTTGATCTCGTTGCCGATGGCCTGGACGAGGTGCGTCTTGCCCACGCCCACGCCGCCATACAGCATGAGGGGGTTGAAACTGGTCACCCCGGGCTTCTTGGCTACCGCCACCCCGGCCGAACGGGCGAGCCGGTTACAGTCGCCTTCGACGAAGTTTTCAAACGTGTAACTCGGATTAAGCCTTGAATTGACGGTCCGGGGGTCCAGCGTGCGCAGCGTGAAGGGGGAATAGTCCTCCAGGTTGCCGTTGCCGTTTCCACCGGGGCTCACCGGGGTTTTTCCTTTTCCATTGGGGTAGTTGACCGTCAGCGGGGGGTTGAGCTGGTTGCCGCTGTCGACCACCACCGAATATTCGAGGCGTGCATTCTCTCCCAATACGGAGTGAATGGCCTTCTTCAGAATGTGTACGTAATGCTCTTCCAGCCACTCGTAGAAAAACTGGGACGGAACCTGGATCGTCAGCACATCCCCTTCATGCCGGAGCGGGACGATGGGCTTGAACCACGTGTTGAAACTCTGCTCGTCAATCTGTTTTTGAATGACTTCGAGACAATCAGTCCAGACGGTGGCAGAATCTACTTCCATAACTAAGGAGTGAAAAGAAACAAATTGCGCCCTAAAAAACAGGGCAGGGGGACAAAGGTGTAAAAAAAGGTTTCAACAAAAAAACAATCAACCCACTTGATTTGCTTGCTAATTTTTTTGACCGCCAAACGCTTTTCTGAAAGAAAAAAATTGTTTAAATACTTTCCATCATGGAATTTTCACGCGATATCGATTGCGGACGCTAAATGAACTCTCCATCCAAACCCGAACGCTTCCCGGAGGGCACACGGCAAGCCTGGGAACAGGCTGCACGCGAGGAATTGCAGGGAACTGATCCCTGGCAAAAACTGACCCGGGAGGTCCAGGGGGTTCCCATCCGCCCTTTCTATTCCAAGGAAGATGCCCCGGAAGCACCTTTTCACCTTGCGGCCGCTGATTCCGGATTTCTTGGACCGCGAACCTGGTACAATTGTCCAAGGGTCATCGTCAACGAACCCAAGGAGGGCAACGCCGAAGCCCTGGAACACCTTCAGCAGGGGGCCGATGGCGTCTTTTTTGAGCTGAAGGGCCCTGTTGACTTCAACACACTACTGAAAAAGATTGAGTGGCCCATCTGCGCCCTCCATTTCCTGCCCGGCGCAGACCCGGAATCGACAGCCCGGTCGCTCGCCAACTACATGACTAGCTTCTCGGGCCCCGCACGAGGTGCCTGGTATGGAAATGGGCTCCTGGAATTCCCGGCCAACCGCTCCTTCCACGTGATCGGCGAGTCTATCCCTTCCTCTCCGACGCTGGTCGATACGGTGGCAGACCACATCGCCCGGCTCTATTCGGCGTTGCGCGATTCCCGCAACAATATTTCCTCACCCGTTGCCTTTCGTGTGGAAACGGGTGCCGATTTCTTCTTCGAGATTTCCCGGCTGAGAGCCATCCGGCACGTTTGGGAAAGACTTGCACAGCCTGACAGCCCGCTCCATCTTCACGCTTGCTCCTCACCCTGGACGCCGGAGGCCTACGCTCCCCACGCCAATATGCTCAAGGCCACAACGGCCACCATGGCGGCCATCCTGGGGGGAGCTGATTCGGTCACTGTCGACCCTGAAGCGTACGACCAACCCATGCAGCGACGGGTGGCCCGCAACGTGGCCATCCTCCTACGAGAAGAATCCCGCTTCGCCAAAGTTGCTGATCCGCTGGCGGGTGCCTACTTTGTTGATCACCTGACTCACGACTTGTCCGAAAGGATCTGGTCGGCCGTCTCATCCCGTCTCCGCTCATGACATCCAAGTCTTCTATCCACGGCGGCTGGATCTCCCCGGAGAAGATCCCCATTCATCCCGAATACCAGGCGGCCTCATTTGAACACCTGACCTTCACGGCCGGAGTGCCGCCCTACCTCCGCGGCCCGTATGCCACGATGTATACCGTGCGGCCGTGGACGATACGCCAGTACGCCGGGTTTTCTACCGCCCGTGAATCCAACGCTTTCTACCGGCGCAATCTCGCCGCCGGGCAGAAAGGACTTTCGGTTGCTTTTGACCTCGCCACACACCGGGGGTATGACTCCGACCATCCGCGCGTAGCCGGCGACGTCGGCAAGGCCGGCGTGGCCATCGATTCTGTCGAGGACATGAAGATTCTCTTCGACCAGATCCCGCTCGACCAGATGTCGGTGTCGATGACCATGAACGGAGCCGTACTCCCCATCATGGCCTTTTACATTGTGGCTGCCGAGGAACAAGGGGTAAAACCCGAACAACTCACCGGAACGATCCAGAACGACATCCTGAAGGAGTTCATGGTACGCAACACGTACATCTATCCTCCCGAAGCTTCCATGCGGATCGTGGCGGACATTTTTGCCTATTGTGCCGAGCACATGCCGAAGTTCAACTCCATCAGCATCAGCGGCTATCACATGCACGAAGCCGGAGCGCCGGCACATCTCGAGCTGGCCTACACGCTGGCCGACGGGCTTGAGTACATCCGCGCCGGGATCAAGGCGGGAATTCCTATCGATGATTTCGCGCCTCGCCTCTCGTTCTTCTGGGGAATCGGGATGAACTTCTTCATGGAGATCGCCAAGATGCGCGCCGGCCGCGTATTGTGGGCCAAACTGGTTCAGCCTTTCAAACCCGGGAATCCCAAGTCGATGGCCCTGCGCACGCATTGCCAGACCAGCGGCTGGAGCCTGACCGAACAGGATCCTTACAACAATGTGGCGCGTACAGCCATCGAAGCCCTTGCGGCCGTATTGGGTGGCACCCAATCGCTGCACACCAACAGTCTCGATGAGGCCATTGCGCTGCCGACGGATTTTTCCGCACGCATCGCCAGGAATACCCAGCTCTTCCTGCAGAAAGAAACCGGGGTCACCCGTGTGGTCGACCCCCTCGGTGGCTCCTATTATGTAGAGTCGCTCACCGACGAACTCATCCGCAAAGCCTGGGGGCTAATCGAGGAAGTTGAGTCGCTAGGCGGGATGACCCGCGCCATCGAAAGCGGCATCCCGAAACTGCGCATTGAAGAGGCCGCCGCTGAGAAGCAGGCCCGGATCGATTCCGGCGAGGAAGTGATTGTCGGCGTGAACCGATTTGTCACCCAGGAACAGCCGGATTTCAAAATCCTGGAGGTAGACAATGCCCAGGTGCGCCAGGAGCAGGTGGAACGGTTGCAGCAGTTGAAAAAATCACGCAACGCCGGGAAGACGCAAGCCGCGCTGGACAAGCTCGCGAAATGTGCGGCGACCCGGGAGGGCAATCTTCTCACCCTCGCCGTGGAGGCGGCCAGGAACCGCGCCACCCTGGGTGAAATTTCCTCCGCCCTGGAAACTTCCTTCGGGCGGTATGTAGCTCCCATCCGAACCGTTTCGGGCGTATATTCAAGCCAGATGAAGAACACGGCTGTTATGGACGCAGTTAGGAAGCTGTCCGATCGTGTGGCCCGCCAGGAAGGGCGTCGTCCGCGCATCCTGGTGGCCAAGATGGGCCAGGACGGACATGACCGAGGGGCAAAGATCATCGCCACCGGCTTCGCCGACCTGGGGTTTGATGTCGATATCGGGCCGCTGTTCCAAACCCCCGACGAGGTGGCCCGGCAGGCCGTAGAAAATGACGTTCACGTCGTTGGCATCTCCAGTCTCGCCGGAGGTCACAAAACACTGGTGCCGGAACTTGTCCGAAGTCTTGCCACAATGGGGCGCCCTGACATCCTGATTGTTGCCGGTGGTGTCATTCCTCCCGCCGATCACGAGGTATTGAAGAAAGCCGGTGTTGTCGGTGTTTTCGGCCCGGGCACGCCGGTGACCAGCGCCGCTCAAACCATCCTCGAGAAACTCCTTCAGAAATAGCCTTCACCTGCTTTTTTTGACCCAGGCACGTGATTTCAAGTGCTTGCCAATTCTGTATCTTTAAGATTCTAACTGATATCCCCTATGCGACGGCTACTACCGGTAATCATGGGACTGCTCGCCCTGGCGGCGGCTGTCCAGGCACAGACCAAAGAAGAGAAGGCAAAAGCCAAGGCCGCTAAGGAGTTTGCCAAGTATGAGAAAGGCCTGGTAAAGCCCGAGGGGGCGTTAGCCCAGGGAAATTACAAGAGCGCCAAGTCGCAGCTGACCAAGGCCCGGAAGAAGATCGTATCGAAGCTTGGCGCTCAAAACGTGCTTTCGGCCCGGATGTACGTCATGGAAGCCCGCGCCGACCTGGGATTGGGTATGCCCAAAGACTTCGAACTGAATGTCCAAAACGCATTGAAGGCCAGCCTGGCCGTGCATGGTGAATCCAGTGAGAAGCATGCCGGAGTGCTGATTGACATCGGCGACCTGTATAACCAGTATGGCGCCTATCGCATCAGCCGCGAACACCTGGAGAAGGCCAAACAAATCATTGATGTCGGAACGTTTAGCAAGGAAGCCATTCGGGCCAAGCTGGACATCGTGCTGGCGGAAACCCTGGTCGGCCAGGGATACTGGAACGAGGCCCTGCAACTTGCCCGCGGGCAGGAAAGCTATTATGCCAAACGTGCCGTCAAGCAGGAGACCGTCCCCGACGGCAAAGGAGGACTGAAGAGCCGGAAGATTCCCGAGGAAGAACTTACCGTTCGCTTCACTGAATACGCCCGCGTGCTCACCCTCATTGGAAACGCTTATGGTCACCAGGGCAACCTTCGCAGCGCTGACTCGGCATTCGTGTTCGCTGCCACCTGGATCAAGCGCAATCTCAACGACCGTTGTCTGCCCTACCTGCAGAACCAGTTTGACAATGCCAACATGCTGGTCGAGAACGGAAACGAGAACCTGCCGAAAGAACTCCGGTACGACAAGACCCTTACCGTCTTTCGATCCTACTTCTACCCCGCTCACCGGTTGACCATTCAACTTTACGAAGCCTACCTGAAACAGCTGCTCCGCGACAATGAAGAAAGCAAGTATGCCAACACGAAGGCGGAGTATCAGAGCCTGATCAAAAAGGAGTTTCCCGACAAGAGCATCTACACCGTTCGGCTCAAGGCCATCGAATACGACAAGAAGCTGGATGCCCAGCGGACCAAGGGGCTTGAGAAAGAAGCCAATGCCCTCATTACCAATTCCCCCATTCTGCCCCGCAAGAGCCTTGTGACGGCGGAAGTGCTGGACTTCCTCGCCCAGCTCGCTACCGTACAGAAAAATTATTCCAATGCAGAGAAAGCACTTCGGGAAATTATTGACATCAAGGCGGATTTGTACGGCGAAGCGGCGCCCGAGGCTCACCTGGCGAGGTTGCAACTGGCCAATTTCCTTCTTGACAATACCAACCAGCTGGCCGAAGCCGGGAAGATCTACGAAGAGAGTTTCAACAAAAGCCTGAAGGATGAGATTGGTGCCTGGCACAAGGACCACATGGACCTGCTCAATCACCTCGCACAATACTACGAGATGACGGATCAGTACGCGAAAGCGGTAGACGCCCTGGACCGGGCCACCCTGGTGGCGCGCGGAAAGTATGACGACGCCGATTTCAAGTACGGCGACGAATTGACTAAGATCGCCCGTCTTCAGATCCGACTCGGACGCTATGAAGAGGCCGAGACCAACATCAACAAGGCACTGAAGATCCTGGAGGAATTCGACGATGAGCACGACAAGAAAGGGTTGCTCATCGAGGCCATCGATACGCAGGCCGTTCTCTTCGGCATCAAGGGGATGTTTGACGAAGCAGAGGATGCGCTGAACCGGTCGGCCAAAATCATCCGCAAAGCCGACCGACCGCTGAATATCGACGCCCTGACCACCTCCCAGAATCTCTCCAGCCTGTTTATCCAGTTGGGCCGTTATTCGGATACCAACGAACTGCTGAATGAGACTATCGCCGAATACACGCGCATCTATGGCGACCAGTCATTGCGCCTGATCGAACCGCTGGTCAACAAAGGACGCATCCTGCTGGCCCAGGGCGACTACACCGAAGCCGACAAGATTGCCCTTCGTGCGAACCAGATCGCTGTGAAGATTTATACCGAGAAATCGACCAAGACGGCCGTCACCCAGAAGTTGCTCAGCGACATCGATTATACGATCGGCGACTACGACCTGGCGGAAGACAACATCCGGCTCGCCCTGGCCAGCCAGGAAAAGCAGTTTGGCCGGAAGCACATCGAAGTGGCCAAGTCGCTGTCGCAACTGGCGCTGATCAAGTTCTACAAAGGCGACAACAAAGCAGAGGTGGAGAAGCTGATGATCGAATCGCGCGACATTATGGGCGAGCGGCTGGGCAAGGACAACCCCCAGTATGCCGACATCCTGAAAAACGTGGCCATCCTGTACATTTCAGAAGGGAAGTATGACATCGCGTTCAATGCCCTGACCCAGGCGGAGACCATCTGGCGCAACAAGACGGGCCGCAAGAACAGCATCCAGGCGGCGTCCATATACGCACTTACCGGCGACGTCTACTATCAGCTGAAACGCTACGATCAGGCCGAGGAGTTCTACAAGAAAGGAAAAGACCTGTATGACAAGTACTTCAGCGATACCCACCCGGAGTACGTGAAGATCCTCTCGAAGATTGCGAAAGTGTATTACATGAAGAAGGACTTCAAGGGGGCCAAGAAGAACATCGAGCAGGCACTCAATAACTACGAAAACTTCATCAAGCAGTTCTTTCCCGCCTTGAGCGAACGGGAAAAAGCCAAGTACTGGAACACCATCAAGGGCGACTTCGAGTTCTACAATACGCTGGCCTTCAGTCAGCTCGAGGACTTCCGCGACCTGAGCGGTAAAGTGTACAACTACCAGTTGCTGACCAAGGCGCTCCTGCTAAGTTCCTCGATCAAGATCCGCGAGCGCATTCTTAACAGCAAAGACGAAGCCCTCAAGTCAGCCTACGCGGCCTGGGTCCAGAAGAAAGAATTCCTCACCAACGTGATGTCGATGAGCACCCAGCAGCTCGCCGAGAACGGGATCGACCCTAACCTGCTCAGCGCGGAAGTGGAAAAACTCGAACGGGAACTGAGCGAAAAGTCAGAAATCTTCGGCCAGGGCTTTGAAAACAAGCGCATCACCTACGAGAACGTGCAATCCTCGCTCGGCAAGACCGAAGTGGCAGTGGAAATGGTCCGCTACCGGCACTTCAACCACGCCTTCACCGACTCTGTCATCTACGTGGCCCTCTACGTGAAGGGCGACCGTAGCCGGCCGAAGGTGGTCACCTTTTCCGACGGGAAACTTATGGAGGGAAGGTTTTTCCGCTATTACCGTAACAGCATCATCCGGAAGACGACGGATGAGAACTCCTACAAGGTTTACTGGGAACCCCTCCAGAAAGAAATCGGCCAGAACTCGACAATTTTCATTTCCCCCGACGGCGTGTACAACCAGATCAACCTGGAGGCCATTCCTACGCCCGACGGAAAGTACGTAATCGACAATTCGAACATTGTGATGGTGAGCAACACCAAGGACCTCTACCTGCGGAAGGCGAAAGCCAAACTGGCCGGTGGTGCAGCGTCCAACAATGCATCGATGTTCGGCAACCCGAAGTTCTACCTGACCGCTTCGGCGCAGCGCGACTGGACGGATCTGCCCGGCACGGAAAAGGAAGTCGACGAACTCAATAAACTGCTCAAGGAAAAAGGCTGGATCGCGGAAGAATATATGGAGGACGCCGCCAGCGAAGACAAGGTGAAGGCCGTTAACAGCCCCCGCATCTTCCACATCGCCACCCACGGATTTTACTCCAAAGCGGAGGCCGCCAGCGCCCAGAAGGAACTCACCTCTAACGAGGCCATGCTCGCCGAGAACCCGCTCATGAAATCCGGGCTGCTGCTTACCGGCGCAGGCGATATCCTCGCGAAAACGAAGAACAACTACAACATGGAAAGCGGCGTACTCACAGCCTACGAGGCCATGAGCCTCAACCTCGACAAGACAGACCTCGTGGTGCTCAGTGCCTGCGAGACCGGGCTCGGCGAGATCTCCAACGGCGAAGGCGTGTACGGACTCCAGCGCGCCTTCCTTGTCGCGGGTGCCAAAGTCCTCATCATGTCCATGTTCAAGGTGGATGACGAAGCCACCCAGAAACTGATCCTGAACTTCTACCGAAAATGGCTGAATACCGGGAACCTGCGCCAGAGCTTCATCGAAGCCAAGCGGGAATTGCGGATGGAATACCCCGAACCCATCTATTGGGGGGCGTTCATGATGATCGGACTGGACTAAACCGGACACTAACCGGACACCACCAAGCTCCCCGGCCATGCAACCGGGGAGTTTTTTTTCTGTCTTTGGGTAACGTCGACGGGGAATGCCCGTTTCTCTGATTAACCCCAATCGCCATGCTGAAAAATTACCTGACCACGGCCCTTCGAAGCCTGTTGCGCAACAAGCTCACCTCGTTCATCAACATCGCCGGCCTGGCCCTGGCCATGACCAGCGCGCTGACAATCTACCTCTTTGTCGCCGACGAACTCCGCTACGACCGCCACCATGCCAAGGCCGACCGCATTTACCGGGTCACCCGGAACTTCCTGGACAACAGCGGCGTGCCCAGGCTGCACCTCAGCGCCGTGGCCCCTCCCATCGGGCCGCTGCTGAAGAACGACTACGGCGAGATCGAAGAAATGGCCCGCACGCTGCAGTTCAGCCTCGTGATGGCCATTGAAGAGAACGGGGAGCGAAAGAAGATGGCGACCGAAAACGACGTGTTTATGGCCGAACCGGGCCTCTTCCGCATCTTCGATATCCCGGTCATCTCCGGCAACCCGGCCACCGACCTCGAGCGACCCCTGACCGTGATGCTGTCGCAGTCGGCTGCCAAAAAATACTTCAACTCCGAAGACGTCATCGGCAAACACCTGAAAGGCGGCCGGCAGCTTGACCTCGAAGTGACGGGCGTCTATCCCGACTTCCCGCCTCAATCGCACTGGCATCCCGACTTCCTCATCTCTTTCAGCACTCTTTACGACAGCACCATTTATGGTCGCAAAGGTCTCGAGCGGAACTGGGGCAACAACGCCTTTTCCACTTACCTGCTCCTCGACGAGGGCACCGACCCCGGAAAACTGGAGGCCGCTTTTCCCGGATTTCTCGACAAGCACTTCGGGCCCTTTGCCATCGCCAACTTCGGCGCCCCTCCCACCTTTGTCGCCTCCCGGGTCACCACCCTCTTCCTGCAGAAGGTGACTGACATTCACCTGAAATCCCACCTGGACGACGAACTGGAAGTCGGCGGCAACATCAATAATGTCTACATGATGGCCATCATCGGGGCGTTTATCGTGCTCATCGCCTGCTTCAACTTCGTCAACCTGTCGACGGCACGGGCGGCGCGCCGGTCCAAAGAGGTGGGACTCCGCAAGGTAGTCGGCGCGTTCCGCCGCCAGCTGGTCACCCAATACCTGGGCGAGTCGGCACTCACCTCCCTTCTTGCCCTGCTGCTGTGTATCCCGATGAGCCTTACCGCCCTGCAGTGGCTGAACTCCTTTACCGGCAAGAACATAGTACTCGATGTCAACTCCGGTCTCCCCATCCTCGTCGGCATGGTCCTGTTTTCTCTGCTGGTGGGACTTCTGGCGGGCATCTACCCCGCGTTCATTATCTCTTCCTATAAACCGGTACAGGCCCTGAAGGGCAAGATCCAGGCCTCGAGGGGCAACACCGGACTCAGGAAGGTGTTGGTGGTGACGCAGTTTGCGATTTCCATCGTCCTGATCATCGCCACCCTGATCATCGGCCAGCAGCTCAATTACCTCAACACCCGCGACCTGGGCTTCGACAAGGAGCGCGTGGTGACGTTACCCTATTACGGAGAACTGGGCGACTCCTACGACGCCTTTTACAACGAGCTTACCAAATCGTCGGCCATCAAGAATTTGTCGCGGTCGTCGCGTCTCCCTACCGGCAGGCTGCTGGACTCGCAGGGAAGCCCCAGCATCATGAAGGGCGACAGCCTGACGGCCACGGGCGTGGTGCTGAAGATGGTCGTGGTTGACCACGAGTTTTTCGATACCTACGGGATCGCCATGGCGGCCGGTCGGCCCTTTTCGAAGGCCATCCCCACCGACGATTCCCTGGCCTTCATCATTAACGAGACGGCTGCCCGGAAGATCGGCCTGGAGGTGAGCGAGGCCTCCATCAACCAGGACTTCCTCTACGGAGGAGTCAGAGGCAAACTGATCGGGATTGTGCGCGACTTTCACTTCGAGTCGCTCCACCAGGAAATTACGCCGATGTCCTTCTTCGTCAACCCGAACTTTTACAACAACCTGACCGTGAAGATTGCCGGCAACGACTTGCAGGCCGGGCTCGAACACCTGGAAAAGACCTGGCGTTCGTTCCTGCCCATCCGGCCCTTCGACTACCAGTTTACCAGCGACCGCTATGAGCGGCTGTACGAGTCGGAGAAGAAAGAGGGACAATTGTATTCCATTTTCTCGGGGCTGGCCATCTTCATCGCCTGCCTGGGTTTGTTCGGCCTGGCGACTTTCAGCACGCTCCAGCGCATCAAGGAGATCGGCATCCGGAAAGTACTGGGCGCTTCCGTGCCTGGGATTCTTGGCCTGCTGTCGCGGGAGATCATTATCCTCGTGCTGGTCGCCAACCTGCTGGCCTGGCCGGCGGCCTGGTACCTCATGAACCTATGGTTCGACAGTTTTGCCTTTCATGTGACCATCAGCCCGCTGACCTTTCTGCTTGCCGCGGTCGCCGCGGTGGGTGTGGCCCTGCTTACGGTGAGTACGCAGACGGTTCGGGCCGCCCTCAGCAACCCGTCGCACACCTTGCGGTACGAATGATCACGGCTTCGCAGAGGGGATATTGAGTCGCTGTTCGGCGATTCGCTTTACCAGGGTACCCACAGCCAGCCCGAACGTGGCAAACGCGAGGATCACCAGCAGGCCATGCTCCTCGAAGGTCTGCGGGGTAAACTGAAAGTACTGTCCGGCGAGATAACCGGTGGCGCTGACCAGGCTCGCCCAAAGGAGGCCCGCCGCCACGCTGAAGGCCAGGAAGTGGAAGGGGCGGACTCCCGTCAGACCGATCATGATGGGGAGGACGGCCCGGAGGCCATAGAGAAACCGGTAGCTGATAAGTACCTGGAAGCGGTGTGTCTCGAAGAAACGCCGGGCCGGATCGAGCCGGAGCTTCAGCTTCGGACGGCGCTCGACGAAGTACGTACCGTTGAGTCGGCCGATCAGGTAGTACATCCAATCGCCGAGAAAGGAGCCGAAAAAGCCGAAAAAGACCGTTTCCACGCCCCCAAAGATGCCGCTGTACACCAAGGATGACGCGACCAGGATGGCCGTCTCTCCTTCGAGAAAGGTGCCAATCGCCAGAGCCAGGTAGCCATACTGGTGGAGAAAATCTTCCATGTTCGACAAAGGTAAGGAAGCTGAGCCGACGGTCGCCCGGAACTTTTCTCACAAAAAAACGTTCGATCTCGGTGGAAAACTGATTTGAGAATCATTTACTTTTGTGACGACCTTTCGAGGCTTCTAAACAGATGGTGGACCATTAATTTGGAACAACGAATTTGAAAAACCCCTTCACCCTTTCCGCGCACGAGGCACTGCTTCGCCGCCGGTTTGACTCCCTCCCCCTGGTGATCAGAAGTTTCCGACGTCTTATCCGGATTTGATACCGCTTCCCGCGGTACCTGCGGCAGCCTGTGAGACGGGCCTGCCGGCTTCATTCATTTTATCATTTTTCAAATTTTACTCACAACCACTGAGCATTGGAACCTGTAATACGTGTGCGGGAGGCAACCCCCGACGACAAGAAATACGCTGAGACCATCACCCAGGAAATGGCCGAATCCGCGAAAGCCCGCGGCACGGGCATTGCCAAGCGGTCGCCCGAATACATCCAAACCAAAATGGACGAAGGCAAGGCCGTCATCGCCCTTACCGACGACGGCACCTGGGTGGGATTTTGTTACATCGAAGCCTGGGAGCACGGCAAATACGTCGCCAACTCCGGCCTCATCGTCTCTCCCCCCTTCCGGAAATCGGGCGTGGCCCGCGAGATCAAGCGCAAGGTTTTCGAACTGTCGCGTAAGAAATACCCTGACGCCAAAATCTTCGGCCTCACCACGGGGCTGGCCGTCATGAAGATCAACTCGGACCTGGGGTATGAGCCGGTGACCTATTCCGAGCTGACCACGGACGAAGAGTTCTGGAAGGGCTGCCGGAGCTGCGTGAACTACGACATCCTGATGAGCAAGGAGCGGAAGAACTGCCTCTGCACCGCCATGCTGTTTGACCCGGTCGAAAAAGCCAAAGCGGCCCCTGCCGTCAACGGCCACACCGCGCATAGTGCCGAAGACCGCCGCCACCGCCGGGTCATGGCTGAAAACCTGACCCTTTTCGACCGCTGGGTGCACTTCAAGCAATTTGTGCTCCTGAAAAACTGGTGGCGCAAAGAGAACGACAACCCGGAGAAGGGCAAGTCGATCCTCAGCTTCCTGATATTCTGGTAATCCGCGGCGGTCGCCCCACAGTCGACCGCTGATTTACAGTTGAACGTTAATCTCTCTCCATGAAGAAAGTTGTTTTGGCCTTTAGTGGCGGACTCGACACCTCCTACTGCGCGGTGTACCTTTCCCGCGACCTGGGCTATGAAGTCCATACCCTGACCGTAAATACCGGCGGCTTTTCGGCCGAGGAAGTCAAGGATATCGAAGCCCGGGCGCTCCGGCTGGGCGTCTCCTCACATCGTACGGTCGATGAGACCCGAAACTACTACGACCAGGTGATCCGGTTCCTCATCTTTGGCAACGTGCTCAAGAACAGCACCTACCCCCTCAGCGTGAGCGCCGAGCGGATGTCACAGGCCCTGGCCGCCGCCCGCTACGCCCGGGAAATCCAGGCCACCGCGGTCGCCCACGGCAGCACCGGCGCCGGCAACGACCAGGTGCGCTTCGACATGACGTTCCAGATCCTTGCGCCCGGCCTGGAGATCATCACCCCGATCCGCGACAAGAAGCTAAGCCGGGAGGCGGAGATCGAATACCTGAAATCAAAAGGCATCGAGTTCAATGCCGCCAAGGCAGCCTACTCGATCAACAAAGGACTGTGGGGCACTTCCGTAGGCGGCCGTGAGACCCTCAACTCCATGGGCATGCTGCCCGAGTCGGCCTGGCCCACGCCCGTCACGAAGACGGAACCGGAAGAAGTACGCCTGGGATTTGAAAAGGGAGAACTCCGTACCGTCGACGGTAAGTCGTTTGCGCACCCCGTCGAGGCCATCAACTACCTGCAGGCCAAAGCCGGGCCCTTCGGCATCGGTCGCGACATCCATGTCGGAGATACGATCATCGGCATCAAGGGCCGCGTAGGCTTCGAAGCCGCCGCACCGGTCGTCATCATCAAGGCGCATCATGCCCTCGAGAAACACGTGCTCACCAAATGGCAGCTTTCATGGAAAGACCAGCTGGCACAATTCTACGGCAACTGGCTGCACGAGGGCCAGTACCTCGACCCGGTGATGCGTGACATGGAAGCGTTTCTTACGTCTTCGCAGCAGCGGGTAACGGGAACCGTGAGCGTCACCCTGCTGCCCTACCGCTTCCAGATTAATGGCATTGAATCTCCCTACGACCTGATGTCGGCGAAATTCGGCAAGTACGGGGAAATGAACCTGGGATGGACAGGCGAGGATGTGAAGGGTTTTACCAAGATCTTTGGCAACCAGGTGGCGATTTATCACCAGGTGGGGAATGGGGAATGAAAAATGAAGAATTAAGAATTAACAATTGGGACATCCTTACCTGGTAAACGGAGTCATGCTGAGCGCAGTCGAAGCATGACGGAGTAAGTGGTAAGTAGTAAGTAGTAAAAGGTAAACAGTAAAACGATAATGACGGATAAGAAGATCAGGGTGGGTGTGGTTGGCGGGGCGGGGTACACGGGGGGAGAAACCGTGCGCGTGTTACTGCGGCATCCCCACGTCGAACTGGTCTTCGTGCAAAGCCGGAGCCAGCAAGGCAAGCCGGTGGCGGCCATCCACACAGATCTCGCCGGGGAAACTTCGCTCACCTTTACCGAAGACTACACGGCTCCCGTTGACGTCCTTTATCTCTGCCTTAGTCATGGGGAGAGCCAATCCTTCGTGGAACAAAACAACTTCCACTCCATTACCCGCCTCATCGACCTGGGCAACGACTTTCGGCTCGGCGCCACGGCGGCCGGCCGGACATTTGTCTACGGCCTCCCGGAGTATCAGCGCGAAGCCATCCGCAACGCGAAGAACATCGCCAACCCGGGTTGCTTTGCCACCACCATCCAGCTCGGGCTCCTTCCGCTGGCCAAAGCCGGCCACCTCACTTCCGTCTGCACCACGGGCATTACCGGCTCCACCGGTGCCGGGCAGAAGCTCCAGGAGACTTCGCACTTCTCCTGGCGAGCCAACAATGTGGCGGCCTACAAGACCCTCACCCACCAACACCTCGGGGAGATCCATCAGACCCTGAATGCCCTCCAGCCCGGCTTCGGCCACGTGCATTTCGTACCGTGGCGCGGTGATTTCACCCGGGGCATCTTCGTCACGTCCCTCGTTCCCTGTTCGCTCCCGAAAGAGAAGATCGTGACGCTCTATAAGGATTTCTACAATTCCCATCCTTTCACCCACGTGATGGATTCGATGGTGGACATCAAGCAAGTGGTGAATACCAACAAGTGCCTCATCCACCTCGAGGTGGTCAATGGGATGCTGGCCATCCACTCGGTGACCGACAACCTCCTCAAAGGCGCCGCCGGGCAGGCCGTACAAAATATGAACCTGATGATGGGACTGGAGGAATCGGCCGGGCTGCACCTTAAGGGAACCGCCTATTAACGCATTGACCATTGATAATTGAGAATTGAGCCGGCATGAAGCTATTTGACGTCTATCCCCTTTTCAGCATCGAACCGGTTCGGGCGCAGGGATCATGGCTGTGGGACAAGGAGGGCATCCAGTACCTGGACCTGTACGGCGGACATGCCGTCATCTCCATCGGCCACGGCCATCCGGCCTTTGTGCAGGCACTGACTAACCAGCTCCAGAAGATATCGTTCTATTCCAACAGCGTGGAGAACAACCTGCAGCGGAAGCTGGCCGACAGACTCGGCGAACTGTCAGGCTACGGCGACTACCAGCTCTTCCTCTGTAATTCGGGCGCCGAAGCCAACGAGAACGCGCTGAAGCTTGCCTCCTTTGCCACGGGGCGAAAGAAAATCATCGCCTTCCGCAAGGCGTTTCATGGCCGCACCTCGGGCGCCGTGGCGGCCACCGACAACCCGAAGATCGTCGCGCCCTTCAATGCCGGGCACGACATCGTGTTCCTTCCCCTGAATGATGAGCAGGCCCTGAAAGACGCCATGAAGCCGGAAGTGGCCGCGGTCATCATCGAAGGCATCCAGGGCGTTGGTGGCATTCATGTTCCCGATGATGCCTTTCTTCGTTTCGCCGCAGACGCGTGCCGTCGAAACGGCTCACTTCTTATCCTCGATGAAATCCAGTCCGGCTATGGACGAACGGGTAAGTTCTTCGCCCACCAGCACGCCGGTATCCGGCCCGACCTGATCACGGTCGCCAAAGGAATGGGCAATGGTTTTCCTGTGGGCGGCGTGTTGATTCATCCCGACATGAAATCCTGGCACGGCATGCTGGGCACCACGTTTGGCGGAAGCTACCTCGCCTGCGCCGCTTCACTGGCTGTACTCGACGTCATGGAAAAGGAATCGCTTATCGCCCACGCCGGCGAGGTGGGAGCAGAGTGGATCGAACGCCTAAAGAAATTTCCTGGAATTCTCGACGTCAGGGGACGAGGACTGATGATCGGCTTTGACTTGCCGGAAACCCACAAAGAGCTGCGCAAGCGGCTGCTGGCCGTTCACCACATCTTCACCGGTGAAGCGAAGCCCAACACCATTCGCCTGTTGCCTTCGCTGGCCATCAGCCGGGAAGAAGGCGAAGTATTCTTTCACGCCCTTTCGAAGGAACTGTCATGAAAAAGTTCACCTCCATATCCGACGTTGCCGACCTGGACACCCTCGTGTCCTCTGCCCTGCGCTACAAAGCGAATCCTTTCGCCGACAAGACTTTGGGCAGCGGAAAGCGAATCGGTTTGCTCTTCTTTAACCCCAGCATGCGTACACGGCTCAGCACGCAGGTGGCGGCCGCCAACCTCGGCATGGAAGCCCTTGTATTCAATGTGGGCCAGGAGGGCTGGACGCTGGAATTTGGTGAAGACACGATCATGAACGGCACTACCGTGGAGCACGTGCGGGATGCTGCACCGATTCTCGGGACCTACTTCGACTTCCTCGGCATCCGTACCTTCCCTTCGCTCAAAAACCGGGAAGAGGACTACAGCGAGCAATACCTCAACCAGTTTATCCGCTATGCCGGCATCCCCGTGGTTAGCCTGGAAAGCGCGACCCTTCACCCGCTCCAGAGCCTGGCCGACATCATCACGCTGACCGAACTGATGCCCGCCGGCCGGAAACCGAAAGTCGTGCTCACCTGGGCACCGCACGTCAAGGCTTTGCCGCAGTGCGTGGCCAACAGCTTCGCCCAATGGGTGACCGCCTGGGGCAAAGCCGAACTGGTGGTGGCCCATCCGCAGGGAATTACCCTCGACAGCGCCTTTACCCGGGGTGCCTCGGTCACCCACCAGCAGGACGAAGCCCTGGCGGGTGCTGACTTCGTTTACGTCAAGAACTGGAGTTCCTTTTCCGACTATGGAAAAATTCCTGACGCGCACCCGGGGTGGATGCTGACACCGGCTAAATTGGAGCGCACCAACCGGGCCAAAGTCATGCACTGCCTCCCCGTCCGGCGCAATGTGGAGTTGTCGTCTGCGGTCCTCGACAGCCCCGCGAGCGTGGTGACCCGCCAGGCAGGCAACCGGGTGTGGGCGGCCCAGGCGGTACTGGCGGAATTATTGAAGAACAGTTGATCCTAAGGCGATATGAACAAACTCTATGTAACCAAGATCGGCGGCAACGTGCTGGATGACGATGAGGCGCTGAACCGATTTCTCAAGGACTTCGCCTCCATCCAGGCGCCCAAGATCCTCATTCACGGCGGCGGGGCGATGGCCACCAAGATTGGCAACCGGCTCGGCATCGAATCCAAGTACGTCAACGGACGTCGCATCACCGACCGCGAGACGCTCGACCTGGTGACCATGGTCTACGGCGGGCTGATCAACAAGCAGATCGTAGCCCACCTCCAGCAGTGGGGCTGCAACGCGCTCGGCGTCACCGGGGCCGACGGCAACATGATTAAAGCGGTGAAACGCCCCGTGAGGGACATCGACTTCGGCTTTGTCGGCGACATCACCCCCGACAGCGTTAACTCGACATTGCTGTACTTCCTCCTCAAGCAAAATGTGGTGCCCGTCTTCGCGCCGCTCACCTACGCCGACGGCATGATGCTCAACACCAACGCCGATACCATCGCCTCGGTGCTGGCCATCTCGCTCAGCAAGCACTTTGACGTGCGGCTGATCTTCTGTTTTGAAAAGAAAGGCGTGCTGAGCAACGTGAACGACGAAAATGCCGTCATCCGCAATCTCAATGAAGCGGAGTACAAGCGCCTGATGAGCGAAGGCGTATTCTCCGACGGCATCCTGCCGAAGCTGGAGAACGCTTTTTCGGCCATCCGGTCGGGCGTGAAGGAAGTGCTGATCGGACAGGCTTCTGACCTGATCAAAAACACGCGCGTGGATACGGAAGGAACCCTGATTACCCTCTAGCACCCACCATGACGACCGCGGATCAACTTGTCTCGGATGCCGTTGCCCTCCTTCAGCAACTCATCGCCACGCCGTCATTCAGCCGCGAAGAGGACAAGACCGCGGCCATACTTGAGGCTTTTCTCCAATCCCACGGCGCGATACCTAAACGCAAGGGAAACAACGTGTGGGCGGTGGGTAAGTCCTATGATCCCTCCAAGCCTACGCTCCTGCTCAACTCCCATCACGACACGGTGAAGCCCAACCCCGGCTACACCCGCGACCCTTTCCAGCCGGCCATTGAGGGTGGCAAACTGTTTGGCCTGGGTAGTAATGATGCCGGCGGAGCCGCCGTTGCGCTGACGGCCGCCTTCCTGCAGCTGCACGACCGACCTGATCTTTCGCATAACCTGGTGCTGGCCATCACCGCCGAGGAAGAGATCTCCGGAGCGAACGGGATCGAAAGCCTCTGGCACGATCTCCCGAGAATCGACTGCGCCATCGTCGGTGAGCCCACGCAAATGGATGTGGCTGTCTCCGAAAAAGGACTGATGGTCCTGGACTGTGTAGCCACCGGGAAGGCTGGCCACGCAGCACGGGAAGAAGGTGAAAACGCCATTTATAAAGCCCTCGCCGACATCGAGTGGTTTCGCACCTATGTGTTTCCAACAACGTCTTCCACCCTCGGGCCCGTCAAGATGTCGGTGACGGTAATACAGGCCGGGCAGGCGCACAACCAGGTGCCTGCCGAATGCCGCTTCACCGTGGATGTGAGAGTCACCGACGCCTATACCTTGGAAGAGGTGCTTTCAACCATCCGTCAGCATGTCGCCTCCCAGGTCACCCCGCGGTCGCTTCGTATGCGGCCCTCGGGGATTCCCGACAACCACCCGCTGGTGGTCGCCGCCAGGGCAAGGGGCAAGAAATGCTACGGGTCTCCGACTACCTCCGACCGCGCCCTGATCCCCGTGCCCTCCGTCAAAATGGGACCCGGCGACTCCGGGAGGTCGCATAGTGCGGATGAGTATATCTTCGTGGAGGAGATTGCTGATGGGATCAGGGGGTACCTGGAACTCATCCAGGCGCTGGGAGCTAGGCGCTAGGCACTGGGCGCTAGGAACTCGGTGCTTGGTACTCGGAACTCGCGCTCAGAAATCAGTTCTTTATCAATCATGTAAATTGCATAAGGCCAATAGACCAGGAACTCAATACCAAGCAACCAGTACCCAGAACCCAGCACCCACCCCTAGCCCCGCACCATGAAACTGTGGACCAAATCCTCCGACGCCCTTGCCGAAGTCTCCGCGTTTACCACCGGCGACGACCTCACGTGGGACCGTTACCTTGCCCGCTATGATGTGCTGGGCTCCCTGGCCCACATCCGCATGCTGGCCTCCATCGGCTTGCTCACCCAGGACGAGCACCAGGCGCTCTCCGCGGAATTGAAGAAGATCCACGGCGAGATCATGAACGGGAAGTTTGTCCTGGAAGCCGGTGTGGAAGACGTGCACTCACAGGTTGAACTGCTCCTCACCCGTACCCTGGGCGATGCCGGAAAGAAAATTCACAGCGGCCGTTCGCGCAACGACCAGGTCCTGCTCGATACCAAGTTGTTTCTACGGCAAGAGTTGGAAGAACTCCTGACGGATATCAAAGCACTGTTCGACCTGCTCCTGGCCCAAAGCGAAAAACACAAGAACGCGCTGCTGCCCGGGTACACCCACCTGCAACTGGCAATGCCCTCGTCGTTCGGGTTGTGGTTTGCGGCCTACGCCGAAAGCCTTGTTGATGACGTCATCACGTTACAGGCGGCGTATCGGGTTGTGAACAAGAATCCCCTTGGCAGCGGCGCGGGTTACGGGTCGTCGTTCCCGCTCAACCGCCGGATGACCACGGAACTTCTCGGTTTTGAAGACCTGAACTACAATGTAGTCTACGCCCAGATGGGACGGGGCAAAACAGAGAAGATCGTGGCCGCTGCCCTGGGCAACGTGGCCGGCACGCTGTCGAAACTGGCCATGGACGCCTGCCTTTACCTCAACCAGAATTTCGGGTTTATCAGTTTCCCAGATGAGCTGACCACGGGGTCGAGCATCATGCCCCACAAGAAGAACCCCGATGTATTTGAGATCATCCGCGGCCGCTGCAACACCATCCAGGCCATCGCGGGCGACATCACCCTGTTGACGGCCAACCTGCCGTCGGGATACCATCGTGAACTGCAGCTCCTCAAGGAGAAACTCTTCCCGGCGTTCCGCTCGCTACGCGATTGCCTCGCCATGACCGGCCTGATGCTGTCCCGGATGACGGTTAAAGAAAATCTCCTTCAAGAAGAGAAGTACAAATACCTCTTCAGCGTGGAGGAAGTGAACAAGCTGGTGTTGCAAGGTGTGCCCTTCCGTGATGCCTACCGAAAGGTCGGGCAGGACATTGAGCAGGGTAAATTTTCGCCCGCGCGCACCGTGGAGCACACCCACGAAGGCAGCATCGGCAACCTGTGCAACGACGACATTGCCCGGATGATGGACAAGGAACTGAAGACCTTTCCCCTTGCCAAAACACAAGAAGCCCTGAAGCGGCTACTCCACTAGCATTCACTAAAACCTGAACCCCTATGCGCTTCCTGGTTTTACTCCTTCTCCTTGTTGCCGCGGCCTGCGGCGGACCCCGGTCCGACGAAAAACCCCAATCCGCCCCGGAGCCCGAGGCCCTGTCGTTTTCGGGACAATCCTTGTTTGCCCGCACGCCTGACTCATTGGCCGCGGCCAAGAGCGACAGCTTGATCTCGGCCATCCGTTCAAAGGCGGACCTTACGGAAGAAGATTACATTTCTATCGGACGTTCCCTTGCAGGCATTGGGCAATTCCGGAAGGCGGTGGAAAACTATGCTGAAGGGCTGTCAAAGTTTCCCGATTCCTACAAACTGCTTCGCCATCGGGGCCACCGGTATATCAACCTCCGGCAACTGGAGCCGGCGATCGCTGATCTGACACGGGCTGAACAGCTCATCGCCAGCGAGCCGCCGGTCTACGAAACCGACGCTGCGGGTAAGCCCGGGGCCTCCTACCAGCACCAGATCTGGTATCACATCGGAGTTTATCACTTCCTCAAACGGGATTACACCAAAGCGGCAGAAGCCTTTGAAAAGAGTTTCGCCACCGCCTACACCGGAGGGGATATGGCAGGCGCCAGCGACTGGCTGTACAACTGCTACATGCGGGCCGGCAACAAGGACAAAGCCGCCACGGTGGCCAGGCCTTTCACGACCGACTACGACATTGAGAACAAGGATTATCCTTACTTCCGGAGGCTGTTGCTTTTCAACAACCAGATCAAGCCCACCGACCTCGTGGACGAAAACAAACCCATCGGTGAGATGTCGCTCTATGACGTCACCAAACTTTATGGGCTGGCCAATTATTACCTCTACCAGGGCGACACCACCCATGCCCGTACACTGTACAACAAGATTCTTGAGTCGTCGGAGTGGGCGGGATTTGCCTACGCCTCGGCCGAATTGGATGCCCCATAGTCCTTCATGACCTCCATCCAGCTCCTCTATTTGCTGGTCGGCATCACCTTGGCCGGCTACCTGTTCAACACCTTTCTTGAATGGCTGAATCTCCGCGCCCAGCGCCGCGACATCCCCGACGATGTCGCCGCTTTCTACGACCGTGAGAAGTACCTCAAGTCGCTCGATTACCACCGTGATCAGACACGCTTCGAGTTCCTTACCTCCGGCCTCGGAGTAGTGGTCTCGCTGGCACTGCTGACCACCGGGGCCTTCGGGTACCTGGACGAACTCCTGCGGCAAATCATCAGCGGCGCCATCCCCCTGGCTCTTTGCTTCTTTGGCATTGTGGGCCTGGCTTCGGACCTCCTCACCCTTCCCTTCCAGTGGTATGCGGTGTTTGTCCTCGAGGAACGTTATGGTTTCAACAAGACTACGCCGCGCACCTTCGTGCTGGACAAGCTCAAGGGATACGTCCTGGGAGCGGTCATCGGCGGGGTTTTGATGGCCGCGCTCATTTCTCTCATGGAGCGGATCGGTCCCGGCTTCTGGATCTGGTTCGGCGTGATCGCCGCCGGCTTTATCCTCTTCATGAACATGTTCTATACCACGCTCATCCTCCCCCTGTTCAACCGCCTCACTCCCCTTCCCGACGGAGAACTTAAGTCGGCCATTGAAACCTTCGCTCAAAAGGTGGGTTTTCCGCTGGACAACATTTTCGTCATGGATGGCTCAAAGCGTTCCAAAAAGGCCAACGCCTTTTTCTCCGGCATTGGCCGCAAGAAGAAGATCGTTCTCTATGATACCTTGATCAACAACCACACCACCGAAGAGTTGGTGGCTGTACTGGCCCACGAGGTCGGCCACTTCAAGAAGAAGCACATCGTTTTCGGGTACGTACTGAGCCTGGTGCAGGTATTCTTTACGCTCTTCCTGCTCTCGAAGATGGCGTTCAGCCCGGAGTTATCGCTTGCGTTGGGCGGAGGGCAGCACGCTTTTCACCTGAACCTGGTGGCGTTCGGGATTCTCTTCTCGCCCATCAGCGGCGTTACGGGGCTGCTGATGAGTCTCTACAGCCGGAAGAACGAATACGAAGCCGATGCCTTCGCCCGCGAAACTTACAGCGGGCCCGCGCTGGCCACTGCCCTGAAGAAACTTTCGGTCGACACCCTCAGCAACCTGTATCCCCACCCGGTCTACGTATTCTTTCATTACTCGCACCCGCCGCTTCTCAGCCGACTGGGGGCGCTCAAGAATCCATGAGTCAGATTCCCAACTCAAACTGGAATGTTCCTGAATAGTACCCCGGCAGCCGCACGTTGGTTTTCATGTCGGTGGGAACGAGGTACTGCAGACTGCCCTGGAGTTTCACGCGGTGTCCGCGGAGGTATTTGGTGACGCCCAGTTCAAACTGTTCGAGCTCGTTCACCTTATACGAAGGGAACGACGGGTTATTGTAGAGAGCCTCGTTGGGCCGGGTCTGCGCATACCGGCCGGCGATCTCAAAATTGTTCTTGAAGAGATAGCTCATCTGGGTGAGGAATCCCTGCCCCACGGCGACCGCCCGGTCTTTCGACGCATCCGAATTTACCGTAATGGGATTGGAGGTGCTTCGGTTCATCCACTCCGTGTACCAGGCCCAGCCATTGTATTTCCACAACATATCGACCTCCATGCTCACCAGGCTGCGCATTTCATAGATGTCGTTTCCGGTCTGACCTGCCTGGCGCTCGGCCCGGTCGTTGTAGTGGTAGGTGCCAGAAAGAACCATCTTGGGAGAAGGTTCGCGCTCGAGGTCCCCCTCGAAGTCGTCCCCGTTGTTGGTGAAATGCCCGAACGGAAGAAGTTCCACACGGCCTGTATAGGCCAGTCCGCCCAACGAAATGATCGCGTTGCGTCCCTCACCTGAAGTCAACGCTCCCTTCAGATTAAAGTGACTCCCCGTGTACGTCCCAAAAAATCCAAAGTCGCGGTCAATATTAAACGCCGCATTGACGATCGCGCGGTCGGTAAATTGCTGGTCACCGGAAGAAATGACGCGCTGCCGGTTGCCCGGGAGTTTGGTCTGTCCGAATCCCAGCCGGAGCTTGGGCTTGACTTGATAATAGATCACCGCATCACGAACCACGTTGGGGCTCGTGTTGACCGTGGAGTTGTCCGGTCCGCGCCAATCCATATCGCCGCGGGAAAACGACAACTGGATGTAGTAGGTCAGTCGCGGGTCGATGACAAAACCGGTGAACTTCATCCGCAGGCGGCGCACGCGGAACTCATAGCTCTGCGCCGACCAGTCGCCTTCGTCAATCGTGTTGAAGGACGCGCGGTTCTGGATACGAAACTGGAAGTTGAGCGAAAAACTGCTGTCGTTGGCGACCAGGCCGACGCCTCTTCCCTTCCGTTGATAGGCGGTGACGCCGAATTTCTTGTCCTGACCTACGGCTACCGCAAGCGGCAGGCAGACCAGGAGGATGAGCAAGTGTTTCATGGGGGTGGATTGGCGGCTGCAAAAATGCAACCTCTTAACATTAGGTTAACGATTTCGAAACAAGCATAACAATTTCTTAATACGGCTGACCAATGTCATCCCGGCGCGATTTTTTCAGGCACTGTAGCCGTTAGCGCGCCAAATCCTTGATTCGAATATTCCTGAACCGGACCACCGAACCATGGCCCAGGAAGCCGATATGGCCCTTTCGCCGCTGCAGGCCGGGGTGCTCCCGGCCATCCAGGGTTCCCTTGGCCGAAGCCTTCTTCATGTCGCCATCGACGATCACCACGCCATTCACCGTCACTTTGATACGGTCGCCGCGGACCTCGACTTCCTCCTCATTCCATTGCCCCACCGGCCGCAAGGCATCGCGTTTGGCGGCAATGATGCCATACACGGAGCCGTGAGCCTGCCATGGCTTGATGTCGTGATAGACCGGGTGCCGGTCATCGAGGATCTGAATTTCCTTGCCCAGGTAGGCCGCGTCGCCTTCCAGCGGGGCATGGATACCCAGGCCGTTGTTGCCGGCGGGCGTCAATTGGAACTCAAAGCGGAAGATGAAATCACTGTACTCCTTTTCCGTGTATAAATTGCCCTTGCCCCTTCCCGTCGGGTAGATGGTGATCACCTGGTCGTCGACCACATAGTCGGTCTTATTGCCCACCCAGCCTGTCAGGTCCTTGCTGTTGAACAGGAGTTCAAATCCTTGTTGCTTCTCTTCCTCCGACAATGCATACGGGCGGTTCAGCTCTTTCACATACAGGTTGCGGAATGCCAGCTCGGTGCCATGGGCCTGGAGTTCGATGGGTCCGCTGGGGAAGATCGGCAGCTTGCGATCCCAATAGTTTTCCATAGTGACGTTGTCCACCACCAACTGCCCGTTGAGATAGACGGTCATCTTTTCTCCCACCATCGTGATGCGCAGCGTGTTCCAGTCACCGATCGGGTTGTCGGCCACCACGAGCGGGTTTCGGTTCACCGTGTTGTTGTACAGCCCACCGGATCCCACCTGCGCGCCGACATCCACCCGGGAAGTGTCCCAGATTTGCACCTGCGGTGTTCCCCGGAGGTAGATGCCGCTGTCGCCGTTCTTGCTGATTCTCCAGTCGACCAGCAACTCGAAGTCGCCGTAGATCTTCTTCGTGCAGAGGTTATCGCCGGTGCCCGTGAAGCAGATCATTCCGTCTTTCACCGACCAGCTGGTTGCCAGCTTCGCATCGGCTTCCGCCTGCTTTTTCGCCAGCTCTTCCTTCGTCATCTTTGCCCGCGCGATGGGATTTTCGACCAAACCCTGCCAACCACTGAGATCCTTGCCGTTGAAGATGGGCTCATAGCCTTGCGTGAACGGCATCTGGTCGAGGTAGTTTTTCACATCGATGCGATCGTACTGGCTGTCGGGCCCGGTCAGTTTTTCCATGACCTTTTCCAGTACGGTACGCACTTCTGAGCCTGTTTGTCCTGGATGTCCGTCGGCGGTAGGCAGGGCGAGCCGCATTGCTGAGCGGGTAGCCGAGGCGCCGAGCTCGGGATCGTTGATATACCCCGCCACAAACATGAATGACAAGAACGTACGCACACTGCCGGCTTCCCGCAGCACCAGGCGGCGTTCTTCGGCGTTAGTAGCGAGCGCAAACGCCTCGCGCAGTTTCAATAATTTCTGATCCGCGGGCCAATCGGTACTCATCACCTGTTTGACGTACGCGCCCAGGGCTCGGCCGCGATAGGCCGCCTGGCTGGGATCGCGCATGAGGCCAAGCAGCATTCCCGTGGCATCGCCATTCTGCCAATTCAGGAGCGCCGTAAAGGCAAGTTCTTTCTCCTCGCCCGAGCCTTTCTCGAAAGAGGTCTTCACCATCTGAAGAGACTTCGGATCGCGGAAGTACGGAAGCACCGGGAGGAGACGTGCCCGCTGGCTGGAGGTTGCCTGCAGAATGGCCGGAATGGTCTCGCTATCGGCGATGGCCACCAGCGCCATCTGTACGTCACTCACCTCCTGCGATGAAGAGGCTTTGCCGAGAAGACCCAGCAGGGTCTGCACCGACGAGGGCGTAGCTACATAGGGCAGGGCATGGTAGGCCGCCACCCGAACCGAAGCGTCGGCGGAGGCCGTCAACGCGATCACCTTTCCCTCCTCGGCGGTACTGCGGCGTTGGGAAAGAATTGAGAGAATCGACACCTGGGCTTCCGGCATTGCCTTGGGCAGTCGCTCGGAAAGTTGTTGAACGTGAGGTGCATCTGCCAGCTGAAGGAATGCCTGCACCGCTTCGGCACGTTCGTAGGCCGGGACACCGGTCCGGGTGATCACCTCAGCCACGTCGTTGGCATAAGCGACTTTGCGGGTTCCCGCCAGCGCACGAATGGCGACGGTCCTGAGTTCAGTGCTCTTCGAGATTCGTTTGCCGTTGATCAATGGAACAACCAGCTCCCTCAGGAAGGCATCATCGGACGAATTGGACTTGGCCATCATGGCGAGAATATCCGCCTGCCTCACTCCCTCCGACTTCCTATACTCCTTTAGCCACGCCTCCCGATTTTTTGGCACGCCGGCCGTGGCGACCGCCAATTGAAGAACATCGCGGCGGTAGGCGTCGTCAAAGCGATCCAACTCCTTGACCAACACGGGCTGCGCATTGCCGGGATCCATGGTCACCTTTTCTTTAAGAGCGACCAGACGATAGTGCTGTTGTTCCGGCGCCAGCGTATGATCGAGCAGGGCCGCAAGAACCGCCGGCGCAGGCTGGCCTTGCGAAGCGCGCACGGTCATGTAGTGAATAAGCGCCTCCATTTCCTGGACGGGAGTGCCTTTATATCCCGCCTTGGCTGCCTGTTCCAGAAGCAAGGACTCCGCCGAAGGGTCCGCGAGCCAGGACAGCGTCCACAGCACTTCGCGTTTGAGATCCGGGTTTGAGGATGACGCCATCGGCATCAGCAAGGGGGTAGCCTTCGTATCGCGGCGAACACCAAGCGCCTGCACGATCCGAATTTGTGTCTTTTCCGGTTTGCCGGAAAGAGCATTACGCAGCGCGTCAGTGGCCCGGTCAGTGCCGATCTGCTGCAAGGTCCCGATAGCGGCATCGGCCAGTGCGGTGTCGTTGATCAACGAGGTCAGCGGCAGAACACTGGCGTCGCTTCCGACAAGGCCCAAGTGATGAAGGAAATACAATTTGATCTCTTCCTGACCGCTGCGGGCCAGGCCACCGAGAAGGGCATTCTCTACGCGGCTGCGTTCCGCGGCATTGGCCGACTGGGTGAGCAGCGACACGGCGTATCGGTAGGCGACCCCGGATTCATCGCCGTTGGGGCGAACGCCATCCATGACTTTGGCCAAGCCTCCTTCGTCGAGCGACATCAGCTCAGCGTAGGCCAGCGAGGCTGTGGCGCCGTCGCGTGCAGGCAATAAAGCCAGGGCATCGGCTATACGGGTAGTAGTAGTCCGGTTGTCCTGTGCCTGGGCCAGTCCCGGGGAAAGAAAAAAGGAAAGAAGAAGAAGGTAAATGAATCTCATGGTCTTCGATACGTTAGATTTTCCAGGGACCGCGCATGGGCTGATCGATGAGGCGGTTGGCGGCCTCGTCGTTGATGAACACTTGCTTGACCGGGTCAAACTGCAGCGACCGGCCCAGCTGGAGGGCGACTTTGCCCATGTTGACAATGGTCGACGACCGGTGCCCGTTGCGTTCGTTGAGGGCGAACTTCTTCCGGGTGCGCACCGACTCCGAAAACGTTGTGATTTGGGTAGGCGGCTCCGGCAGGGTGTCGAGGTACTTCTTCAGGTTGGGAATATCCGAGCGGAACCCGCGATAGATTCTTCCTTTCGGGCCTTCGATGTAGGGCGCTGACAAATCCTTGTTCTCCCCGTCGAGAATGATCTTGCATCCGTCGGCGTAGGTGTATTCGATCCTCCGCCACGTGCCCACGGCATCGTCGTGTTGCTGCGGTGCATCGACGTCGACACGGATCGGGCTCGTGTCATCCTTTCCGAGGATATATTGTACCGGGTCGATGTAATGTTGTCCCATGTCACCGAGGCCGCCACCGTCGTAGTCCCAGTAGCCGCGGAACGTGCCGTGCACGCGGTGGGCATTATAAGGTTTCCAGGGAGCGGGGCCCAGCCAGAGGTCGTAGTCGAGTTCTGCCGGCACCGGCTGCGGTTCCAGGTTGGTTTTGCCAACCCAGTAGAACTTCCAGTTGAAGCCGGTCACCCCACTGATCGTTACTTTCAATGGCCATCCAAGCACCCGGCTGTCGACCAGTTTCTTCAATGGCTTCACGGTGGTGTCCATGCCGTAGAAATTGTCTTCAAAGCGGAACCACGTATTCAGGCGGAACATTCTCCCATACTGTTCCATGGCCTCCACCACCCGCTTGCCTTCGCCGATGGTTCGGGTCATGGGCTTCTCACACCACACGTCTTTGCCCGCCTGGGCTGCCATCACCGACATGATACCATGCCAATGAGGGGGTGTGGCGATGTGGACGACGTCGATATCGGGCTGGGCCAGCAGCTCGCGGAAGTCGGTGTAGCCGCGTACGCCGGGTCCGGCCGCCGTCAGCGCATCTTTCAGGTGGATGGCATCCACGTCGCAAACGGCGAGGAGCCGGCCTTCATAGTCGAAGTGGCCGCGGCCCATGCCGCCGACCCCGATGATGCCTTTGGTCAGCTGGTCGCTGGGTGCCAGGTAGCCTGGTCCGCCGAGCACATGGCGGGGCACGATGGCCAGGCCGCCGAGGGCGAGGGCGGATTTTTTGAGGAAGTCGCGGCGAGAGGGTGAAGATGACATAGCGGTAGCTCGTTGAGCAGACAAATTGGGAAAAAATGCGTTCTCCGGGCAATCATTCCGGAAGGCAAATGGAAGAAATTTCAGCCATTGGATGGCGATTATTGCCAATGCCGCCCTTCCTGATCCCGAAGTTTTGCACTTTCTTCTACTCAGTAAGGGAGGCCCCTGCAAAGAATAAAACTAAGCGGGTAATTGAATGGGATACTTTTGACCATTATGTCAAATCAAACCCCAAGTCTTATGAAAACCATTCTCATGGCACTGATCCTGTGCATGACCGGGCTAGTCGCCACGGCACAAATTGAAAAAGGTTCCTGGCTGATGGGCGCCAGCACCAATCTGGGCTACATCAGTTATACCCCGACGGGTGGAGGAAGCAGTCAGAACTTCTTCAACATCGGTTTAAAGTCAGGATACTTTGTTGCCAACAACATGACCGTTGGCGTAAATCTCGACTACCTGAACGCCAGCGGTTCGTCTGGATCGACAAATAGCATTACAACCGTGGGTATATTTCTCCGCGGCTACTCCAAGAAGGTCTTTTTTGGTATTGGCTATAATTCCATCTCGATGTCCGGCAGCAGTACAAGCTGGGGGAGCATTCCACTGGAAGTTGGCTATGCGGCCTTCATCACCCGGAACATTGCTTTCGAGCCGGCCATCAACTACACGTTCGCCACTGACAGCGACAATGGGGGAATGCCCGGTTATGCCGGTTTTCCATTCAGTGCCAAGTCAGCCTTCGGCATTAAGCTTGGCTTCAGCCTTTACCTCGGCAGGCCGGCTTCCGAATAGCCTGTATGCGAATCTCCAGACTGGCAGGGCCTTTACCGACAGAGGCCCTGCTTTGTTTTTACTTTTGTTCCCGTGTTTTCATACATTTGAGCAGACAGATTATCAGCGGGAGTAGCTCAGTTGGTAGAGCGGCAGCTTCCCAAGCTGCAGGTCGCGGGTTCGAGACCCGTTTCCCGCTCACTAAAGAATCTTGATTTGAAACAGAGGTCGCGCCTGTCCCGATGAGTCCCGAAGGGACGAAAGTCGGGAGGTTCGAGACCCGCTGCGCCCACCTTCGACTTCCCGCCTACACGTCGCTACGGCGGGCAGAGCGCTCAGGATGATCGCGCCAAGAAGCCGAATTCAGGATTACTGTCGGGAAACCAATTACAAATGCAAGTTCATTGGCCACCCTCCCGTTCGGGTCAGGGTGGTGCGGGCGGCGTCGCCGGCGCTGTTGATCCACTCGAT
>JAEUUE010000007.1 GCA_016787605.1 Cyclobacteriaceae bacterium
GGTCAGTTCCGCGTAGAAATTGAAACTACCGGCGAGCTGGAGGCCAAAAACTCGGTCAAAATCATGGGCCCCCAACAGCTGCGCAATTTCCAGATCTGGCAGGTGACGATCCAGAATATCGTCGACGAAGGCACGGTGGTCAAAAAAGGCGATTGGATCGCCACGCTCGACCGGTCGGAATTCCAGAAAAAGTACGTCGACAAACAAATCGAACTGGAGAAGGCCAACTCCAAGTTTATCCAAACCCAGCTCGATACCATGCTCCAGCTCCGCCAGGCCCGCGATGAGCTGATCAACCTCAAGTACAGCACCGACGAGAAGCAGATTATCCTCGACCAATCCCAGTTCGAGCCGCCCGCCACCATCAAGCAGGCAGAAATCAACCTCGACAAGGCCAGGCGTGCGCATGAACAGGCCCTCGAAAATTATAAGATCAAGAAGAACCAGAACTACGAGAAGATGCGCGAAGTGGCCGCTGAGCTCCGGAAGGTACAGGGCGACTTCACCAACATGACGGCCGTACTCCAGTCGTTCGACGTGCACGCACCCGAAGACGGCATGGTCATCTACCAGAAAGGCTGGGACGGCAAGCCCATCAAAGCCGGTTCACAGATCCAGATGTGGGAACCCACGGTGGCCACACTCCCCGACCTGTCGAAGATGATTTCCAAAACATTCGTCAACGAGGTTGATGTCCGCAAGGTCAAGGCCGGGCAGCGCGTTGAAGTGGGACTGGATGCTTATCCCGACAAGAAACTTTCGGGTTTTGTGGTGCAGGTCGCCAACGTAGGCGAGCAGCGTCCCAATTCCGATGCGAAAGTGTTTGAAGTTCGTATCGAGATCGAAGGCACAGATCCCACGCTGCGTCCGTCGATGACCACCAGCAACCGAATCATCACCAGCGTCACCGAAAACTCGCTCTTCGTGCCCCTCGAATGCCTGCATACCCAGCTTGATTCCATCACGTTCGTCTACGTCAAGGACGGCCTCGCCACGCGCAGACAGGAAGTCATGGTAGGAGAAACCAACGCCAACGAGGCCATCATCCTCGCGGGGCTCAAGGAAAATGACCGCGTCTTCCTCTCCATGCCCACCAGCAAGGAATTGGGCGAGGTGCAGCTGCTGCCGGAACTGAAGGGCAAACGTGGCAAAAAGGAGGAACCCAAGGCGCAGGCGGCCTCCCTCCCCTCTCAACCAGCCCCTACCGGAAGCCACTAACCGCCGCCATGTCACCGCGACTCCTGGCCAATTTCTCCATTGCCGCCGATGCGGTGATGGCCAATAAACTCCGGTCACTGCTCACCGGCCTGGGCATCATCTTCGGTGTGGCCGCTGTCATTGCCATGCTGGCCATCGGCCGCGGAGCACAACAGGAACTGCTGGAGCAGATCAAGCTCGTGGGCGTCAACAACATTGTGATCAAGCCAGTCCTTGAACAGAAGGAAGAGAAACTGGACGAGAAAGCCGGCAAGAAGGAGAAGCAGAAGTTCACGCCTGGGCTCACCATGCGCGATCTGAACAGCATCCAGGAGATGATCCCGATGATCTCCAGGACCAGCCCGGAGATACTGATTGAGACCTATGTGATCCGGAAGGGGTATCGACGCTCTGCCAAGCTGGTGGGCGTGGAGCCGTCATACTTCGAGATTTTCAACTTCAGCCTGAAGGATGGCCAGATGTTCAACGAAGAACAGCTGCGGATCGGCGCCCCGGTGTGCATCATCGGCCAGGGCATCAAGAGTCGCTTCTTCCCCACGGAAGAGCCCATAGGAAAGACCATCAAGGTGGGGCCTCACTGGCTTACCATCGTCGGTGTGCTGGATGAACGCCTGGTCACGCAGTCGAGTATCAGCAAGCTGGGGATACGCGACTTCAATATGGACGTGTATGCGCCCCTGCAGACGATCCTGATCCGCTACAAGAATCGCGACCTCATCACCGCGGAGGCCCTTCGGCTGGCCTCGATGCGAAGCAATGGAATGATTTTCATGACTGATAATGGCAACAACGCTGAAGATGCCGAAGCGGCCAAGAACTATCATCAGTTGGACAAACTGGTGATCCAGGTCGACGAGACGGCATCGTTACAGCCGGTGGCCGACATTATTCAGCGGATGCTGAAGCGCCGCCACTACGATGTGGTGGATTTTGAAATTGAGATACCCGAGTTGTTGCTGAAGCAACAGCAGCGAACGAACGATATCTTCAACTACATCCTGGGCGCTATCGCCGGCATATCGCTGTTGGTGGGCGGCATCGGCATCATGAACATCATGCTGGCTTCGGTGCTGGAGCGCATCAAGGAGATCGGTTTGCGGCTGGCGCTCGGTGCAGAGAAGAAAGACATCGTCCAGCAGTTTCTATTCGAAGCCATGATGATCAGTGTTACGGGCGGAGTCATCGGCGTGGCCCTGGGGGCTTCGATGGCCTACATCATCTCCAACATCGCCGACATCCCCACCATCATCAGCCTGGGCTCGATCGGCCTGTCCTTTGGCGTGGCTGCGTCGGTCGGTCTCATTTTTGGTATTGCCCCTGCCCGCAAAGCGGCCATGCAGGATCCCATTGCATCATTACGTTATGAATAAAATCCTCCTGTGCCTGGCAGGGCTCGTCTTGCCGTTCATTTCCGTTCAAGGCCAGAACACGTTCACCATGGCGGATGTCATCCAGCGTGCGCAAAGTCAGTCGCCGATGTACCGCCAGATTGAGACGCGTAAAGAGACGCGCTATTGGCAGTACCGCACCTACCGGACCAATTACAACCCCCAGGTGCGGCTCATCAGCAACAACGCCGGTCCGCTGTATACCAACAGCATCTCTCCCATCCGGCAGCCCGACGGGTCCATCGAGTATATCCCCATCAACCAGTTCAACCCCGGGCTGAACCTGTCGCTGCAGCAGCCCATCCAATGGACCGGGGGGATGCTGTCGTTCAATTCCATTTACAACTACTTCAACAACATTTCGGGGAACACCACGCAGTGGAACGGCACGCCCATGAACATCATGCTCAACCAGCCCCTGTTGGCCTACAACCCGCTGAAGTGGGACAAGAAGATTGAACCCATCCGGTACGAGGAGTCGAAACGTGACTACGCGGAAGGTATGGAGGCCATCTCGCGTGAGGCGGTGAACTACTTCTTCAATGTGCTGCAGGCGCAGGTGAACCTGCAGATCTCGCAGTTCAACTTGGCCAACAATGACACCATTTATCAGATTGAAAAGGGCCGCTACAACATCGGTACCACCTCGGAAGACAAATTGCTGCAGGTAGAACTTCAGCTGCTTCGGTCGCGACAGGATGTCGCCCAGGCGCAGTTGGACTTGCAGACGGCGAGTCTTCAGTTGCGCACCTTCATGGGATTGCGCAACTCCGACGCCTTTACGCTCGAGTTGCCCAGGGAAATACCGGAATTCCAGGTGAATGAAGAAGACGCGTTGACGCACGCCAAGGAGACCCGCTCGGCCTACATCGCCTTCGAACGCAGGAAACTGGAGGCTGACCAGGCGGTGGCGCAGGCACGCGGCCAGCTCTACCAGGTTTCGGTTACCGCATCCTTTGGCTTGAACAATGTCGGCAACTCGTTCCAGGAGCTGCACAAGGATCCCTCCCGCCAGCAGTTCGCCAACCTCACGTTCAATATCCCCCTGGTCGACTGGGGACGGCGCAAGGCGGTGACCCGCACGGCCGATGCCAACAAGCGGTTGATGGACTATATCATCAGCCAGGACGAGGTGACCTTTGAACAGGAAATTCTCACCCAGGTTCGCCAGTTTGAGATGCTCAAGTTGCAGATCGAGATCACGAAGAAGTCGGACGAGGTGGCGCAGAACCGGTATACCGTGGCGCAGAACCGCTACCTCATCGGGAAGATCGACATAACCAACCTGAACATCGCGTTGACGGAGAAGGACACTGCCAAGCGCAGCTACATCCTCGCACTGAAATCGTTCTGGACGGCCTACTATGACCTGCGGCGCCTGACGCTATATGACTTTGCAGAGGGGAAGTATCTCTACAATCCGTTTGTGTCGGAGTGAGGAGACCCGTTCAGGCCCACTGGCCGATCAATACTCCAGGATGAACTTCGACAGGTTTTGCTGGGTCTCCAGCCTGAACTTTTTCCGCAGTCGATACCGGGTAACTTCAACGCCCCGCAGGGAAATACCCATCAGGTTGGCGATTTCCTTCGTGTCCATTTTGAGCCGCAAGAAAGCACACAGCTTCTGTTCTCCCGGGGTAAGGTCCGTGAATTCTGCGGTGAGCCGCTTCAGGAAATCTCCGTGTACCTTGTCGAAGTGAATCTCAAACTGTTTCCAGTCTTCCTGGACCCTGAGGGTGGTGTCAATTTCCTTAATGATTCGCTCCAGCGCCCGCTGCTGATCTTCCACTTTGTCAGTAAGCTTTGCCTGGCGGATTTCCTCCTTGATGTTTTCCATGAATTCGTTCTTCACCACCAGGTTCATCGCCGAAGCCGCGAGGAGACTGTTTAAGTGACCCAATTCACTTCTAATCTGTTCCTCCTGCAAGGCCTGAAGTTCCTTTTGCTTCTGGGCCAACTCCTCCTGCTTGGCCTGCTCCAGTTTCGATTGCTTCGCACGGTAATACTGGCGCTGGAAACGGTACAACTGAAACAAGATGAGGCCGGCCAGCACGGCATAAATCACCCGGGCGAGCGGACTATTGTAGAACGAGGGAGTTACTTCGATCCGCAGGGGTTGTCCGGTAACGATTTCTCCGCGGGAATTCAGCGTCTGAACCTGAAACGAGTAGGTTCCCACTTTCAGGTTGGTATATTCTTTCAGGCTCGCTGTCGTCCAGGCGCCAAACCCTTCGTCAAAACCGCTGAGGTGATACCGAAAAGGCTGGTTACTTACATCCCTGAACTTGAAGGTCTCCACCATGATTTGCACAACGCGGTCACTCTCCGTGATCCGGATGGTTTCCATCTTCTCCGGCTTGACATCAAACGGCATGCGGTAATACAACAGGCTGTCTTCCGCCACGCTGTATACCCGGCTGATCAAGGGTGTACTGTTCAGGGCTACCCCTCCTTCCTGTTCCGGGGCATAGTGGATAAACCCTTCATTCGCATTGAAGATGACGCCTTTCTGCACATTCTTCGATACGCAGAGCAAGTCGTTATTGAAGGATTGACGCAACTGGTACAGGGACGAGGGTATGTACACATAGTTTCCCGGGCTGACCGGCTTGAACAGGCCTACCAGGTTCTCGGAATAGACATACACATTTTGCTGCTTATCCTGCACCAGCAGGTAAACCCAGTCATTGCCGATGGTTTTGGTGAATACCTCCTCTTTGACGATCCGGTCTTCCGTCTGATCCAGCTTGAATACGCCCTTGGTCGTACAGATGTAAAGCTGGTCATCGATACGGCTCAGGAAGACATACTGTTGAATCGGTAGCGGATGAGATTCGGAGATTTTGTTGACCACCGCCCTTTTCAGCGAGTCGGTAAGCGTGAGCACATAGAGTCCCTTGTAATACTGCCCTACCCATATTCTTCCCTTTCGATCTTCCTCAAAGAAGCGGCTGGATTCGTTGAAACCGGCTACCCGTTGGGCGTCACGCAATTCCCCGTTTGCATCGAGCCGGAAAAGGTGAAGCCCCGAATAGGTTCCTCCGATCGCATAGAGCGGATTGGAGTGCAATTGCTTCACTTGCCACAGCCCGTTGCAGAAAGCCCGCCGGATCGCTTTTCCCTTCTCCAGCAGGAACAAACCTGTATGGTGTCCGGCGTAGAGCTTTCCCTTGACCAGTTGCATGCCATAGGCCGGGCCTTCCGTCCCCAGGAGAAACTGGCTTTTCGTGGCACCCTCGGGCAGGAAGAAGATTCCATTGGACGTGGTGTAGTACGTGCCTTCCTCCATTTCAAAGGCCTCATAACCACTCCCCTGCAGGTCGATATCCTGGTTGATCAATCTCAAGGGGGAGTTGATATCAATCAGGGCGATCCCGTTTTGAAGTCCTGCCCACAAATTTCCGCTATGATCCTGGAACACCCGAAGGCAGGCGTTGGACATTAATCCATCTGCCGTTGACACGTTCTCAATTTGCTGGTTCCGCTCATCCACGATGAAGAGCCCGGAACGTTGGGTAGATATCACCAGCCGGCCGTCGGAAATCTGCAGGACATGATTGACGTAGCTTCCGGACAGTACGTTGGCTAACTTGCTGAAGGGTTTTGCCGCCCCTGGGGAATCCAGCAGTGCTATGCCCCCGGAATTGTAAAAAACCACGTAGCCTGCTTCAGTTCTGATCACCCCTGCGACTACCTGGTTGGCCGGGGTGCTCTGCGGCAACGGGATCAATTGGCGGCCTTCAATTTCAAAGAGTGACCCCGTTGGAGACTGTGTGAATAGCCGGTTGCCGGCCAGGAATGAACGGTTAAAGCCTCCGGGGCGGCTGATGACTGAAACGGAATCACCTTCTAAGAGATAGATGGCCTGGAACGTGCAGAAGTAGGCTTTTGAGTCAACCAGCAATACATCCCATACATCATCAAAATCCCTATAACTATCTGGAATTCTGTCTAGTAAAGATATGTATTTCCAGTTTTGCTCGAAATATCCGAACTCACCCTGGGAGCCAACATATAACCGGTTTGACTTCGGATCGAAAGCCAATGACCGTTGCTTCTTACCTGTATTAAGGGCGTGCTTACCCCAGGTAATTCCATTGAAGGAGAGGATGCCCAGGTTGTTGGCCACAAAGAGGTCCAAATCCCGGTTTTGTGCAAAGTCAATGTTCTGGATGCCTGCCCCATATTCCGATGGGGGAAAATTCTTTACCGGGTACTTCCCCGAATTGGCATAGATCAAGGCAGACATGCACATCCCCAGGAAGAAGCATATCCAACCCCTCACTGACCGTCCGGAAAGCCCCAAAAATCCGCTGGTGTGTGCCATTTGAAGTAAATATACCCATTCTGACTATCCAGAGGGTACCATGGTGAGGTTTTGTAGTAGTGCAGAAATAGTATTGATGTAGTCCCTGAAGGGGTAGTTGTGCCCAAAAGTGGTGTAATTACAATCGTTTTCGGGAAAGTCAACAGAGCTATCGATTGTTGTTCACCAAGGGCAAAAGCAAAACAACTATGAAGAACCTTTACCTCACTCTATTCTTACTCCTTTCCTACTGCGCCTACTCCCAGCCCGCCCAGGTTTCCGTCATCCAGAATGACCAGGGAATGAAGCTGCAGGTTAACGGAAGGGATTTCATGGTCAATGGGATGAACTGGGACTACTTCCCGGTGGGTACCAACTTTTCCTACAGCCTGTGGAACCAGCCCGATGACATCATCCAGGCGGCCCTGGATGCCGAAATGTCCCTGCTGAAAAACATGGGGGTGAACACGATACGCCAGTACACCGGTGTTCCCGCCCGGTGGATTACCTACATCTACCAGAATTACGGGATTTACACCATGCTGAACCACTCCTTCGGCCGGTATGGACTGACCCTGAGTGGCGCCTGGGTACCGAATACGGAGTATTCCGATCCTCGGGTGCGGCAATTGCTGCTGGCGGAAGTGACCCAAATGGTCAATGAATACAAGGATACGCCTGGCCTCCTGCTCTACCTCCTGGGAAACGAAAACAACTATGGTCTTTTTTGGGAAGGTGCGGAAACGGAAGACATCCCGGTGGAAGACAGAAAATCAACCGTCAAGGCCTATTCCCTGTATAAACTGTTCAATGAGGCGACTGTCGCCATGAAAGCCGTGGACAGGACGCACCCGGTGGCCATCTGTAATGGAGACTTGCTCTTCCTGGATATCATCAAGGCCGAATGCAAGGACATCGATATTCTTGGTACCAACATGTATCGCGGTGTTTCTTTCGGCGATGCGTTCCAGCGGGTGAAGGATGAGCTCAATAAGCCAATCCTGTTTACCGAGTTTGGGGCCGATGCATTCAATGCACTATCAAGCACCGAGGATCAGCAGGCCCAGGCCTATTACATGGTGGGCAACTGGAAGGAGATCTATCAAAATGCGGCCGGCCTGGGTAAGGCGGGCAATTCCCTGGGAGGATTCACCTTCCAGTTCAGTGATGGCTGGTGGAAATACGGCCAGACGACGAATCTCGACCTCCATGACGACAATGCCTCCTGGTCGAATGGCGGCTATCGCCATGATTTCGAAGAAGGAGAAAACAACATGAATGAAGAGTGGTTTGGTATCTGTGCCAAAGGGCAAACCACTCCCCGCGGTTTGTATTCCCTGTACCCCCGGGCCGCCTATTATGCACTCCAGGAAGCTCATTTGCTCGATCCCTATAAAGCAGGAGTTACGGTCCAAAGTGTGGAAGATCACTTTTCCGGCATCCAATTGATGAACGCGGTCATCAAGGCGCGCGGCGACCAGGCGGCATTGGTGGGAGAACAGTCGGCCAAACTACGCGTGAGCGAACTACGCGCAGAATTCACGACGTTCAATACCGGTGGCAAGCTCATTACCACCCCCGACAAGCCCGATCCGAACAACGTCACCTACCCTAACCAATTGGGATTTGACCACATGGAATCCTACTTCGTGGGCATTGAAGGAAAGCCCGCTTCCAACGTGCGCGCCAACGTGGTATTCAACATTCTGGGCAACGTGCCGCTGAATCCGATCAATGAAATATTCTATGAAAACAGGGGAAGGCCGCTGAATGTACAGACCCAGGCCGGTACCCAGGTGCTGAATGCGTTAAACCGCGTGGCGGTCTACAAGGCAGACTACACCTGGAACCACAAGTACTTTGACCTGCAGGGCTTTTTCCGGACGGGTCACTATCACTGGGGCTATGAAGGTGACTTCTTTGGCCTCTACCCGGAAGCCAACTATGGTCCCAACATCGACATCTATAATGGCAACGCTCCCCAGGGTGTTGAGTTTACCGGAAAAAGAGAGCTCAAAGGCATCAAGGTAGCCTTCGGCCGCGAGCTCTGGTGGGCGGCGAACCCTGCCGTTTTGGTCAAGTACAATCGGGAGGTGGGCAAATTAAACCTCACGGGAATTTTCCACCAGGACCTGGATGATCCGGGCCAGGCCATCAGTTCCATCGCCGTACCCCAGCCCCGGACAACACGACTCACCCTCCATGCGGCCACCAAGTTGTTTGACAAACTGAAGATCGAAGCAGGCGGTATCTGGGGTGGGCAACCCCTCGTCGGCCGCGAATTCCAGGTGGTCAAGGGACAGGAAGGGAGCTATGAAGTCTACGTGGACAAAGTCAGTGCGAAGGATACCTGGGGTGGCAAGTTGAAGGTCAGCTATTCGTCAGGCCCAATCAACTGGTATGCCCAGGCAGCTTCCCAGGGGTTGGTAGCCAACGGAGGTGCGGATTATACCAAGACCTTTACGGGTTGGTACCTCAAGGACAGTGGCAGCGGGAACAAGAACAACTTCTTTACCGGCTTCACCTACGGTGTTGGCAAATGGCAGATAGCCCCCAACTTCATGTGGCAGAAGCCGCTGGTCGATCCCATCCCCAGCACCATCGGCGGCCCTGCACGGCCAAGGAACATCCTGGATGACCCTTTCGTGGTCAGGTCCAATCGCGAAACGGTGGCCGGAGAACTTTTGTTAACCTTCGATCCCACCCCGGGAACCTGGATGTACGAGTGGGACAATGACCGGGCTGAAGACGCCAAGTTTTCCACCAGCCTGGGCTTCGTGTACCGTCATCTTCCCACCACGCAGGATGCTGCCGTTATTTTCCCCGGAACGGGACGTACTCCCGTGGCCGCTTCCGGTGCACCCCCCGCGCTGGACCTTTGGGAAGTCAATGCCCGGATTGTTTCCAAGCTAAATCCCTCCCTCGGCATCATCGCCAATCTGTATGGAGGCAACGGGCAGGCCAATGGACCTGATGCCCGTACCATCCAGCGTTTTGGCGGCGAAGTAAGAGTGATCTACAAGAAAATGAAGCTCGTCTCCCACCTGAAGTTTAATGATTGGGGACCTTTCGACTATCACCGGGACTTTAACCTCACCTTCCCGATACAATCGCTGATCGACCTGTCGGCTTCCGTGGGCAAACCGGACTGGTTCATCCTGCCCAGCACTTCGATTGGCGTGCAGTTTATCTGGCGTTCCCTCAATCAGTACTCGCCGCGGTACTTGCCTAATGCCGCTGAAGAATTTGCCACTTCACCCATCATCAGCCCCGTTGGATTTCCCGATGGCAATGAATGGGAACTCAGAACCTATGTACGTGTAAGTGTCGGGAAATAAAGCAGAGAATGAACATGAAAACGAAACACCTTGTACAAGCCGTCCTTTTGGGATGTATGGGCAGCCTCCTATCCGGTTGCGAGCGCGGACTTTCCGGTGATGCCGAATTCGCCACGTTCCCGAAGAATCCCGATGTGTTCATCGATGGGTTCAGCAGCGGACTGGAATACCGTCCCTTTGCCGGATCTAAGTTCACGGCCTTTACGGTTGACAACCAGACGAAGTATGCCGGCTCCGCGGCGATGCGTTTTGATATCCCCAACGTGGGAGACCCTAACGGGGCCTTTGCCGGTGCCATTTTCCCGGACATGGGAGGCCGCGACTTGTCGGGCTACGATGCCCTTACCTTTTGGGCAAAGGCCTCGCAGGGAGCGACCATCAATGAGATTGGATTTGGCAATGACTTCGGCGAGAACAAGTACCTGGTTACGCTGAACAACATGAGAATTGGCACGGCGTGGACACAGTATACGATCCCGATCCCCGATCCATCCAAACTTACCTATGAGAAGGGCTTGTTCTGGTACGCGGAAGGACCTGAGGGCGGCAATGGGTACACGATCTGGATCGATGAAGTAAAATTCGAGAAGCTCGGAACGGTGGCTCAGCCACGGCCCTCCATCCTCAATGGGGAAGACAAAACGGAGCAGACTTTCATCGGAGTCTCCACCACGCTGACCGGGTTAACGCAAACGTTCAACCTATCGTCCGGGCAGGACGTTACGGTGGCGGCGGCACCTTCTTATTTTACCTTCTCCTCAACCGACGTCGATGTGGCCCAGGTGAATGAGAACGGGGTCGTTTCGATCGTCGGAACGGGCACCGCTACGATAACAGCTGTACTCAACGGCGTAAAGGCCAAAGGTTCCCTGACCATTGAATCGCTGGGGACATTTCAAAATGCTCCCACTCCGCCGGCGCGCAATGCGGCGGATGTCATCTCGGTTTTCAGCGATGCCTACACCAACATCCCGGTGGATTTTTATAACGGCTACTTTGCACCCTTTCAAACCACGCTGGGCGGCGCAGATCTTACGATCAATGGGGATAACCTGATTCAGTACACGAATCTGAATTTTGTGGCTACTGAATTCAAGAACCCCACGATAAACGTTTCCTCGATGACCCATTTGCATGTGGACATCCAAATCCGGGAATCCATTGACCCTGGTGACTTCATCTCGATTGAACTGGGTGATTTTGGTGCGAATGGAGCCTTCGGAGGCGGGGATGATTCCAGCGCAAGAGTCCAGTTCACCAGCGGCAGTCTGTCCAGCAATCAGTGGATCAGCCTGGACATCCCCTTGTCGAGCTTTGTGATGGCCAGCAAGGCTAACCTGGCCCAGATATTCTTCATATCCGATGCCACGATCTCAACCATCCTGGTGGATAACATGTATTTCTACAAATAGCGATTAAAGAAGATAAAAATGAAGAGAGCCAATCAATCTGACGCTTCTGTGCTCGTCGTGATCGCCAAGCGCCTAGTTCTTTCCACCTTCTTTGCCCTGGCGTTGAGTTGCACGGATGATACGCAGCAGGTTGTCACTATGGGCACCCTGGTCATGCAGGATGAATTCGACACGCCGGGTGCGCCGGACCCCACTATCTGGAATTACGATATCGGAACCGGACAAAACGGTTGGGGCAACAATGAACTGCAGTACTACACCGATCGCCCGAAAAACGTCACCGTTCAAAACGGGTACCTGATCATCACCGCCGATAAGGAATCCTACAACGGGTCTTCCTATACCTCGGCCCGGCTGTTGACCAAGGGGAAATTTGCGCAGACCTATGGCCGCTTCGAAGCCCGCATGCGCCTGCCCTGGGGCCAGGGATTGTGGCCGGCTTTCTGGATGCTGGGTGCCGACATTGATTCCGTTACCTGGCCGAATTGCGGAGAAATTGACATCATGGAATACCGGGGACAGGACCCTACCATCCTGGTGGGCAGCGTGCATGGGCCGGGTTACTCGGGCGGCAACGCGATCTCCAAGAGCTATGAACTCAAGAACGATCGTTTCGACACGGGCTTTCACGTGTTTGGAATTGAGTGGGGTCCCTCCTACATCAACTATTACGTCGACGATGTGCTCTACAATCAAATTACCCCCGCGGATGTTCCGGGTACCTGGGTGTTCAACAAGCCCTTCTTTATCCTGATCAATGTCGCCGTCGGAGGGAATTTCGTGGGTGCACCGACCAGCGAGACGGTCTTTCCCCAGACGATGCTTATTGACTACGTGAGAGTGTACAAATAGAACTGTAACAAACAATCCTGACGATTATGAAAATGCTTCTGAACATTACAAGGGTCATCCTCATCAGCATGGCGGCGGCCGCCATTTTCCTGGGATGCGTGGAGGAAACTGACGAAGTGCCCAAGGTTGTCGCGGGCTTTACCTTCACGGTTACCGAAGCTGGCACGGTTACCTTCCTGAACACCTCGGAGCGGGCCACCCGGTACGCGTGGGATTTTGGCGATGGGAAATCCAGCACCGAAATCAATCCTGTAAAAACATACGTGGCAGGAACCTATATCGTAAGCCTGACTGCTTCCAACGCAGCGGGAGCTTCGAATATCTTCAAGGATACGATCAACGTCATCATCAAGGACAAGATCAAACTTCCGGTCACGTTTGACGAGTCGAACACGGATTACAAAGTCACCACCTTCAATGGCGCTTCGTTTGCCATTGTAGACAATCCCAGTGTGGGGGGAACCAACAATACAGCCTCCAAAGTGGGCGCGATCACCAATTCCGGTGTCGCCTACGAGGGAATCTTCTTTGACTTTGAAACCCAAATCGACCTGGCGACCGAAAAGACCATCACCATGAATTTCCTCGCCAACGCGCCGGTCCCTGTCCTCCTGAAACTGGAAGAAGGCACCAGCGGCCCCATTGAGACAACGGTCACCCACGGGGGAACCGGCTGGGAGAAGCTTTCCTTCAATTTTACTTCGTCCGCGAAATACTCACGCTTGACCCTGTTTGTAGACGGCCCCGGCACCACCGCGGGCACTTTCCACATCGATGACATTGACCAGGAAGTGACTCCCATACCCACCTCGCCTCCCACGCCGGCTCCCACTCCTCCCGCCCGGGCCGCAGCTGACGTCATTTCCATATTCAGTGGTGCTTATACCAACATCACAGGTGTCGATACCAATCCCAATTGGGGTCAGTCGACGGTGACCACGACGATCGATATCTCCGGCAACGCCACCCTCAAGTATCAGAACCTCAATTACCAGGGGACCGATTGGTCAGGCAATGCCCAAAATGTTTCCGCGATGGGATTCCTGCACGTTGACTTTTGGACCATCAATTCCACCGCCCTGAACGTATTCATCATCAGCCCTGGGGCAGAGAAGGCGAAGGCGCTGACGGTTCCCACCGGCGGAAACTGGACGAGCGTGGATATTCCGCTGACGGATTTTGCTCCTCCGGTCAATCTCTCCAACGTGATCCAGTTCAAGTTCGACGGGAATGGCACGATCTTCCTCGACAACCTCTACTTCTACAAAACGGGCGGCGGAGCTACCGTACCTACCACGGCCGCGCCTACTCCGCCGGCACGGGCCGCAGGCGACGTGATCTCCATCTTCAGTGGGGCTTACACCAACATATCCGGTGTGGATACCAATCCTAACTGGGGTCAGGCGACGGTGACCACTACCATTGATATTGCTGGCAACGCCACCCTCAAGTATGCCGGTCTCAATTACCAGGGTACCGATTGGGCAGGCAATGCGCAGAATGTTTCGGCGATGACCCATTTGCACGTTGACTTCTGGACGGCCAACTCTACAGCCTTAAATGTTTCTGTCATCAGTTCAGGGCCATTGGAAAAAGCAAAGGCACTGACGGTTCCCACGAATGGCAACTGGACCAGCGTGGATATTCCTCTGACCGATTTCACACCTCCTGTCAATCTCTCCAACGTCATTCAGTTCAAGTTTGACGGTAACGGGGATATCTACCTGGACAACCTGTACTTCTACAAGCCGGCCGGCGGTGGCGGTGGCGGTGGTGGCACCAACATTGCCGCCAATGGGACCTTCGAAACGGGCACTGATTCGGGTTGGATCAGATTCCAAAATGGAGGAACGGCCGTCCTGGATAACACCGTCAACAACGGGGGAACCTGGTCGGGCAAACTGACCACGAATGGACCCAGCAACCCGGCCTTCAAGCAGGAAAGAATTGGTGTGGGCACGGTAGCGGCCGGCAAGACGGTTCAGATTTCCTTTGACCACAAGGGAACGGTGGTTCAGCCCGGTGCAGTATTCAATGTCATCCTCTTCGGCGAGGGCGCATCCGGGGCTTCCTTCACGCATGTCTTCAACCCCGCTCCCATCCCCGGATCAAACTGGACCACCTTTACGGGCAGTTTCGCCATACCCGGTGGAACCGATGTATCGCAGGGGGTTTCGTTCCTCATTGAAGCCGTCTGCGGTGGCGACGTTGGTTGCAGCGTTACCGCCAACATCGACAACGTCACGGTAACGGTCAATTAACGCCGCGCAGAACAATCTCAGAGAAGTCAGGACAGGTCGGGTCTTCACGGCCCGACCTCTCCCGCCTCCTGAATTCTTTCACCCAGGGTTTACTGCATGTTGCCGAACATGAAGAAAAACGAACAGCCCCAGCTGACGCTAGTGAGGATGGAGAACGAAGTCTACTACCAGATTTCGAATGTGGACAAGATGCGCCCATTTTTCATGAGCCTCTTGAGCGCCTCCAACCACTGGCTATTCATTGGAAGCAATGGCGGATTGAGCGCCGGCCGGAAAGACGCCGAGCAGGCCCTGTTCCCCTACACGACGGATGACAAGATCATTGAATCCGCCGAGCTCACCGGATCGAAAACGATTCTGCGCGTGCAGAAGGATGGCCAATCTCACATCTGGGAGCCGTTTGCCTCCGAATATGCCAACCTGTACAGCCTCCAGCGAAACCTCTGCAAGAGCATCCGGGGTCACAAGATACTTTTTGAGGAAGTCAATCACGACCTGGGTTTGACCTTCCAGTACCAATGGAGCACGAGCGACCTTTACGGCTTTGTCAGGCAGAGCAGGCTGATCAATTCCAACCCATCGGAGATCAGTGTATCCCTGCTCGATGGCATCCAGAACATCATGCCGAGCGGTGTCGGCAGCGCCCTCCAGAGTCAGCGAAGCAACCTGGTGGACGCCTACAAACGAAATGAACTGGAGAAAGAAAGCGGAATCGGGATATTCGCCCTCAGCGCAATCATTGTAGACAAGGCAGAACCCAGTGAGGCGCTCAAGGCCAACATTGCGTGGTCCATCGGGGTGAATCCGTCCAAAAGACTCCTGTCTTCCATGCAACTGGACCACTTCCGAAAAGGGCTGCCGCTCCATGAAGAAGTAGATGTCAAGGCCGAGAAGGGCGCTTATTTCGTTCAGGCCGACCTGTCGCTTGAGCCGAAGACCAAGGAGGAATGGATGATCGTCGCCGATGTCAATCAAAGCGTCACCCAAATCATCAACCTTTCCAAATCGATCAGCACCGACAAACACCTCGGTTTTAGGATAAAAGAAGATATCGAGTCAGGCACACGGCAACTCCTGCTGCTTAACGCCGCCGCGGATGGTCTGCAGTTGACGGCCGACCCCCTGAAAGATACCCGGCATTACTCCAATGTCATGTTTAACCTCATGAGAGGTGGAATATTCGACAGCCATTATCAAATCGAAAAACAGGATCTAAGCTCCTCTATAGCCAAAGCCAACCGGGAGGTCTTCACGCGTCATCAGGAGAAACTCAGCGCCCTTCCCAACACGCTTTCCGTTGCCGCACTCAGAAATTTCGCACAAACGGCCGGAGACAGGGACCTTGCTCGTCTCTGCCTGGAATATTTGCCGCTCAAGTTCAGCCGAAGGCACGGCGATCCGAGCAGGCCGTGGAACCAGTTTTCCATCAACATTCGCAACGAAAGCGACGGATCGAAGGTCCTGGACTATGCCGGAAACTGGAGAGACATCTTCCAGAACTGGGAGGCGCTCGCCCTCTCCTATCCCGAGTTCCTCGAAGGCATGATCTTCAAGTTCCTGAATGCCTCCACCTTCGACGGTTACAACCCGTACCGGATTACCAAAAACGGCATCGATTGGGAAAAAATTGAAGCCGACGATCCGTGGTCCTACATCGGGTATTGGGGCGATCACCAGATCATTTACCTGCTCAAGTTCCTGGAACTTTCCGAAAGCTACGCGCCGGAAAAATTGGCCAGTTACTTTGAGGAAGAAGTCTTCGTGTACGCCAACGTACCCTACAAGATCAGGCGGTATGAAGACATTCTTCGAAATCCGAAGGACACCATTGATTTTGATCATCCCCTGGATCGCTCCATCCAGGAACGCCGCGCCGCACTGGGGGCCGACAGTGCCCTGCTTCAAAACCGGAAAGGCTATATCCATCACGTAAACTTCATCGAGAAAATACTCGCCACCGTACTGGCCAAGATTTCCAATTTCATCCCCGAAGGCGGGCTGTGGATGAATACCCAACGGCCCGAATGGAATGATGCCAACAATGCGCTGGTCGGCCACGGTGTTTCGGTCGTGACGCTCTGCTACCTCCGGAGGTTCCTCAAGTTCTTTGTCAGCGTGCTCGAAAAGAGCCGAACCCGGGAAGTCAGGATCTCCGAAGAACTGGCCCAGTATTTTGAGGGATGCCGTAACACGCTTTACAGCCACCAGCACGTACTCAAGGGTCCCATTTCCGACAAGGATCGGAAGTCGATCCTGGATGGACTGGGAACGGCGGGCAGCCAGTTCCGTGTGAAGGTCTATGCCGAGTCGTTCAGCGATAACCGAAGAGTGCTGTCGCTGCAGGAGATCATCGAGTTCAGCGAGCTGTGCCTTCGCTACCTCGAGCATTCGATCCGGGCCAATAAACGAAGCGACGGTCTCTACCACGCCTACAACCTGATGACGTTGGAGAACGGAGAGGAAATCTCCATCTCCTACCTGAGTGAAATGCTGGAAGGCCAGGTGGCGGTACTGAGCTCCGGGTACCTGACCTCAAAAGAGGCGCTGGAGACACTGGACGGCCTGAAGGCCAGCCGGTTGTTCCGGGCTGATCAGAACAGCTACTTGCTCTACCCCAACAAGGATCTCCCCGGCTTTCTTGAGAAGAACAACATTCCCGGCGCGGAGGTCAGAAAGTCATCGTTGTTGTCAAGCCTGCTGAAAGAAGGGAACAGGCAGATTCTTGAGCAAGATGCCCAGGGAGGATTTCACTTCAATGGCAACTTCAGGAATGCAGCTGATCTTCGAAGGGCGCTGGAGGGACTGGATGGAGACAAATTCCCGCGCACCCCTTCCGACCAGGAGGAGGTACTGCAGCTATTTGAAAAGGTGTTTAACCACAAGGCATTCACCGGGAGGTCGGGTACCTTTTTCGGCTATGAGGGCCTGGGATCCATTTACTGGCACATGGTTTCCAAGCTGCTCCTGGCGGTCCAGGAGTGTTGCCTGAAAGCCATCCGCGAGGGTGAGAATGAAACCCTGGTCAACCGGCTAATCCAGCACTATGACGAGATCAATGAGGGCATTGGCGTGCACAAGTCACCCGCCCTCTACGGCGCCTTCCCTACCGATCCGTACTCGCATACACCCGCCAACAAGGGAGCTCAGCAACCCGGAATGACCGGGCAGGTAAAGGAAGACATCCTTTGCCGCTTTGGAGAGTTGGGCGTACGGGTAAGCGAAGGTCAACTGCGTTTCGATCCCCGGATGCTGAGGAGAGCAGAGTTCCTGACGAAGAAACAACTCTTCACCTGCGTCGATCTCCAAGGAAAACCCATGGAACTGACGCTCGAAAAAGATTCCCTGTGTTTCACCTATGGCCAGGTTCCTGTGGTGTACAGGCTGGCCGACACGAACGGCCTCGAAGTTCATTTGGCTGATGGCGCCGTGGTACGGGGCGAAAACCTTGACCTTGATCTTGCGCTGAGCAAAAAGGTGTTTGGCAGAACCGGGGAAGTAAGCAGGATAATTGCCCGGGTGGACAAAGCGATGCTTCGGTGATGCAAGAAGGAGCCAAACACGATGACTTGACCAGACAGCGGGTAGAATCTCTGCTGGCGAGGATGACCCTGGACGAAAAGATAGGCCAGATGACGCAGGTCCGGCATTTTGATGACATCACTCCGGAGGACATTAAGAGCAAATACATTGGTTCGGTAATCCACACACAGGGTCCCCTTCCGGGACGGGATGCCGCCGAATGGCAAGACAAATTCACCGAGTTTCAAAAGCTGGCCTTGTCCACACGCCTTGGCATACCCCTGTTGTTCGGTGTGGATGCCGTGCACGGTCAGAACACCTACGAAGGCGCCACGATCTTTCCGCATAACATCGGCCTGGGTGCATCCCGGAATGCTGACCTGGTAGAAAAGGCAGCCGCCATCACCGCCATCGAGTCCAGGGCCACCGGGTTCAATTGGGTTTTCTCCCCGTGCGTGGCCATCCCCTACAATGAAAAGTGGGGACGTGTATACGAAGCGTTCTCGGAAAGCACGGAAATCACCACTGAGCTGACCCGGGCCTCCGTGCGCGGCCATCAGGGCGGAGCGGATAACCACCGCGTGATGGCTACCGCCAAGCACTTCATAGGAGATGGGGCCACTGATTTCGGCGTGGAAGGCGGCTCGTCTTCGCTGAACCGGAAGGAAGTTTACCAGCGACTTCTTCCACCCTACCAGGCGGCCATCGAAGAGGGCGTGGGTTCGGTAATGGCCTCCTTTAACAAACTGGATGGCATCTCCATGCACGCTCACAAAGCCTTGATCACCGACACGCTGAAGGGCACCATGAAGTTCAACGGCATTGTAGTCTCCGACTGGAAAGCCTATTCCCGCTTTGGGGGCACCGATATCATCAATGCCGGTATCGACATGGTAATGGCGGTTGACGGGGACCTGGATTCCTTCCGCGATGGCGTCAGGAACGGTGTGCTCAGCGGAGTGATCCCCCAGGAAAGAATTGATGATGCTGTGCGCCGGATACTCCGCCAAAAATTCCGGTGGGGTCTGTTTGACCGGCCTTTTCCTGATAAAGCGCTGATCGGGCAGATAGGCACCTCCGCCCATCGCGCCGTGGCTCGCCAGGCGGTGAGAGAGTCTTTGGTATTGCTCAAGAATGAAGGCAACGTGCTGCCCCTCCGCAAAGAGACCCGGCTCGCGGTAGTCGGTGAATTCGGAAATAGCTCGGGGCTACAGTCAGGCGGATGGACGGTGAACTGGCAAGGAACCCTGGAGAACTATCGAGGCGCAACCACCATTCTCGACGGCATCAGGAGTATCGCCACCGGAGAGGTGGTTTATGACCCGGATGGCAGCGTACCCCAGGATAATTTGGACGTCGCCGTAATTGTTGTCGGCGAAACGCCTTATGCCGAATTCTTCGGCGACATCGGAGGGGAAATGAACAAGTATCAGCTTACCCTTCCTGAACGTCACCAACGATACCTCACGGCCTACCGGGAGAAGGGCATCAAGACCGTTGTGGTTTTAATTTCGGGTAGACCCCTCGTAGTCACTCCACAACTTGAACAATCGGATGCTTTCGTGGCGGCCTGGCTTCCCGGCTCCGAAGGCGGTGGCATTGCTGACGTGTTGTTTGGTGAATATGACTTCAGTGGAAAGCTCCCCCACTCCTGGCCCAAAGCAGAAGAAGACTATCAGGGAAAATATGGTCCCAATTTCTGGGACGGTTCCATCGTCCCGCTCTTCCCTATTGGGTACGGATTGAACTACGGAACCTCACAGGCAAGAAAGAATTGACTATGAACAGAAAAGGCTTACATCCATGAAACGGGCACTCAGAACATCCCTTATGGTGGTCGTTTTGTTCGGGGCGTGGTCCTGTGGCCCTCGGCAGACAGAGAGACATTCGGAGGAAACAACTAAACAGAGTAACGTGACAGCGAAAGATATTTTGGGCAACCCCAGGTACCAGGCCATTTGCTACGAAGGATACCGGGAGAAGTCGAGAGGTATGCAGCCTACCCTTGATCAGCTTAAGGAGGATCTTCGAATCATGTCGGCCATGGGTATCAGAATCCTGAGAACATATAACGTAAGAGACACCTTGCCCCACGCTGCCAATTTGCTCAGGGCCATACGTGAGATGAAGGCCGTCGACCCATCCTTCGAAATGTACCTGATGCTCGGTGCCTGGATTGACTGCAAGAATGCCTGGACGGACCAGGCGCCCGACCATAGCGTTGAGAGTGAGATGAATGAAGGAGAAATCAACAGGGCTGTGGCGCTGGCCAATCAATATCCTGACATTGTCAAAATCCTGGCCGTGGGGAATGAAGCGATGGTCAAGTGGGCCACCAGTTACTATGTGCAGCCTTCGGTGATTTTGAAGTGGGTGAATCACCTGCAGTCGCTGAAAGCGGCCGGTAAGCTGCCCAAAGACCTTTGGATTACCAGTTCGGACGACTTTGCTTCCTGGGGTGGCGGAGATGCCAGCTATCACACCGAAGACCTGGTGAAACTGATCAAGGCCGTGGATTACATATCCATGCACACCTACCCGTATCACAACACCCATTACAATCCGGAGTTTTGGCGAGTCCCCAGTGAGGAAATGTCGCGGCCCGAAATCCAGCAGATTGACTCCGCTATGGTGCGGGCGAGGGATTTTGCGCGGTCGCAATACCTGGCCGTGAAGAAGTACATGCACAGCGTCGGTGCAGACAAGCCGATTCACATTGGCGAGACGGGCTGGGCCACCATCTCCGACGGTTTTTACGGAGCGGAAGGCTCAAGGGCTACCGATGAATACAAGCAAGGGCTGTACTACCGGCACATGCGGGAATGGACAAACGCAGCCGGCCTGTCCTGCTTCTACTTCGAGGCCTTTAATGAGCAATGGAAAGATGCGGCGAATCCGGACGGGTCAGAGAATCACTTTGGGGTGTTTGGTCTCCAGGGTGAGGCGAAGTACGCGATGTGGGACCTGGTGGATAAAGGCATCTTCAAGAACCTCACGCGGGGCGGCCATCCCATTGTCAAGACCTATAATGGCGATATCAAGAAACTCTTGCGCGAAGTGAAGGCACCTCCCGCAAGAGCCAACCCGTCCGTCAAACACTGAGAGCGGTATACTTAACCTATTCATAAAGCCTAAAGACTTCAAGCCATGTCTACCCCAGCAAATACGGTCCCGTTCGGTCAGAAAGTAGCGTTCGGTGTGGGAATGCTCGCCAATCAGATGTTCCCGGCCGTGCTGGGCATTTTCATGGTGGTTTTGGTACAGGACCTTGGCTTCCCGGGCTGGATGTGGGGAATCATCTTTTTCCTGCCGCGTGTCTTCGATGCCATAACGGATCCCATCATGGGATACATTTCCGACAATACCCGGTCGCGCTGGGGCAGGCGGAGGCATTACGTGTTCCTCGGGTCCATCCTGATGGGGATTTCCTTTGTGATTATGTGGCAGTTATACCGGGAGAACGGTGTGACCTACAATTTCTATTTCTTCATGTTCTGGTCCTTCATCTTCTACCTCGGTCTGACACTGTTCAGCGTACCTTACGTAGCGATGGGATACGAGATGAGCAACGACTTCCATGAGCGGACCGGCATTATGGCGGTGGCCCAATGGATCGGCCAATGGGCCTGGGTAATTGCTCCCTGGTTCTGGGTGGTCATGTACGATAAGAACTGGTTTGAATCGGCCGATGTGGCCACCCGCACGCTGGCGGTTTGGGTGGGCATCACCTGCAGCCTTTTCGCCATGGTCCCGGCCATTTTCATCAAAGGCCAGTCTACGCTTCACGAAAACTACGCCCCGCTCAACCTGAAGTCCATCGGCGGAAGCCTCAAAGACATCCTTAAAAGTTTCAAAGAAGCGTTCACTTCGGTACCCTTTCGGAAGCTGTGCATCGCGACCTTCTTCATTTTCAACGCCTTTAACACGATCGCAAGTTTCTCCTTTTTTATCGTCGTCTATCATCTCTTTGACGGCGATACCGGTGCGGCGGGAATCTGGCCCACCCTCTTTGGCAGCCTCGGAGCGGTATTTACCACCTTCGTGGTGATCCCTATTGTGGCCGCCCTGTCGAAGAAGATGGGCAAGAAGCGGGCCTTTGTTCTTTCGCAAGGCATTTCCCTGGTGGGCTATATCATGCTCTGGTTCCTGTTCATCCCGGGCAAGCCGTACATGTTCATATTCGCCTTGCCGTTCTTTTCGTTCGGGATCGGGAGTCTCTTCACCCTTATGATGTCGATGACCGCCGACGTCATTGACCTCGACGAGCTCAGTACCGGCAAGAGGCGCGAGGGGATTTTTGGAGCCATCTATTGGTGGATGGTGAAGGTGGGTTTTGCCGTCGCCGGCCTCCTCAGCGGCGCCATCATGACTATCGTGGGTTTCGACGCCACAGCAGCCGCTCAGCCCGAAGGTGCGATCACCGGTCTCCGGATGTTCTACTCCGGCATTCCAATTCTCGGAACCCTGGTGGCCATCTACGTGATGCGCGACTATGATGTCACGGAAGAACGTTCCAACGCGGTACGAGCCGAACTGGAGGCACGCAAGGCAGGCACGCCATCCAAGTACCACTCGTATTACCAGAAGGAAAAGTTCCTGGCCATTCCGGGGGTTTCCACCTTGCCCACCGATATTGACTTTGCGTCAAAGTCGGCCGTTCAAGTCAGGCAACTGTTCCGAAGCACCCTGGAACAAGGGCTCCACGGCATTTGCTTCAGCCCTTACATGGAGGGGCAGAACATCGGCGACCAGCTTAGCGAGGAACAGATACGCAGGCGGATGAAAGCCATTAATCCATATACGAGATGGATTCGCTCCTTCTCGTGCACCGACGGGAATGAATTTATTCCCCAAGCCGCCCGTGAGCAGGGCCTAAAAACCATGGTGGGCGCCTGGATCGATGGCAATAAAGAGAATAACGAGAAGGAGATTGCCGCGTTGATCAAACTGGCCCAGCAGGGATATGTGGATATCGCCGTGGTCGGAAACGAAGTGCTTCTGCGAAATGAGTTGACCGAAGAGGAAGTCCTTGACTACATCCGTAGGGTGAAAAAGGCATTGCCCAATTTGCCGGTGGGATATGTGGATGCCTACTATCAGTTCAGGGACCGTCCTGCCCTTTCGGCGACCTGTGATCTGATTTTGGTCAACTGCTACCCCTTCTGGGAAGGTGTGCGCATAGATCATGCTTCTGCATACCTGAAGGAGATGTACGCCGTAGCCCAACGAGCCGCACAAGGAAAGAAAGTGATCATTACCGAAACGGGTTGGCCCGACCAGGGATCGAAGAATCAGGAAGCCTTGCCCTCGGAAGACAATGCCATGAGGTATTTCCTCAATGCCCAGCATTGGGCCAGGCAAGAAAAGATCGAAATGTTCTATTTTTCGTCCTTTGACGAGTCCTGGAAGGTTCGCCATGAGGGAGACGTGGGACAGCGTTGGGGATTATGGGACAAGAATGAAAATCTAAAATACAAGTAGCTATGTCATCGAAGTCGAAGAAGATCCTGGCCCTGGCCGGCCATGATTACCAGGGCATAACCGAGGAAGAACTGGTCGAACTCTACCGGAAAACCCTGAAGGGAGGGATGCATGGATTGTGCTTCAGTCCCTATGTGGAAGGTCAAAAGCCGGGTGACCAGCTTACGGAGGCCCAGGTGCGCCGGAGAATGGATATCATCCGGCCCTATATCAAATGGGTCCGCTCCTTTTCGTGCACGGAAGGAAACGAATACATTCCCCAGATTGCCAAGGAGTACGGTGTCAAGACGCTGGTCGGCGCCTGGCTAGGCAAGGATGACAAGATCAACGAGCAGGAGATTGAAGGCCTGATCCGTGTGGCCAAGGCCGGCTACGTCGACATCGCCGCCGTGGGCAACGAGGTCATGTATCGCGGGGACCTCACGGAGGATCAGCTGCTTGCGTTCATCGACAGGGTGAAAAAGGCCCTGCCCAATATTCCCGTTGGATACGTGGATGCCTACTACGAGTTTGGGCACCGGCCCAGGATTACCAATGCCTGCGACGTTATCCTGGCCAACTGCTACCCCTATTGGGAAGGTTGTCATTGTGATTACTCCCTGTTGTACATCAAGGATATGTACAACAAGGCCATGCGCGCAGGAAGAGGAAAACGGGTAATCATCTCTGAGACCGGCTGGCCGAGCCAGGGCACCAGCCTCCGGGCCGCCGAACCGTCTGATGAGAATTTCATGAAGTATTTCATCAACATTCAGAAGTGGTCGAAAGAAGACGGCATTGAAGTCCATTACTTCTCTTCCTTCGATGAGTCGTGGAAAGTGGGCGCTGAAGGCGACGTAGGCGCGTACTGGGGTCTGTGGGACAAGGATGAAAAACCCAAGTACTGAGCGATCATCTGTTGTCAGCAAACCTCATCATGGTCAGGTCCTGCTGGATGAGGCGTGAGAGAATGTGGAAGTCTCCTTTGTCCAGCTTTTCGTTGGTCATTTGAACTACCGCATGCTGGAACAAGTCATCCAACTTCTTCACTCGGGCATCCATTGGGGTCTCTTTAGCCGATCGGATTTCCAGAAATTCCAGGAAGTACTTGTCAATGCGCTCCTTTTTTCGGCGCTGCAATTTGTTTTGTACGGCCTGCACCGTACCATACAGAATAGCCAGCACAGAGAGGGCCAGCGCAAGACTCTCCGCATAGCGCTCAAAGAAAGTGGGCTGGTCACGCTGCAGATAGGCCGTAGTACCCGGGTGAAGCGGAAACAGGAGGTTATCTGGATTAAATTTCTCCGAGATGGATTGATACATCACGTCTTCATGGATGAGCGCGGCACGGTTTTCAAGGAATGCCCTGGCCAGCAGGTAACCTGCATTTTCACCGAGGTCCTTATTGGCGACAAGCAGTACGTCGGTGGCTACTGTGTTTATCCTGATCGACTTCCGGTCGCCCGGGACGGCCGGCACGGCGGCAGGCCTTAAAGCCAGCTCGCTCAGGCTTAGGAATTCAATCCAGTTGGATTTGAATGAAAAGGGATACCAGCCATCTTCCAGTAGTTTTTCTGCGCGCGTACCGTAATAGGTTCCCCAGAAGCTGATGACCTCCGGGTTGTCGTCGTAACGGACAAACGTAACGCCCTGAATTTTACCCGACTTGAAGAACCTCTCAAAATTACTTTGTGCCTCTCCTCCGAGGTGGTCGATCCCTACCCTCTTTCCTGAAAATAATTCCCGCACGGTGGCGCTGTCCGGCAGCGGGGCTTTTGAAAAGGCGAAGAGAAGCCGAGACGTAACCGGCAGCACTGTTCGCAAATTACCCGCGTCATCCTCCAGTGCACCGGCGACCGGCGTGCTGTGGTTATTGATCAGGGCAAGGTCCGCACTCCCGTTGGCCACCAAACGGGTGCCTTCGATCGCATTGGCGGCGCGGACCAGCGTAAGCTGGTAGCCCTGGCGTGCCAAAAATGACTGCAAATGCCCTGACACATACATGTAATAGGGGTCATTTTCAGAAACCGCAAGCCGGAAAGACTTTTGCGGATGGGTGATATCACACCCGGTTAATGACAGTCCGAGTAGGAGAATGAGCCTGATCTTTGAAGGAATTGACATGATTCAGATTCTGCTTTGCGTCCAGGCAAATTACTCAGTAGCGGGATGATGTAGTAAGTTGGCCGCTTCATTATTTTTTGGCGGGAAATGGCGCCGGACCCTTCCGTGACTCAACGGTGGTTACCGACGACTTTGGCAGCATCAGGTGTTGGGGACAGGCTAATGCTGTCCCGCGGCATCTCCGACCACCTGGATGAACCCCGGGCCGAACCAAAACGCGGAACTGTACCTGGGTTGGATAGCGGTGTTATTCTCACAGGCCTGGTTGCGGACGAAAACCAAATCGAGCTGTGGGTAGATGATCGTCATCACGCCGGGATCGCCCATCGCAGCATACGTCACGTATTTGCCCTTATGGTCAACCCACCAGAGGTATCCGTAGTACGTGGCCAGCGTACCCGGGGTCAGCATTTCTTCAATCCACTTCTCCGAAACAACCTGGCGGCCCTTGTACCGGCCGCGTCCCAGGATCAACTCCCCTATCCGGGCCGCATCGCTCACCGTGCTGGTACAGCCCCCGTAGGTAACCCAGTTCTTGCCGGACTGATCTTTCCCCAAGTGGGTATTGTCCATGCCCAGTGGCTCGAACAGGTACTTTTTGAAGTAACGGTCGGCCTCCATGCCGCTCACCCGTTCGAGGATAATGCCCAACAGTTGCACCGACTCATTCGAATACCCAAATCGGATTCCAGGTACCGTGTCCATCTTCGTGTTCAGCACGTAGGTGTTGTTGTCGTCCTGCGCCAGTATTCCCGAGGCGCCGCCGCGCCGATTAAACCCGGCTGTCATGGTCAGGAGGTGCCGCACCGTCACGTTCTTGCGGCATCCATCTTTCCATTCGGGCAGCCATTGACACACCTTCTCATCGACGCTTTTAATGAGTCCGCGGTCAATCAACGTGCCGATGGCGAGGCCGGTCCAGCTTTTCACCATCGAGGCGGTCCCCAAGGTGGTCACCGCGCAGGAAGGATCTTTCCAGTAAAGCAATTCCTTTCCTTCTTGTACCAGCAGGATTTCGCTGGCATACAACGAGTCATTCAAGTGAATCACCCGCTCAAGGGCGGACTGGCCGGAAGAGTGGATTGCCGCAAAGATTCCTGTCAACAGAAACACCAGTCGAGGCACGAGAAGGCGGGGTGGATTCATGATCATGTGTCTTCAGGGGTTCAGACAATAACTACGCTCCGGCCAAACTCTAATCCTTTACACACCGTACCGAAAGGCCGTCATTGATATTCCCGCTACTGCGTGTGCGCATGCTGGCCAGGTCATTAGTGACGTAGTAGAACGTGCCGACGGATGAACTCCACCAGTATCCATCTGTTCCCTGGTCGGCGAAGATGCCCGTATTGCTGAGACAAACGCGACAATAGGAGCCTCCGGGCAAAGCGCTGAATCCGCTTTCATTGGTGGCGTCCACATTGGGTGAAGCCCATAGCCCGGAAGGGGCTTTCATCCTTCCCCCCGCCACGTTCATTCCCCCGAGGCTGCTTCCCAGCTGTGTCCATTCGCCCGGCGATGGGAGATGCCAGCCCGTCATGCATAGTTTCTTGTCCCCTGTCACCGCGTAGCCGTTGTAGAGGTACCCGAATTCACTGACGTTGCCGCTTTGATTTCCATAGGCAATATAGGAACCGGTTGCGATGGTTTTGAACTCATCTTGTGAACTTGCCGGCGTGATGGATGTTCCATCGTTATAACGGGTCACTTTCAGGTTTTCTGCCATCCATTCCTTGCCGTTGATGGTCGTCGTCTTATAAACATTCCCATCCACGTCCGTGACACTGCCAAACGTGACGGGGGGAATGATTATGATCTCCAACGTATTGCCATAAAAGGTCCCCAGGTCGGTTTTGGCATACGGCCGGACGTAGTAGTTTTTGTAGGGAGATAAGCCCGTGATCGGGCTGGTGAAGACGAGCGCTGAGCCTGTATCGCCAACTAAGGTTCCCGTGGTGACCGTGGGATTAGTAGAGGTGCTCCAGGTAATCCCTCGCTCCGTGATCGGCATGGAGTGTGTATAGGTTATTGTTGTCTCGATCTCCACGGCATCACTACCGTTTGTCGCCTTCTTGACGGAAGCCATGGCGGGCACCAGGGCGCCAATATCCAGGATCACTTCGTTGCCATAAAACACCCGGTCCTTTGCTTTGGCATAGGCGCGCACATAGTACCGGTTGATGCTGAGGCCGCTCAGGGAGGTAGTGAATGACCCGGCACCAGGGCCGTTCTCCGTCTTGCTGGAAAGCTTGTCAAGTTCGGGCGCCGGGTTGCGGGACCAGCACACCCCTTTTACCGTGATTAGGTCCGACTGGGAGGAAATGATGGTGGCGCCCACCGTGGCCGACGAGAGGGTGATTTGGGTGGGCTGGTGCGTTTCAATGGAAGGAGGTGTGATGTCGGGTTCACCTGAACTGCATCGCGAAAACAGGAGGATGGCGTAGAAGGCTAGTCGTTTCATGGATTGGTGTTTGATGACAATAACTCCAAATTGCACCAGCTGGTCATGGCGACCTGGCGGAAAGTCCTTCACCGTCAATAGAAAGAGCGTTGCCGTCAATGAATTCGGACAGGGGATTCCCCGCCTTCCGTTACTTTTGTCTCACCCATGATGTCCCCCCGCCTGCGTAACCACCTGCTCTTTTGGTCGGCATATGTCTTCTTCAAGGCCTTCCTCAATCTTTCCGGGGAGACTGCGCTGACGGCCGCGCTGGCACAATCGCTTCTGCTCACGCAACTATGCTTTCTGCTGGTCAAGGTGCCCATGGTGTATGGCAGCTTCTATTTCACCGACCGCTACCTGGAAGGACGCTGGAAAATGGGTCGTGTGCTTCTCGCGCTCACGGCTGCCTTCAGCCTGGGCTCTTACGCCATGTTTATGGTCAATCGCCTGGTGGTGCTGCCCCTCATCTGGCATACCCAGCCGACTCCCTCCCTCTTTTCCATGGCCAGCATGGTTTATCATTTCTTCACTTTGCTTTTTGTGGTGGGCGTAGCCCTATCGATACGACTGTTCAGAAAGCAGTACCGCATGGAGATCCGGAGAAGCCAGCTGGAGAAAGAAAAAACCGAAGCCGAGCTGAAATACCTCAAGAGCCAGATTAATCCCCACTTTCTCTTCAATACCCTCAACAATATCTATGCGCTGGCCCGAAAGGGCTCCGGCCAGACGGCAGAATCGGTTATGAAGCTGTCGGCGATGATGCGCTTTATGCTGTATGAAGCCTCATCGCCCTCGGTGCCCCTGCGCGCCGAAATCAAGATCATCGACGACTACATCGAACTGGAGAAGCTCCGCTACACCGATCGCCTGCAGGTGCATTTCAGCAAAGACATCGACGACCCGGAGCAACCCATTGCTCCCCTCCTGCTTATCCATTTTGTCGAGAACGCCTTCAAGCATGGCGCGGGAGAATCACGCAGCGATGTCGATATCCGGATCGCCATTACCCTAAAGGATCGTCTCCTTCGCGCGGAATTCAGCAATCCCTTATCGCAAGACCGTGTTTCTCCGGATCCAGGGGGCCGCATCGGGATGGAAAATATCAAACAACAGCTTAAGTTGCTTTACCCCGGGCATACGCTGGCTATTGAGACGACCGGGGGACGGTTTAGTGTAGTGCTGACTATACCTTTAGGACACGCATGATTCGATGCCTTATTGTGGAAGACGAACCGCTCGCCGCGGATGTGCTGGCCGACTACATCGGACAGGTACCTTCCCTTGCGCTGAAGGCGGTCTGTGCGGATGCCATCCAGGCCATGGAGAGGCTTCAGCAGGAGCCTATTGATCTCCTGTTTCTCGACATCCATCTCCCCGGACTCAAAGGATTGGATTTCCTTCAGACGTTAAGCAAGCCTCCGCGCGTGATCATCACCACCGCCTATCATGAGTATGCACTCAAGGGTTATGAGCTCAACGTCGTCGACTACCTGTTGAAGCCCATTGAATTCAAGCGATTCCTCCAGGCCATATCCAAGGTGCAGGCGGCAGCGGGTCAGCCGGTACGACGGGAAGTGATCACGTTGGTCAGTGACAAAAAGAAGGTCCTGGTTCCCACCGACGAGATTCTCTACGTAGAGAGCCAGAAGGAGTACATCCACGTCCAGACAAAGACCGGCGTCATTGTCTCGAAGTACGCCTTGTCCAGGTTGGAGGGAGAATTGGATGCCCGCGCATTCCTGAGAATCCACCGTTCCTTTATTATCTCCCTGGACAAGATTACTGCCTTCAGCCAGCAGGAAGTCGAGGTGGCGGGGAAGCGGCTACCGGTTGGTGGGCTTTACCGGGACGCGGTGGCAAAGGTCCTCGGACAACGCTTTGGTCAATCTCAATAAAAGAAGGGGCGCGTTGACCCCTTTCTTCTTCCATCCGACAATTTTGGAAGGTCAAACCTGAACCGTCACCCGGAGGAAGGTAGCCGGGACGCTGGTCCGACGGGTTGAGCCACTTCTATTCTGGTTCCAGAAAAGTATCTCCAGCTCTTTCTGAAGTTCCGCTGCTCTACCCTCTTTCTCGGCCGCGTCAAACGCGTTCATGGTCGGTCCATAATAGGTGCGGAACAGGTTTACGAATTCTGACGTCGATCCTTCAAAATTGAAGGTGTAGGTATCGCGCAGGAAGGAGATCTTTCCGGCCTCGATACCGGCCGCACCAAAACGTTCGATGACCTGGCTCTCCACTCCCCACTGCATCGGGCTGACAAAGCCGGCCGGCGGTGCGGGGGTGTAGGAAGAACTGATGCGCAGGATCTGAGCCACCAGCGTGGGATCGTTGGGAATCCAGTTGCCCATGACAATCCGACCGCCGGGACGGGTAACCCTCACCATCTCTTTGGCGACATCCTGAGGACGGGGGGCGAACATGGCGCCAAAGATGCTGACCACAAGATCGAAGGATTGATCACCCTGGTATTTCAGATCGCAGGCATCTCCTTCCTCAAACGTGATGTTATTCAGACCCTCCTTCAGGGCCCGGAGGGCTCCGGCATGAACGAGGTTGGAGGCGATATCGACTCCCAGCACTTTTGCACCCAGCCGGGCGGCAGGAATGGCAGTGGTGCCATCGCCGCAGCCAAGGTCGAGGATACGCATCTTCTTGGTAATGCCGAGTTGAGCCACCAGGGCCTCGCCACTCTCCCGCATGGTGGCGGCAATGCGGGTGAAATCGCCCTTCTCCCAGAGGGCTTTATTGGGGTTGGGGATCATTTGTGTTTGCGCAGTTGTTTGCATGATTGTGGTGTGTTTAGTTACAAGCTGGTTAGTGATTAAGTCCAACGATTTGAAGATCTCCCTCCAGGATATGCATCACGATGAGTACGACAATGCTTATCCCGAGAAGGACGGCCAAAACCTTTCTGCCTCTTGAGGGTTTCATAGGGGTGGTATTTTTTTGTTTTTGAACGGCAAAACTACCGGCATAGCCACCCCGACCGATTGGCAGGTTTTGCCAATTACTTGGTGTTATGTTTCACCGTCCGGTGCTGCTCAACTCAATCGTGTGCAGAGGTAATCAATGAATCGCCAAACGCAAGCCTCCTGCTACATCCAGCCATGGATTTGGAACATGCCGCCATGCAGGAGCAGCAATTCAGGCGGCGGCCGCAGTCCCTCGCTGGGACTCATACTGGCTTGGTGAAACCCCGAAATGCTTCTTGAAAGACTTGGAGAAGTGGGAATAGTCTTCGAAACCTACCCGCTGCGCGATTTGTGAAACGGGTTCCGCTTTGGCCAGGATCAGCTTGGCGGCCTTATGAAGGCGGATCGACCGGATAAATTCACTGGGCGGAAACCCGGTAATGGACTTTATTTTCCGGTGCAACCCGGTCCTGCTCATATGCATCTCCTCAGCCATCTTTTCCACGCCAAACTGGGTGTCGGCCATATGGGCTTCCACCAAAGCGATGGCCTTGCGCAAGAGCTGCTGATCGAATGACTCCACCTCCGTATCGGTGGCAGGGACGAGCGTTGCCTTCATACGGGCTTCGGCTTCCAGGGTGCGACGCGTGAGGTTCTCGATTTCCAGGCCGAGAATCTCCCGGTTTTTCCGGTGGCGGTACCGCTGCCATTGGTAGGCGGCCGCTCCGGCGACAACGAGGATCAGCACAAGTCCCACGAGGATATTGTTCCAGAGCGACTGAATGCGCTTCTCGTTTTCCAGCAGTCGAATATTCTGCTCTTTGAGTTGAAGTTCATACTTTGACTCCAGCTCCACGATTTGCCGGACTTTGGCGGCACCCTCCAGGCTGTCGCGCACTTCGTAATAGCGACGCAAATAGACCACGGCCTCGTTGCCCTTGCCTTGCCGAAGCCGAATATCCACCAATCCACCATAAGCGTGGCGCACCACGCGTCTTAGCCCCAGGCGTCTGGCCAGATCAAGAGCACCCGTGAGGTAGGCCTCCGATTGCCTGAGGTCATTGCCCCGCAGATACGCATGCCCGATAATTCCCATGATGGATGCTTTGGCGATCTGGTTGCCAGTCTTCTCGGCGAGTTCCAGGGCCTTGTTGAAGTAGTCAAAAGCCAGCGCCGGGTTTTCCGCCGCATAGCACTCGCCGATGTTGGAAATGATACGCGGGAATTGGATCGGGTCTACGCCATGCTGCTTGCCCGATTCATAGGCCTTTGTGTACCAGGCCAGCGCACTGTCCTGCCTCCCGTCGATGAATTGAATGACCCCCATGAGATTGTAGATGCTGCACAATAGCTCCCAATCCGTTCCCTTTTGGGCCAGCTTCTCCGCATGTTGTATCGACTCCCAGGCTTTCTCGCCTTCACGCACATCCATGTAGCCGCGGGCCAGCACATAATAGCTTTCCGCCTGCACGAGATCAGCCCGGAGTCGCCGGCCGATCTCCAGCGCCTCCATTGCTTCCTGGATCGCCAGCTCATTATCGCCAAAAGTCCAGAACGAAAACCCTTTTTGGTTCTTGGCCATTGCCATGCCTTCTTCGGAGCCTATTTCCTGGGCCAAGACCAGTGCCTCGTCGGCATAGCGCAGCGATTGATGAGGATCTATCCACTGGTGTTGCTCGCTGAGCCTGACCAACTCTTGAACCGTCGTGGAGTTCATGGTCAGAGAGTCCTTTGCCGGGGACTGCCCGCAGACGATGGCCGGGGCCATGAGGGCAACGAGAACGATCAGCCGGTTCATGCGTAAAGATAGGTAAACCCACAAAACCGTCCCGCCAGGTGCACCCTTGCAGGATGAAGCTGAAATGCAGAGGCTGTGTATATTTGATTGGTCATGAGAGCACACCAAATTCTGGCGATCGTACTGATACTGTTTCCGCTGGTCACGAACGGCCAACCTGCGTCGTTGGTTCCGTTGTCCGGCAACCCCGTCTTTGCAGGCAGGTACGCCGATCCCGAAGCGGTGATTTTTGGCGACCGCTATTGGATTTTCCCCACCTACTCCGCCCCCTATCAAGACCAGGTCTTCTTCGACGCATTCTCTTCGGCCGACCTTGTCGCCTGGACCAAACATTCCCGGATCCTCGACACGGCACAGGTAAAGTGGGCGAAGCGCGCCCTATGGGCGCCGGCGGCAGTCGAGAAGGACGGAAAATATTTTCTTTTCTTCAGCGCCAATGACATTCAAACCGATAGCGAGTACGGCGGTATTGGTGTCGCCGTAGCCGACCGGCCTGAAGGCCCCTATCGCGACTACCTCGGCAAGCCGCTCATCGACAAATTCCATAATGGTGCGCAACCCATCGACCAGTTCGTCTTTCGCGACGGCCAGGAGTGGTATATCCTGTATGGCGGCTGGCGTCACTGCAATATCGCGCGGCTGAAACCCGACTTCACGGGCCTTCTCCCCTTCGACGATGGCAAGCTTTACCGGGAAATCACTCCTTCCGGATATGTCGAAGGCCCGACCATGTTCAAGCATCGTAACAAGTACTACTTCATGTGGTCGGAAGGCGGATGGACAGGCCCCGACTACAGCGTAGCCTATGCCGTGGGTGACTCTCCATTCGGTCCCTTTCAGCGTGTTGGAAAGATTCTGCAGCAGGACCCGGCTGTGGCTACGGGCGCCGGGCACCACAGCATCCTCCATCCCGAAGACACTGATCAGTGGTACATCGTCTACCATCGCCGGCCATTGGGCGAAACCGACCGCAATGCCAGGGTGACGTGCATTGACCGGCTCCACTTCGAAAAAAGCGGCCTCATTCTGCCGGTAAAGATTACCCACCAGGGTGTTGGGCGACAGCCGCTGCAAATCAAATCAAAGCCATGAACCTAAAAGGGGCTCTCCCATTCCTGACCCAGATCGTGCTTGGGGCCTTGGGACTGATTATCGCCTGGACGGTATCGGCTCAATCCGATACGGTCAGGGCCAGGATCTTCCTTGAAAAGGCAAAGGAAAATTTCTCCAATCCTTCAAGGGCCGATTCGATGGGGATAGCCGCTTACCAGCTTGCCGGCTTGAATGTTCCGCTCCGTGGAGAGAGCGCCTACCTGGTCTGCTTTGTCAATTCCAACCGGGACTTTGCCAAAGCACGGCAATGGGGAGATTCCGCCATTTTCTGGTTTAAGAAGAATGACAACGCCTTGTGGATTGGCTATACGTATCGCGTGTTGGGTGTTCGATCCACGGCGCGTAATCAAAACGACCAGGCGTTGACCTACTTGCAGGAATCTTCGCACTATTTTGAGAAGGCTCGCGACACGGCCATGATGGTCCAAACCGACATCAGTCTTGCCTTGCTCTACCACAACAATCTATCCGATTACCGGCAGGGCCTGGAATACGCCCAATCGGCTCATCAACGTCTAGGCTCGATGAAGGACCCTCCGGCTTCATTGGCCTGGCAAGTCAACAACACCCTGGGCATCAGTTTCGATGACCTCGGCCAGAGCGACGAGGCCATTGCCTGGCACAGCAGGAATCTTGAAACGGAGAATGCCAGTTTCCGGGCTAATACCATGAATAACATCGGTAACACCCTTCGAAAGCAGGGTAAGTTCAGGGAGGCGGAAGGCTACCTCAAAAAGTCCCTCGACCTCGCAGCGCTGGACGATCATTACCTGCGTGCCACGGTGCTGCTGAATATGGCCCAGGTAAACGAGGATCTGGGTCGACGCTCGCTGGCACTGCGTTATAACGATTCCTCGGTGGCGAGAGCCAACGTCACAGGAGATATCGAGAAGATGCGGGATGCCTACGAATTTTCTCACCGACTTAACCGAAAGGCCGGTCTTTGGACCCGTGCCTATGACGATTTGCAGCACTACCTAGAGATCAAAGACTCGGTCATGAACCGCAGCAAGGCGGAGATTATTTACGGCCTGGAGGAGAAATTTCAATCGGTTCAGCGGGAGCAACAACTCGCCAGCCTTCGCAGCGAAACGTTGGCCAAAGACCTGGAGATTCAGCGATCGCGCTTCCTTCTTTTGGCCGGGCTGGGACTGGGCACAGCACTTGCCGTTCTTGCGTTATGGCTATTCAAGCGGCATCGTTACCGCGAGAATCTGACGCGGTCCCGGGAGCGCGAGGAACTTCAGCGGCAACGCTTCAGCGCGGTGATCGAAGCCGAGGAAAACGAACGCGCGCGAGTGGCCAAAGACTTGCACGATGGCCTGGGACAACTGATTTCCACCGCCAAGCTGGGGCTTACGGCTGTCCGGATTCCACCCGGTGAGCCGTCCGCTGGCCTTCTGAGCAACTCCATCCAGGTGCTTGACCAGGCGGCACAGGAGGTCCGTGCCATTGCCCACAACCTGATGCCTGCCGCGCTCACTGAAAGGGGATTGCAGCCTGTCCTGGAAGACATGATCGCCAAGATTAATGCCTCCCGGATGCTGGAAGTACAACTGGATTTGCAGGTGGGCGATCAACGCCTCCCCAACACCGTCGAAGTAGCCGTTTACCGGGTTGTCCAGGAGGTCCTAAACAACATGTTGAAGCATGCCGATGCCGATCGCGTGGTGGTCAAGTTGGTCCGGGAGGGCAATTCCCTCCGACTGTCGATGTCCGACAATGGGGTCGGCTTTGACAAGGCCGTGATTTCCCGGAGCAAGGGACTCGGCTGGAAGAACATCCTTTCCAGGATTTCCATGTTGAATGGGGACATTGAAGTACAGAGCGCACCCGGTGCAGGCACCAGCATTAACGTTCAATTTGCACTTTCATGAGTGAGCCAGCCGCTATTCTGGTCGTCGACGATCACCGGGTCTTTGCCGAAGGCCTCGTTTCCATCCTGTCGATCCAGTTCCCCGGTTTTACGTTTGAAAACGTCCACCGTGGCGAGGAGGCGTGGTCCCGCCTGCAGGATCACCAGGAATTTCGGATGGTGATTACCGATATTTCCATGCCCGGGATGAGCGGCCTTGATCTGGCTACACGCATCAAAAGCCAACGACCCGGTCTGGGTGTACTCATCCTCTCGATGCACGACGAACCGGCGATCGTGAAGGCGGCCATGGAAACGGAAGCCGACGGGTTCGTGCTGAAAACCGCGAGCGCCGCCGAAATCGGGCACGCCGTTCGAGACATCCTGGACAACCGGACGCACTACAGCCCGGAAGTAATGAGGCTTTTTCTGCAGGGCGTCCGTGGAGAAAAGCAAGAGGCGTTGAAGGAGCCCCTATCCACCCGGGAGATAGAAGTGCTCCGGCTTATTGTGGAGGAACTCCCTAGCGAAGAAATCGCCCAACGGCTGTTTATCAGCCGGAGGACGGTCGATACGCACCGGGCCAATATCCTCGAGAAGACGGGATGCCGCAACCTTATCGCACTCTATAAATATGCCATCAGAAACGGCCTGGCCTAAAACAAATCGGTAATGCTACGGAGTGGAAATCCGCAAGATTACGGATGCGCCAACAGGTACTTCATCGGATTTTTGGAAGAAAAAACCCATGAAGAAAGCATTGCTCATTGCCTGCCTGGGCACTTTCCTGGCGGCATGCAACGTTCTGGAAGACTCTAAAACAGAACGGGAGAAAACCGTAGACCTGCTCACCGGCGGGACCTGGAAGGTGGATTCTCTGGTCTATTTCATCAAGTCGGAGTCGCCCGGCATGTCCATCATCAATTTCGACACGGTCTATCTCAATGCGGGGACTTGGGAATTCCAGGCTCCAGGGGACAGCGGCCCCGGCTTCAACACGGGCTACCTGTTGCATCGTTACACCAAGGGCTCTGCATCGCATACCGATACGCTGGCCTGGGTACCTTACAGCTTTGATTATCCGATCAGTGAAATAGACAACATCACAATCTTCTACCCGGACACCACGCTGGTCAGTCGTCAGATCGTAGTGAATGACATCAAATACCTTTTCACTTACCAGAAAAAGGAGTCAGCTGTGGTCCGCATCGAGGGTGCTTTCGGATACAACGTTGGCTCAGGCGCAACGGTAATTTCGAACAACAGGAGGTATCACCTCACGCGTTAAGATACCTTCAGCCTGGCTCGGAGGGCACCGTCGGTTGCATTCTCCAGGAGGGCTATGGTTTGAGGACCAAGGCTACTCGCTTTTCAACGATTTGACCGGGTTCTCGAGGGCGGCCTTGATCGCCTGATAGCTTACGGTGAACAGGGCCACCAGGATGGCAACAACCCCTGCCCCTATTACCAGCGGAAAGCTGAACGAGATCCTGTAAGCAAACCCTTCCAGCCAGCGGGTGATGCCGTACCAGGTAATGGGTACCGCAATGACCATGGCCAGCACGATCAGCCTGACGAAGTCCTTTGACAACAGGATGACGATGGATGTCAGCGTAGCGCCAAATACCTTGCGGATACTGATCTCCTTCGACCGCTGCTCGGCGGTGAAAGTGGCCAGTCCAAGCAATCCCAGGCAGGCGATGAAAATGGCCAACGCCGTGAACGTCAGGATCACATAGCCCAGTCGCTCTTCGGCGCGGAACTTGAGGTCGAAATTCTGGTCGATAAACGAATACTCATAGGGGCTGTTGGGCGCAAACTGCTTCCATATTTCACCCAGCTTCTCAATCTTGGGGGCCGGGTTACCCTCTGCTAGCCGCACGGCGATATCCCAATTGGCACCGGTTTGCAGAAACATGACCATCGGGCGGATGGTAGATTTCAGCGTCTCAAAATTGAAGTCCTTCACGACGCCAATGACCGTCATTTTAAAATTGTCGTTCCCCGTGTACCGGATGCGGCTGCCCACTGGCTCACCAAAGCCGAATTGCCGGGCGGCCGTTTCATTAATGACCACCGCGGTGGTGTCGGAGATAAAATCTGGAGAAAAGAACCGCCCCTGTACCATGGTGAGCCCGAGCGTTTTCAGGTGATCGTGATCGACGGTAATTACCGACATGGGGTAATTTTCTTCGCCGCTCTCTGTCCGAAAGGTCGAACCCCAATCGACGTTGGGTGGTAACCGGCTCGAGTAACTGGCGGCGACAAACTCCGGGTACTTGAGCACCTCCTGCTTGAAGGCTTCCGCCTGGTTGCCCAGATTCATGGTATGCATCAACCCGACGACGTTTTCCTTCCGGAAACCCACATCCTGCTGCTGAAGATAGGTAAGCTGAAGATAGACCATCATGGACGAGATGATGAGCGCGATGCTCACGCAAAACTGGAAAATGACGAGGCCGTTGCGGACGCGGGAATTGCGGCTGCCAGCACGTAACCGTCCCTTGAGGACGTCCACGGGCTGGAACGACGTTAGGTAAAGCGCCGGGTAGCTGCCGGAAAGCAGTCCTACGAAAAGCGCCAGCCCCAGGTAACCGGCCAGGAGTACGGGCTGATAGAGCATGTCCACCGTGAGGTTCTTGCCCGAGAGAAGGTTGAAAGGCGTCAGCAGCACATGGACCAGCCCGAAAGCGAGGGCCACCGCGATAACGCAATAAAGAAATGACTCGGTGAAGAATTGGCCCATGAGACGTGAGCGCATGGCCCCCACGGTTTTGCGAACCCCGATTTCCTTGGCGCGGTTGGCTGACCGCGCCGTGCTGAGATTCATAAAGTTGATACAGGCAAGCACGACAATGAACAGTGCAATGGCCCCGAAGAGGTACACGTACTCGATGTTGCCGTTGGGTTCCAATTCATCGGGATAGTGGGAAGTAAGATGAATGTCGTGCAATGGCTGTACAGCGAAGCTAAGACGACCTCCTGTCTGCAGAAACTGGTCGAGCGACACGTTGAGGAACTGCTGGATTTCGCGGGCACAATACTTCGTGATGAATCCGTCCATGGTGCTCTGGACATTGGCTACCGGTGTGCCTGCCAGTAACTTCACGTAGGTGTAGACTTCAAAATTCAGCCAAACCGGGTTGTTGCTGTACCCGGAAGTGGGCAACGACATGAGAAAATCATAGTGGAGGTGTGTGTTGTGCGGTGGATCTTCGGCGATGCCGGTTACTTCCGCCAGGATGGCACCCTCGCTTCCTATGACCAGCAGCTTGCCCAGCGGTGAGAGTTCGCCAGGGCCCTGGTAGTCAAAGTAGCGGCGTGCTGCGGTTTCGGAGATGACGATCTTGCCTGCTCCCCGAAGGGCGTCTGTCGGATTGCCGACCAGGAGTTTGTAGCCGAAGAAACTGAAGAAGTTGGAGTCGGCCAGCAGGAAATTCATCTCGGTGAAGGCGCGATCTTCGTAGCGGACAGGACAGGTCATCCACTTGTCGACTCGCGTGACTGCCTCGATGCCGCTCACCTCCTTCTGCAACGCCTCAGCCATGGGCAAGCCCACCTCAACGGTGTTCAGGTCTGTATCCTGCAACTTTCCGTTGAAGTTCACCCGGTAGATGCGTTCACTGCCCTCCAGGAATCGGTCATAGCTCAACTCATCGGCTACATACACCAGGATGAGCAGCGAAGCCGTGATACCCGTGGTCAATCCTAACACGTTGATGGTCGAGTAAATTTTCTGCCGCATGAGAATGCGCCAGGCAATGGTGAGGTAGTTGACTAGCATACATGAGATACTGATCGATGGAAATTAAACCGCAAAATGTAATGTGTAAAGGGCATCTTTGCGGGCGATAAATTTGGTATTTCGAAGGTTGTCAAACAATGATATGCGTCAGTCTGGCTATCCGGCTCCGCAGGAACTTCATGCCACTAGATGGCGTCCAAGCTCAGAAGGTCTCCCGCAACCTACCTGCTCCAGCACTTGCTTTAGCTGGGCTTTCAGCAAAGCCATGGCATGATCACCCCCTCGTTGACCAAGAGCGGCGACGCTATACATGAACGTCCGGCCAAGGAAGGCAAAATCGGCGCCGGCCGCCAGGCTGCGGGCGACGTCAGCGCCCGAGCGTATGCCGCTGTCCATCATCACCGTCATCTTTCCTTTGTACTTCTCGGCCAATGGCTTGAGCGAGTGGATAGCCGATTCACCCACATCGATCTGGCGGCCGCCGTGATTCGACACCCAGATGCCATCGAACCCAAGCCGATGGGCCAGCGCAGCATCGGCCTCCCCGGCTACTCCCTTCAGTACTAGTTTTCCTTTCCATCGATCGCGGATGGCCTTGATCTTGTCTTCATCTAACCTTCCGCTAAAAGTCTGGCTCATGAACAAGCCCAGCGTCTTCATGCTCATTCCCTTAGGCATGTAGGGCTTCATGGTGGCGAATTGCGGAGTGCCTGCCCTCAGGGTCTCCAGGGCCCAGCGAGGCCGCCCCAGGATTTGCCAAACATTGGCCAACGTCATTTTCGGCGGCATCGACAATCCGTTGCGGATGTCCCGCGGGCGGAAACCAAAGGTCGGGACATCACAAAGAAGCACCAGTACCGGGTATTCGCAGGCTTCGAGTCGGCGAAGCAGGTCATCACGGAGCTTGTCTTCGGCCGGATGGTAGAGTTGATACCACGATCTTCCCTCCGAAAGGGTAGCAATGGATTCGATGGATGCGGTTGTCACTGTACTGAGTACGAACGGGACGTTGTGTGCGTGAGCGGCCTTGGCCAGGATCTCAGCTGCACTGGGCCACATCAGCCCCTGCAACCCAACGGGTGCCACTCCGAAAGGAGCGTCATAAACGTGCCCAAACAGATCCGTGCGCAGGTCGGCACCGGGGTATTTCTGAATGTAGTTCGGTGCCAGTTCAACTGCCCGGATATCTTCCGTATTCTTCCGGAGATTGACATCTTCATTGCAGCCGCCGTCCAGGTATTCAAAAGCAAATCGCGGAATTCGTCGCCGCGCCCGCTCCCGGAGGTCATCCACAGAGGGATAGCGGCTGTCATAGACCCAGTTCATGGGGTTTCTGTTTTGAGTGGAAGACACTTTTTCCAGGCGTACCAGCCAATAAAGATAAAGCTGGCCAGCGGCACATAATAGCCCATCCGGATGTCGCCGGTGCTGTCGGAAATATAGCCCATCAGGGGAGGCAGAAGGGCCCCTCCTACAATCGCCATGATGATCAGGGAGGACGCCGTTTTCGTTTCATGACCAAGTCCGCGAATCCCCAGGGAGAAGATGGTGGGGAACATGATGGACATGAAGAAGGCTATTCCGATGAGGGAGTAAACGATAAGCATGCCTTCCGAATAGATGCATAATATACTGAGAAACACGTTAATAACTGAGTATATTAATAGTAATCTCTCAGGGTATATGTGTCGCATAAAAAACGTGCCCGCAAACCGGCCCACCATGAAGGCCAAGCCGTAGCCCAAGCCAAGGTAAACGGCCGCCTCTTTTTCCGTAATGCCCGCGTTGGTGGCGGCCACGTTGATAAAGAAGCTGGACACGCAAACCTGTGCACCTACATACATGAATTGGGCGGCCACGGCCCAGCGCAGATGGGGGTGCCGTAACGGGGAGTCGTTCAACGTGGCTGTCTCGACGCTAACTTCCGGAAGACGGATCAACCAGAACACCACGGCCACTGCCAGGATAATCAGGCCGAGGACCAGGTAAGGTCCCTTGACGGTGGCGGCTTCGGCTGCCAGCATGCTGTCAATCTGAGCCGCGGAGAGAAAGGCACGGTCGGCCTCTGTGATTTCATGACCCGTCAGAATGATCTGGCCGCCCACGAGCGGAGCGAGCACGACGGCCAGCCCGTTAAACGATTGGGCGAAATTGAGTCGCTGCGTAGCGGTCTCTGCGGGTCCGAGAATGGTAACGTAGGGATTCGCCGCTGTCTCCAGCAGCGTGAGCCCGCTGGCAATGATGAACAAAGCACCAAGGAAATAGATGTACTCCCGCGTGTCGGCCGCCACCAGGAAGAGCAAAGAACCGGTGCCGAACAGCAACAGGCCCGTCACGATGCCCATCCGGTATCCGTACTTCTTCATCAGCATACCCGCCGGCAAGGCCATCACGAAATAGGCAATGAATACGGCGGAATCAATCAACGCCGACTGAAGGTAGCTCAGTGAAAAGGCTTTCCTCAGGTGCGGGATGAGGATGGGATCCAGGTTATGAACAAAACCCCAGAAGAAAAAAAGACTGGTGATGAGAATCAGCGGCACCCGGTATGAGGTGGGCTGACCAGGCTTGGATGACGGGGGTGGGAGCATGAAAGGGCTAGAGGCTTCGGTCCAGGTGTACGTAACCGCCGTCTACGTGAATCAACTGGCCGGTGGTATGACTCGAGACGTCTGAAAGCAGAAAAGCCACTGTGCTGGCAATTTCTTCCGTTGTGGTCATTCGCTTTCCCAGGGGAATCTTCTCGGTGATAGACTTCAATTTCTCCTCCGGGTTGGGAAACGTGCTGATCCAATTCTGGTAGAGCGGCGTATAACTCTCCGCCACGATCACCGCGTTGACCCGTATGCCGTGCGGCAACAACTCAACGGCCCACTCGCGGGTCAGGGCATTGCGTCCACCATTGGATGCTGCATACGCGGACGTATTCCCCTGCCCGGTCTCCGCGACCTTGGATCCGATATTGACGATCGCTCCCTTGCTTTTGATCAGGTCGGGCAACGCGTAATGGGCCATCAGGTAATAATGGATGAGGTTCTTGTGCAGCGACGCCAGGAAATCGGTATAGCTGCCTTTTTCAAGGCCTACGCCATCGTTGACTCCGGCGTTATTGACCAGGCCCTCGATGCGTCCAAACTTTCGACGGGCCGCGTCCACGGCCAGGCGGCAGGCCTCATCGGAAACGAGATCGGCGGTGATCGCAAACGACTTCCCTCCTGCAGCGGCCACCTCCTTAACTGCCAGTTCATTGTCCCTGGCGTTCCTGCCTATGATGACGGGGATGGCACCTTCTTCGGCCAGTTTCATGGCAATACCCTTGCCGATGCCTTTCGCAGCGCCGGTAACCAGGATGACTTTGTCCGTGAGGTGGAGGTTCATGCGTTCAATTCAAATATACGAGACATCAGCTGCCATTTTTCACCCGGCTTTGTCCCGGGCAACGGCTGCTGAAACCGCCACATGAGCTCTTCCCACGCTTGCACGTCAGGATTGTCGCTATCCAGGCGCACTTTGTTTTCGAAGGAGAAACTGTCGGTGGTGACCATAACCATAAAAAGGCGGTTCTGCCATCGGTAGATTTCCATGCGAAGTATTCCTGACTCCGTAAGGCTCGCACGAATCGCTTCCGGAATCTGCCGGTGATAACGCTCATAATCGGCGATCAGTGCGGCGTCATCTTTGAGATCCAGGGCAAGGGCGAATGTCTGGGGCATAACTCAGTTCAACGGTTCAAGGTTCAACAGTTCAATGTTTATTAAAGCTAAGTCAATTTGTGATTCCATAGAATCGGCAGGCTGTACCTCCCAGGATGTCCGCCTGCTCGTCATGGCTGAGGTAGGCAATGAGACTTTCGACCGAATGCAATACCCGGCCATAGTCTGCCGCCAGCAGGCACACTGGCCAGTCTGAACCGTACATGACACGAGAGGTACCGAAAGCCTCCAGGACAACTTCGACATAAGGCCGTAAGTCATCCGGCTTCCAGCGTTGAGGGTCTGCCTCAGTCACCATCCCGGACAATTTGCAGCACACATGGGGTCGCGTGGCCAGCTCACGGATCTGCCTCTTCCAAGGCTCCATGATGCTCCCCCGGATCTTTGGTTTGGCGAGGTGGTCGATGACGAATGGCTGTCGAGGAAAAGCATCGACCAATTCCAGGGCCGCCTCCAGGTGATGAGGGAAGATGAGGATGTCGTAGGTAAATCCGTGTGCTTCGAGTTGACCTATCCCACGCCGGAAGTTCGCTTCTCGCATTTTCTCCGGCGGCTCCGACTGGAGAATGTGGCGAAACCCAGCCAGGCGCTGGTGTTCACTCCACAGGGCCAGCTTGTTGGCGATGTCGTCCGCCGCCAGGTCAATCCAACCAACTACCTTTTTGATAAACGAATTGCGCGAAGCAAGATCGAGCAGAAAGGAGGTCTCCTTCTCAGATTGATCAGCCTGGACCGCTACGCAACCATCCATTCGGTGCCATTGGAGCAAGGGCTCGAGGTGCTCCGGCAGAAAATCGCGCCGGATCGCCTGCATGCTCTCGTCAATCCAGGCATCACGCACCGGGTCAAACTTCCAAAAATGCTGGTGGGCGTCGATGCGCATCGCTTCAGGAGAAAGCCTTCACGTTCTGTTTCGATGTTCCCAGCCCGTCAATGCCCAATTCCACCACATCACCGGGTTGGAGGTATCTCGGCGGCTTCAGTCCCATCCCCACCCCGGCTGGCGTGCCCGTGGAGATCACATCGCCGGGAAGCAGGCTCATATACTGGCTGATGTAGCTGACCAATTTTGGAATGCCGTGGACGAGGTCCGACGTGTTACTATCCTGCATCCTCTCGCCATTCACTTTCAGCCACAACCGGAGCCGATGCGGATCGGCAATTTCATCCTGGGTTACCAGCCAGGGGCCGAGCGGCGCAAAGGTGTCGCAGCTCTTGCCTTTCACCCACTGCCCGCCGTGGTTCAGCTGGAAGTCGCGTTCGCTCACGTCGTTGTGAAGAACGTATCCGGCCACGTAGTTCATCGCGTCCTGCTCGCTCACATACAGGGCCCGCTTTCCAATCACGATTGCCAGTTCTACTTCCCAGTCCGTCTTTACGGAGTTTTTGGGTATAATGATATCGTCGAAAGGCCCCACGAGTGAGGATGTCGCCTTCATGAAGATCACCGGTTGCTCCGGGACTTCCATTCCGGATTCCTTCGCATGGAGGGAATAATTCAGCCCTACGCAGATGATTTTCGACGGGCGTGCAACCGGCGAACCAAGGCGCGTGGATGGATCGACTGTCGCACAGCGCGCCTGGTTCTTGTCCAGCCATTGGAGTAGTCTGTTTATCCCGTCGGATCCAAAGAAGGCTTCGTTCCAGTCTTCCCCGAACCCGCTGCAATCGAGCCATTTCCCCCCGGGGGCACAGATCCCTGGTTTTTCCGAACCCGCAGACCCAAATCGAATCAGTTTCATCGCATTACATTTTTAGGTTGATGAAGCCGCCGTCGACGGGATAGTTGCATCCCGTGAGGAACGAGGCATCATCCGAACAGAGGTAAAGGGCCATGGACGCTACTTCATCCGGCGTACCCATTCGCCCGATGGGTTGGGTAGCCGCCAGCTTGTCGTACATCTCTTTCTCCTTTCCGGGGTAGTTGCGGGCGAGGAAGCCGTCGACAAAAGGGGTATGCACACGCGCCGGTGAGATGGCATTGCATCGTATTTTCTTGTCCACGTAATCCCGGGCAATGGACAACGTCATGCTGAGCACGGCGCCCTTGGTCATGCTGTAGGCAAATCGGTCGGGAATTCCCGTCACCGCGGCGACAGAGGCCATGTTGAGGATCACGCCACCGCCTTGCTTCACCATCTTCCTGATCACCGCTCTCGTGCAGTGGTAGACACCTTTCACGTTGATCTGGTAGAGACGGTCCATGTCCTCCGGTGTGGTTTGTTCCACGTTGCCGACATGGGCCACGCCCGCATTGTTGACCAGGATGTCGGGGTGATTCACCTGGGCGACCGCCTGCTGAACGCTCGCATGGTCGGAGACATCGCAGGGAATGAATACTGCATCGTATCCGTCTTTGCGAATCTGCGCTGCCGCTTCCTCTCCGGCGTCGGGGTTGATCTCGAAGAGATGTACCCTTCCTCCGGCGGCTGCAAACCGTTTGGCAATGGCCAGGCCGATGCCGCTGGCCCCGCCGGTCACGATTATATTTTTTCCTTGAAGTGAGGTCATGGTTTCTTTCGCTTAAGCTCTTCCTGCCACACAGGTCCGTCGGGGAAAGCGTATTGATTCATTGATTCCTGTTTCATCTCAATGCTGTAACCGGGTCGTGTGGGAGCCCGATACCGCCCGCGCTGGATGACCACCGGGTCTACGAAGTGCTCATGCAGGTGATCGACGTATTCGATGACCCGGCCTTCCATGGTACCACTGATGCAGAGGTAGTCGATCATGGACAGGTGCTGCACATATTCGCAAAGGCCTACTCCGCCGGCGTGCGGGCATACGGGGATGTTGAATTTTGCCGCCATGAGAAGAATGATCAGGTTCTCGTTGACGCCCCCTACCCGGCAGCTGTCGATCTGGCAAATGCCGAAAGCGTTCGCTTGCATCAACTGCTTGAAGAGGACCCGGTTTTGTCCGTGTTCTCCCGTAGCCACCTTGATCGGGTTAACGGCTTTGGCGATGGCTGCGTGGCCCAGCACATCATCGGGGTTGGTCGGCTCTTCAATCCACCAGGGCTTGAAGCGGGCCAGCGCTTTCATGTTTTCAATGGCCTGACCGACATCCCATTTCTGGTTGGCGTCCATCATGAGGAAAAGGTCGTCGCCGATTTCTTCCCGGATGATGGCCGCTCTCCGCATATCGTCGTTAAGGTCGCTGCCCACTTTCATCTTTACATGGGTCCATCCGTCGGCGCGTGCCTGGCGGCAGAGTGTCCTGATCTGTTCATCGGAATAACCCAGCCATCCGGCTGACGTGGTGTAACCGGGATACCCTTCGGCCATCAATTTCTTCAGGCGATCCTCTTTGCCAGTCTGTGCCTTGCGAAGGATGGTTAGCGCTTCGTCCGGCGTGAGCGCATCGGTGACGTACGAAAAGTCCAGGCAGCGGATGATTTCTTCGGGCGATAGGTCGGCGATGAGTCTCCACAGCGGTTTTCCGGCAGCCTTGGCCTGAAGATCCCAGAGGGCGTTGACGAGTGCGCCGGTGGCGAGATGCACCACCCCTTTCTCCGGCCCAAGCCAGCGGATCTGGCTGTCGGTGGTGAGCGTGTGCCAGAAAGATCCCCAGTTGGAAGTAATATCCACCAGCGGTTTTCCAGCGACATGATGAGCGATGGCTTCCAGGGCGGCACACACAATCTCATTGCCCCTCCCGATCGTAAAGGTTAGTCCATGGCCATCGAGGCCGGGCTGATTGGTGTGAAGAATGACATAGGCTGCCGAGTAATCCGGGTCCGGGTTCATGGCGTCGGAGCCGTGCTTGTACTTGCTGGTGGGGAATCGGATATCGCGGACTTCGATGGACGTGATGGTGAGCATGCGCGGCAGAATCGGCGCGAGAAGATACGAAAGAGTTGCGGGTTTTCAGGTGAGGAACATAGAGCAGCCATCAGGAATTTTCAGTCCTTCTTCTTAGCTTGTACAGCTCTAACATCTTAGCCATGAAGTTTCTACTGCTTACCACTTACCTCTTACTACTTACCCTCTCACTCGCTGCCCAGTCTAACCCCTATACCCCCGACCCCAATCCGGCCATCCAGGCGAGGCTCGAGGAATGGAGAGACCTCAAGTTCGGGTTGCTCATGCACTGGGGAGCGTACAGCCAGTGGGGTATTGTCGAAAGCTGGAGCATCTGCCCGGAAGACGTGGGATGGGCCGTCGGCGGTCAGAAACCTGGTGTGGCCGACAACTATATCGACTACCTGAGAAAGTACGAGGAGCTTCCGAAAACATTCAATCCAGTCCAGTTCAACCCCGAACGTTGGGCCGCTGCAGCGAAGGAGGCGGGGATGAAATACATGGTCTTCACCACCAAGCACCACGACGGCTTCGCCATGTTTGATACCCGCTATTCCGACTACAAGATCACCAACACCCCTTTCCGACTCCATCAGCGCAGCAATGTCACCAAGGAAGTCTTTGACGCCTTCCGGAAGCAGGGCCTCTGGATAGGCGCCTACTTTTCAAAGCCAGACTGGCATTCGGATTACTATTGGTGGAAGAAGTTTCCGCCCACCGACCGGAATTGCAATTACTCGATCGCCAAGCACCCCGATCAATGGAAGAAGTTTGTGGAATACACGCACAACCAGATCAACGAGTTAGTCACCGACTACGGAAAAGTGGATATCCTCTGGCTCGACGGTGGCTGGGTAAGGAAGAAGACCGACGAGGAAGTGAAGGCCGAACTGGTAGATGTCTACGACGGCAGCCGTTGGTTCCGCAACCCGCAGAGCCAGGATATCGACATGCCTGGTCTGGTGAAGAAGGTCCGGTCCAAGCAGCCCCATCTCCTTGTGGTTGACCGTGCCGTTCCCGGCGAACACCAGAATTACCTGACACCTGAGCAGCACATTCCGGACGAGGGGCTTCCCTATCCCTGGGAGACTTGCATGACCATGGCCAACAGCTGGAGTTATGTGCCCAACGACCAGTACAAGCCCACCAACGAGCTGATCGAAAAGTTGGTAGACATCGTCAGCAAGGGAGGAAACTACTTGCTGAACATTGGCCCGGGGCCTGACGGGGAGTTTGATCCGGTGGCCTACGAACGGCTCCAGGAGATTGGAAAGTGGATGAAGCTTAACGGCGAGGCCATTTATGGAACGCGAATGTACAGTGTCTTTAAAGAAGGAGACGGAATTCGATTTACGCAGAGCAGGGACGGCAGGACGCGTTACATCTTCCTATTTGACTTTCCTTCTGGCAACATTTCATTAACAAAGATCAAAGTGCAAAAGGGAGAGCAACTCTCTCTTTTGGGAAGCAAACTGCCGTTGAAATGGAAGCAGCTTGAGGATAGAATGGAATTGAGTTTACCACAATCATTGAGAACAACTTCCGATCACGTTTGGGTTTTGAAAATCTCGCAAAGGCGCTAAGGCGCGAATAAGGCGCAAAGGTATTAGCTGGCAGCCCGGGCCAGCTCCTTCAGAAGCCTCCGTCGGAAGGCGTGGTAGTTTACCGTGATGGTATGCCTGGGGGTTTTTACCTGGTTGAAATCGGGGTGCCGGACTTCATGTGTGGCCTTCTCTGCCGTGTTGGAAGGTCGTTTCCATTTTCCAGCCAGCTCTTTGGCCATGATCTTGCTCTGCAACTCCGCCCCGGGCCAGATGCAGCCCAGCGGCTGGAAGAGCCCGATGAAATACAGGTTGTCTATCTGCGGATGTAACATGCGCAAATACAGGGGAACGTCGCCTTGCGAATAGTCAATGAACGTCGGGTCGAAGAAAGGATGGGAAATGTAATAACCAGTACAGGCGACGATGACGTCGTATTCTCCTGTGCTGCCGTCCTTGAAATAGACCTTGTTTCCATCATACCGGTCAATATCCCCTCGCGGCCTGATCTTTCCGTGCCGGATAAAATAGAACAGTTCGCTGTTGAGCGTCGGGTGATGAAACCCAAAGTCATCCTCAGGCTCCGGAAGTCCATAGGAAGAATTTCTCCCCTGGATCACCTTGATCATCAGCCCGGTCGCCTTGCGCCAGATAAAGGATGGCAGGTATTGCAGCAGACCTCCCACGGTATCGCTGGCTTTGCCAAAAATAAACTTGGGTACCACCCAATAACCCCGCCGCCAGCTGATGTCGGTGCTGGCCGACACTCGGCAGGATTCCACGGCCACGTCGCAGGCAGAGTTGCCGCCGCCGATCACCAATATCCGCTTGCCGGAAAACACCTGAAAGCGCTTGACATCATGCGAGTGCATCAGTGTGCCGGTAAATGTTCCCGGGTATTCGGGGTAACGCGGTTTCCAGTGGTGACCGTTGCAGACGGCAAGCGCATCAAACGTCTCTGTCTTGGATAGACCGTTCTTGCGGGTCGTTATTTTCCATTTGCACTCCGCATCCCGTTCGCACTTCTCAACCAGCGTTTCAAATTGAATGTGTTCGTAGAGGTTGAAGTGGCGCGCGTAGTTTTGGAAATAGGCAGCGAGTTGCTGATGTGAGGGGTAGTCCGGGTAGTCGGCAGGCATCGGGAAGTCGTCGTATTGCGACAAGGCCTTCGAACTGATGATGTGGGTGGTCTCAAATACGCTCGAGTGCGATGACGTTTCACTGAACACCCAGTTCCCTCCCACTTCTTTGCCGTAGTCATAGACGACCACTTCCAGCTGTTGATCCAGCAGGTTCTTGGCCGCCGTGATGCCGGAAGGGCCGGCTCCGATCACACATACTCTCTTTTGTCCAGGCATTGGAGTGTCGATTCTCAGTTTGATGACTTGGCAGTGCTCTTCTCCTTCTCCGCGATGATTGCATCGAGCATGCCACCCTCGGGCTTGTCCAGCGGTAGTTCCCAAAACATGATCCCTTCGAGTTGCTGATCGATGGCATACCGGGTCTTCAAGGCGATGGAGCGTTCGTCGTCGTGCGTGGCGTAGAGTCCACGCTTGGCGTCATAGCGATAGGGAGCCTGGGCCACGTCGTCCCAGTAGGATTTGAAGCCCTCAAACCCCCTGTCAAAGTCCTTGTAGTCGATCGACTGTTTGAAAACTCCAGGCTGGTACAGGCCATTGTTCGTGTGGGGCACCTGTTCCCAAACCCTGGCGTAGAAGGCCCCGCCGATGACCATCTTGTTGCGGGGCACGCCGATCGAGGCCAGGTATTGAACGGCATTGTCCGCCGACTCCTTTTGCTGAGGGGTGCTGTACAGGGGCGTATGGTGCCCGGTGACCGTGGCATAGCCCCCCACGAGGTCATAACTCATGATATTCACCCGGTCCACCAAGGGCATAACCTTGTCCCATTCGATGGCGTCTTCGAGGTACTTCTGGAACCCGCCGGCGGCAAAGCTCACCTGGTAGCCAGCTCCCAGGGTTTTGCGAAGCGCCTGGATCAAGGCCGTAAAATTGGCCTTGTCTTCTAACTTGAAGGGATGACCCGGAAAGCCCTCTATTACAGGATATTCCCAATCCAAATCTATACCGTCGGTTCCAAGACCCTGGTTGAGTTCCAGTACGGACTGCGCGAACTCCCGGCGGGCGCTATCCGTGGAAAACACGTCCGAGCAGGACTTGCATCCACCCCATCCGCCAAGGCTCAGAACGACCTGTAGTCCGGGCTTCCGTGCCTTGAGAGCCACCAGTTTGCGGATGGTGAGCGAGTCTTCCGCGTCATCCACCGCCAGCCGGTTGCCCTTAAGGTGGCAGAAGCTGTAAATCACCTGGTCGAGTTTCTCGACCGGCAGGGCGTCTACCCGGTCGGGGCCGGCGCTGTAATAGGCGATGACTTTCAGGTGGTTGACCGGCTCAGTCCCACCGCAAGAAAGCAGGACGACAACGACAAGAAAGACCTTGATGGATGTCAGTACTTTCTTCATAAATTAAAGATACTTTCATCCATGGAATTGACCGCATCGGGGCAACCCAAAATCGGAACCAGCCTGGAACAATATTTCCAGGCCATCAACGCAAATGTCATTGGCCATGATTACGAGTTCGACGGCCCTTCTGGCAGGCGCCGGCTAATCTACGCCGACTGGATCGCCTCCGGGCGCCTTTATGCACCCATTGAAGATCTCCTCAGCCACACCTTCGGCCCGTTGCTGGGCAATACGCATTCCGAGTCAAGCCTGACCGGCGAGGCCATGACGGTGGCCTACAAGGAGGCCCAGCGCATCATCAAGCACCACTGCCACGCCGGCCCGGATGATGTGATCATTACCCAAGGCAGCGGAATGACCGGCGCGCTCGCCAAACTTCAGCGACTGTTGGGTTTGCATATTCCCGAACGGGTAAGACCGTATTATCAACTACCACAATCAGAACGCCCGGTAATTTTCGTCACCCACATGGAGCATCATTCCAACCA
>JAEUUE010000084.1 GCA_016787605.1 Cyclobacteriaceae bacterium
CTCGACATACACATACTGGGCTACCAGGAGGAAAACGGATATCCCTGTGGAAAGGCCAAGGATATTGAGCAAGGAGAAGAATCGGTTTTTGGTCAGGCTTCGCCAGGCGGTGAGGAGCAGGTTGTGGAGCATAACGGAGGGTTATGCGTAAAGACTTTTGTGGCAGCAAAAGGTTACAGGATACTTACGGAAAGTCACTATTGTACACCGACGGTCGTGTCAACTAGAGATACCACGAGGGACGTCCGAAAATGAACGTCCATTAGGGGCCCTGCGCCTACTCACTCAAGAACTTCCGGATGTCTTTTGATAGCTTGATCATGTCAGGTTCGTGGACATACATCATGTGGCCGGCTTCATAATACGTGAGCGTCACGCGTTCGGCCACAATGCCATTTCGGGCAAAGGTATATTCCGCATCAAAGAAAGGGCAGATCAGGTCGTAGTAGCCGCTGGCCACCATCACTTTCATGTCGGTATTCCTTCGCATGGTGTTTCCCAACCTCGGTGCCACATTTACGGGCATGGGCTCCCAATAACTTCCGTCGGGCACCGGCTTCCATCTCCACTTCGCCCCTATCTCCCCATTGCCGGTCAGGTAAGGCCGATCCATCTCGATCTTCAAATCCGTGGCATAGTAATGATTCAAGGCAGCCGTAAAAGCTGCCCCGATTTGGTAGTCGGCCGGGTCGCCCAGGTGTGGTCCTTCTGACACGTCATCGGATTCATCACCCATAAACCTGCCGTCTAACCTACCTATCGTGAGCCCCTTATCTGCAAGCAACTGTTTCTGGAACCGATGCATCAGAACACGCAGCCCAGATTTCAGAATGTAGGCCTTATCCAGTCCGGTGAAGTAGGCCAGCTTTTCCGCGATGCTGTTTTCCTCTGAGTCCGTCAGCAAGGAGCCACGGTACAAGGCCGGCGCATAGGTATCGTAGGTGAACTTCCTGCACTCTTCGACAAAGCTCTCCAGCGTCTTTCCCTGGCCTGCCTTCTTGTGATACCATGCCGTAGCGGCCATGCTTGGCAGGTAGGTCAGGTAAGAGGTAATGTTCTCGTGAACAGACGTGGAACCCGCATAGTCCAGGGCTTGCGAGATCAGGATGAGACCGTTCAGCGCCATGCCTTGTCCATCGCCCTCCAGCACATCCGCCACCGCCGCAGCGCGTGTAGTTCCAAAGCTCTCGCCGGCGATATACTTTCGTGAAAACCAGCGCTTGTTTTCGGTGATCCACTGCCGCATGAACTGCGCCACGGAAGACGCGTCTTCGTTCAGACCCCAGTAATCTTCCACTTTTCCCTTGCCGATGACGCGGCTGTATCCTGTTCCCACGGGATCAATGAACACAAAATCCGTCAGGTCAAGTAAGCCGTGTGGGTTAACAGCCAGGTCATACGGGGCAGCACCATCATCCTTCTTCGCCTCTGAATCTACCTTGACAATCTTTGGCCCGAACATCCCCATGTGCAGCCAAACCGAAGCGGATCCCGGTCCGCCATTGAACACAAAGGTCACCGGTCGCTTCGTTACGTCGGTGGTTCCCTCCTGGGTATAAGCCACCGACCAAAATGAAGCGACGGGCTCGCCGTCCTTGTTCTTGAGGTAGGTTTCCTTGGCGGTTGCTTTGTATCGAATGACTTTGCCTCCAAAGGTTCCTTGTTGTAACGTCACAAAGGACTTCGCTTCAGGAATGGGCTTTTCCTTCTTCTCTTCCGGCTTGGCCTCTTGGGCGGCAAGAGATAGTGAAAACAGGACACAAAGGATGAACAAGGTGATTCTGGAGGTTAGCTTCATCATGGTTAGTGGCTCTGATTGTGTTTGGTTTGTACGGACCGGGGCTCGATCTAGCTGCTAAAGTGCCAAATAATAAGACGATGCCCTATAGTCAAAGAAGTAGAATCGTAAAGTGGCTACAGCCAACGTGGGGGCTTGTGCAGTGCAGGGTATAGGAGCGCTAAAAATGGAGCGTAGCGGAAACAATCCATTTTTGTCGTGCTGCCAACATATACTATACCATGTCCTAAGACGGTACCTTGCTTTCCTTGACCAACGAGCGAATACCGATCTCAAATTCTAGTAGGTATCCTATAGCTTTTAAATATCGTTACATGCTCTTTACTAGTCCGTCGGCAGCCAGTCTTTCAAATATTCTTTGATTGCTCAGTTTAGCACCATTTTTAAAACCTTGATTAGAGAACATTTCTAATTTAGCTCTCCAGATCATTTTGTCTTGTCCAGACTTGAATAACTTCACATCGAATGTTCCGCCTTCCTGATTGTTAATATTTCCATAAATTTCCTTCACATGTGTCTGATTAATTGTCATCAAGTAGTTCGGGGAATATTTTGTGAGTTGAGCAGCAATTTCTTTATTGATTTTTGTTGTTATGTCTTGTTCAGTGTCAAGGCTCAGTTCTTGTTTGCTGCTTGATTGACTTTCTAAAATATGAATGTTCGATTTAACCCCTCGCTCATTGAAAGATTGACCCATAAGCCTTTTTAGTTCTATCAAGTATTTATCTGCCAAATCAACACCCCTCATCACGATAAGTATATTGTCAACTTTATCAGTGTGGCTTGGATCCTTAGTGGAAGTAATTTTTGCCGTTATACAACTAGACAAAACAACAGGGATTAAGAGAATGTAAATTATTCGTTTCATATATTATGAATCTATTTGCGTTCTATTAGCGTGCGTACTTCTTATTCTTGACTTCGTATTGCAAAATCCTCTACTCTGTCCAAGGCTGTTGTTATGATGGAAATCAAAAATTAATACCGTAAACCAATGTTTCATAGAAATGCACGCCAACGTCGGTGTATGTGACGTTGTGGGGTTAGGAGCCAAAGTTAAATGAGCGAAGGGAATGACTTTGGCGACCTGCTCCGTCACTGTCAGCTGTGACCGAACGTATCTTGAAACACAAACTACAAATTACTCAGAACCCCCACAATGGCACATACACTTTGTTGTAGGCTGCCCATTCATACACGAACACCTTTTCTTTGTTTCAATTTCAACATTCCTTTTCTCCATCCGACGTATGCTATTCCTCCAAGGAGTCCGTAAAGTCCACCGATGTAACTTTCGTTGTGCATTGAGCCAACTGCAATAAAGCTCTTAAAGTCGATTAAGTTGTCCGGTATGAACCAACGGTGAAAGTTCTCCCTTGGTTGGTCGGCCAAGTGTGTAAACCCGTGATAGAGTCCGTACAGTCCACTTAGAAATGCTATCATCATTGTCACGATGAATGCTTTCATAGCTATTTCAATCATAAATCTTCTGTCAGAATGAAGGCTGAACAATCCTAGGACTGTCGCGATCGGAATCCCCATCCACCAGGTCGCCATGAATCCAACTATTGAAACTTGGAGTCGAGGAAATTCAAAGATTGCTTCGTTCCCTTCGTCCATTAGTCCGAATTGATAGAACTTGAACTTCGTATAGTACTCTGGTGAGATTGTGTAGGTCAACTGGTCATGGAGAATTCCATACAGTCCGGCCACCAAACATCCACCAACAATGATTCCTATCAATGTCAAGAGTTTCTTCATCTTAATTTGTCAAACCGTAAACTGTTCTGGATGGGTTGCCTACAACGGTTGTGTATGCGCCGTGCCGGTGCTAGGGTGCGCTTGTTAAGGCCGCCGGAACAAGGCTGACAAACGCACCCTGGGTGGCACTTTGCCACCAGCTGGCGCATACAAACGAAGATAACTATTTCTTTGAACAGCGAACGACCGGCATGGCGCATACACGGTGTTGTGAGCAGGCTTACCTACCACTGTTCTCCAACCTTTTTCAATCTATTTTCTTCAAAAACCAGGTATATCTTATCCAGAAATACTGTGTCTTCTTCGAAGTCAACGTAGTCAAGATCCTTTATCTTAAGAAGCTCCGTTTGAATTTGTTGTCTTGATAAATCTGTGTTGTTTATTATCGCAATGACTTCATCCAAAGCATCGTCCGTATCATCAAATTCGTCCTTCATATATGTAATCGTCACTCCTTGGTCCAATATTGAATAGAAGCCAAAGGCCGCAGTGGCTAAGAGAAGGGCAAAGCAAATCCAAAAGGCGATCTTCCATCTATTCATAAACACGATATCTCCTAGTAAGCTTGCTCACAACAACTTGGTATTTGTATTGCCGATATATCACTTATAGCGGTACTACCCGGGCATTCGATTCACTGACCAAACCCGCCCGCAATAGTCCATTCATAAGCGTTTATCGCGTCATTAGTCCAATATCCTGAAATCGAAACG
>JAEUUE010000110.1 GCA_016787605.1 Cyclobacteriaceae bacterium
CCCTCTTTCTTCCAGTGAAGCAGGGCGGAAACTCCCCATGGCAGCCTGACTTTCCTGTTCAGGAGAATGGATTCAGACTTCATGATGAGATACAGGACGGAACCCAGGATTCCGGGACTGAATTTTTCGAAATCGGAGCGCACTACTCTTTTCTTATCCCTGACCAGTTCGGTGACCTTCCTGGCCGTGTAGATGAACGGAAAGAGAAAGAAATTGAAATAGGATGAATAGACTCGCTCCCCCCCGCTCCGGTTGACAAGTCTGTCCAGCTCAGGAAGCGAATACCTTCTGAAATGATGGTTGATTTCGTCGTGTTCACTCCACAAGTTCATTCCCGCAGGCACTGTGAGTAAAACTGATCCTGCCCTCTTCGCCACACGTTTGACTTCCTTAATTGCGAGCTCATGGTCTTCGACATGTTCAATTACATCGAAAGCGCAAACGAGATCGAATTGATCATCCTCGAAGGGAAGCTCAAGGATTGAACCTTGTATCACTTCGATGGGCACTTTGCCCTTGATGAACTCAATTGGCTCCGCGTCATACTCAAGAGAGACCACTTTGCCGAACTCCTGGAGCATTACGCTCGACGCACCTGTGGCCACCCCCACATTCAGGATTTCCAATGTGCGGTCACCCGCAATGTTCTTCTTGATATAGTTCCTTAAAATCCGGCTTCTCGCTTTAAACCACCAATGGTTGCGCTCGATATCAAAGTACAACCGGTAATACTCCTTATCCATTTTGCTCTTTTCCCCCTGAAATCTTGTTCCGAATCAGGAACATGGGTCTGTTCTTCACTTGCCGATAGATTCTCCCAACGTACTCCCCGATAATGCCAAGGCAGATGAGCTGCACGCCGCTAAACAAGACGATTGCAAAAATCAATGCAGTAAAGCCAGACGGAATTTCATATCCCATAAAGCGTTTGATCAGGACATACGCCAGGTAACCCAGGGATACCACGATACTGAAGAATCCCAGCCTCGTGATGACACGCATCGGCACATAACTGAAATTGTAAATTCCGTCGTAAGCAAGGTTGAAAAGTGCCTTGAGTGTATACTTCGGATCTCCGGATGCCCTTTTCTCCCGTTCATACTCAAATCCGTATTGACGGAAACCTACCCATGTTCGCATGCCTCGGAGAAATCGGCTTTGCTCGGGCATGGACGTAATCACATCATTGACTTTTCGTGTCATCATGCAGAAATCACCGCTGTCCAGGGGAATATTGACCTCACTCAAAGTCCTGAGCAGACGATAAAAGAACCAGTAGGCAAATCTCTTAAATAGGTTCTCCTTTCTTTTTTTTCTGATTCCATATACTACGTCATACCCTTCCCTGATTTTTGAAAAAAAGTCGTTCACCAGTTCAGGAGGGTCCTGCAGGTCCCCATCAATAATCATTACCGCTTCAGAAGCCGACACGTTCGCCATTCCCGCAGACACGGCGGCCTGGTGGCCGTAGTTCCTCGAAAGGAAAATGCATGTATACCGGCTGTCCTTCTCGGCCAGGTCCCTCATCAGGGATGAGGTTGCGTCTCGGCTTCCATCATCCACCAATACAAATTCGAGAGTAACGCCCGGTGAAGTAGTGAGCGCATTCAAACGACCCACCAGGGTTGGGAACACACTTTCTTCGTTGTAGAGTGGAACGACGATCGAAATAGTTGGCTGCATAGAGTCAGGTTGGCAAAAGTATCAATTTTATTTGTACATTAGAATTTCTAACTGGATCATCGAGTACGAGATTCCTGGATTGGCTCCCCTATGTCTGTCGGCTTACGGCTTCCTCTTCACCGCCAATGACAACGACAATACCTTCTGCTCATTTCTCCATGTCACGTCCTTCTTGTTTTTCGATGCAGCCAGGTCAGACTGCAAGAATATGAACTAACTTGCTCCTTTTGTGGGAATGACTATAGGCCAGCGATAAATGCAAGGACGAGGATCAAGAAGGATCAAACCTGACGAGTGATGACCAGATTTGGTAAATATCAGTATCTCATTCTGCTGGTGATTTGTTGTCTGTTCTGGCTCGCCTACGTCTGGTTGGCTGGTACAATTCATTCAGGTTATCATTTCATGGATGATCACCTCATTGTCAGCATAAATACCCGGTTGCAGTCCAGCGGGTTTCTAGGGGTATGCGACTATTACATCAATGTTTACGAACCCGTGCCCCGCTTCAGGCCTATGTTTTGGATCATGAAGGTGCTGGAGGGAGAGATATTGGGAGTAAACATGTACGTTCACTATGCGTATTTGGCGCTGTTGGCTGGATTTACATCCTTTTTTTTATACCTATTTGCAAGGAAGCTGAGTTTTTCAAGCGCCGAGTCGGCTCTATTCGTTTTGCTGGTCCTGGTAGGTCCGCAAATTGAAATCTGGTATATGACGGGGGCTGCCGAAAACAGGGGGATGTTCTTTCTCTCGCTGGCCTTGTATGCAAGCACCTACATTTCTACGGACAAGGGAGATAGCTTTCTCCGAAAACTGCTCTTCTTCACTCTTGTGGTAATCACCTCACTATGTAAGGAGAGTTTCATACTGTTTATACCCTCCTTTATTGTTATTGTTATTCTCCTGCCATGTCTCCTCCGTAAGACATCTATCCTGCAATCGATAAGAGAGAATCAGGTACTGACAATTCTGCTATTGCTTGTGATGGCAGCGGAACTTCTATATGTGAAAAATCGCGGCACAGACTTCGCCTATGCCGGCGTCGATGCTGGTCAATCCGTATTTGCCTATGCAGGCACATTGGCAACTTACGTGGCAAACAACTGGGGTTTCCTGTTGGTACTCAGTCCTATCTTGAGCTTTGCAGCAATCCTGGCGGTCAAGAGGGAGATTGTGGCGACCGAGGGCTTGATTGATCGGTATCTTTTCCTGTTAGTCTTTGTACCCGTTGTGGTAGTGCCGCAGATATTTCTGTATACCAAATCCGGCCTGGATGGAAGGTACTGCGTTCCCCTATCTTTGGGTGTGGCGTTCTTTCTGATGCTTCCTTTGAGTTTTGCCCGTTATGCGTTGAATGAATTATTCCTTCCCTACCGAATCGCCTTGGTACTGCTCCTTGCCTCCCCCGCTATCGGACTGCTGGCAAAACGTTATCAGGACTCGAACAACTTGGTTCGGTACTTTTTGGTCAGGAATTATGAGAATAAAATAATTGCCTCGATTGAAGAGCACGCAATAAGTGATCCGAAAAAGCCGATTGTGGTCGTGATGGATCCGGCAGAGATTCCAACGTTGGAGAATCAGTATGCATTGGACGTTTACATCCGGGAATTACTTAAGAAGAAGAATCCCGTATTTTTCTACCTCATTTCAAAGTCTTCCCCCAGTTCCCTCTCAGGATTGCAAAAGCAGTTTTATGAAATGGCTGAAACCCAAAGCAAGGGAAGGACGCTTGATAATATATCCGACAAATCAGAAATTTGCAGCGTAGTTATTTTCAGCAATTTGGAAGATCTGTTTTTGGATAAATCAAAAGACTGGTTTGTCCCTGGACTTTACAAGAGGGTCCAGGGCGATGAATTCATACACTACCATGAATGACAAATTGAGAGTCTTCCAGAAATTGCTGGTCTTGACCGCTTCGGTATTCCTAATTACGGTTACCGCGATCATCATGTATTATGAAGGCAAGGGTGGCAAATCGACCGATGCGGTAAAGCAATCTCAGTATATGCCGTTTGACCACACCCCAAAAATAATCGGCGATAGGAAGGTGTATACAGCTCAGCAGGTTAGAGACATGATAAAGAACCTTCCAGATTATCAAGGCGATTCATTGCTGATCGATGATGAGGGAAGGATATCCAGTACCGATGGACTTATCCAAAGCACGATTGCTCAGGTTTATCTCGTGAAAGTGAATTCTGAAGGCATTAAAAGTGAAGCCATGGCGACGGGACTACCGGAGCCATTTATTGCGTATCGAACCGCCATTAAATGGTATATTGGCCAATATGGCAGCAAAAGGCTTCAACCTGACTCCTCGGCTAAGAAATAATTGCTGACCAGCTGCGGCTTGAGACTGTCGCGGAAGTCGCCGTGATGTGACTAGATCACAACCTCCTTACGATCCAACGGGAACGAATCCGGGACATCCAAAAAGATGTGCAGAAAAAGAAGGTTTAGCCAGCATGCGTTCACAAAGTTCCGGGGTGACGCCCGAAACCCCCTGCCCTCACCTGGAACTTGGAAGTTCTACTTCTTGATGACTTTAAATCGATAAGTCATGTTCCCCGCCTGGATGTGCAGCAGGTAAATGCCTTGAGCCAGGTGCTGAAGATTCGCATGCTGGATCATACCGCTGCTTTCGAAAGCCAGTTTCTGATCACGCCCGGTTAAATCATGAAGTCGCGCACCGGTGATCTCGCCAGGCAAACCGCGAATTTCCAAAGAGTTCTCTACCGGGTTGGGGTAGACATCTACCAAATTCCCTGAATCGTGCAGGTCGCCCGTCACGATCACCGAAGTCTCGGATGAGAATTCACTCACGCAGTCATCTACGGTAACCCGCACGGTATAAACGCCCGCAGCGGATGCCGCCAGGGTAGCATTCACGGCCCCGCTGATGGGAGCACCATTGAAAAACCACTGGTTCCCCGCCGAAGCACTTGACGTGAGCACGGTCTCTGTATCCATCCCACTGGCCGTGATCGTTGGTTTCGCCGGATTGACACAAAAGCTCTGTTGCGCCAGCGCAGCACCCGCGTAAAGATCATTCCCATCCTGCGTGGCCCGTATGGAAACCCTACCGGCCTTTACGAGGGTTACCGTTGCGCCGCTGATCGAAATCTTGTCAGACGTGGTAGCATAGCTTACAGGCAACCCTGAACTCGCGGTAGCGGTCAATGCGAAAGCCGGGGCACCCAGGGTTTTGGCGGGAATAGCCGGGAACGTGATGGTGTTGGCTATCCTCCCTTTCTGATACACTCGCACATAGTCAACTTCCATGGCCGATTGTGTGAAGGCCGGATCAACAGCACCTCCGCCTCCGCCCATGGCAATGTTGAGCAACAGGTACTGCGGCGCATCAAAGGGCCAGGTGCTGGCATTCTTTACGGCCGGTTTGTAGGTATAATACGCGACGTCATCGATCAAAAACTGAATTTGATTGGCATCCCAGATGATGGAATAGACATGGAAGGTGGTGCTTACCTGGGAGATCGCCGTGGTATTTGTATTTACCGTGGCCCCAAAACTGGATGGGGTGTGTATGGATTGATGGACAATATTGGGGTTGTTCCCCCAATGTTCCATGATATCGATCTCGCCCGTAGCCGGCCAGGTTGTCGTTCCAAATTCGCTGGCAAAGTAGGCGCCCGGCTCGTTGATGTTTTTGCCCAACATCCAGATGGCTGGAAAGGTACCGGCGCCGGATGGCATTTTTGCCCGAACATCCACCCGCCCGTACTTGAAGGCATACTTGGAATTTAGCCGGGTCGATGTGTATTGTTTGGTAAGCCCCTGATCGGTAAAGTTTTCTTTCTTGGCAACGATGTTCAGATAACCGTTGGCGACAAATGAATTTACATCGCGGTTAGTGTAATGTTGAAGTTCACCGCCGAACCAACCCGTTGGTGTAGGCACTTGCGTTTGACGAAACCAATAGTCATCCTCAGGCGCCCCGGTTCCTTCAAATTCATCGGACCAAACCAGGTTGTAGTCGCCGGTGACAGGTCCCACATAGTTTGAGGTTTGTACTACATCGTCAAATAGGTACGTCGAGTTGGATGTGCCATCACCCATGGTTCCCAGGTCAAATATGAAAACCAGCCTTGTGTTTACGTTATTCAGCCCGGGTACGCCTGTAAAATCAAAGGTTAGTTCTTCCCAGACATTCGCCGTGGTTATTCCCGCCGATTCCTTTTCAAACGTAGGTCCGGCACCTTCAAACTTTAACAACAGCTTCTTGCCAGCCACCGGTGAAAAGACTTTTACTTTAATGATCTTATTGGTGGCAAAGTTTACCGGGGATGCCAGGGTGATAAAACTGCCCGCAAACACTTCACCGGGGTTCTTAACCATTTTCGCTACCGTCGCGCTGGTGTTTATACCGTTGATCTGTGGGTTCGGTATCTTCGTGGCGGCCCCACCCAGGAAATCGGTGAACGTGTAATTGATTGTAGTCGATTCAAAATCCAGTGGCAACACAGGCTGGGCCAGCCCCTCACCAACGGCAGACACAGCAAACAGAACAAGCAAAAAATTCTTCATAATATAGGCCGTTGGCTGTGTCTCCATTGGACATGGACAAGATAAGGCAACCCCATGAAATTGCAAAGCAAAGCCTGAAGGGGGGAGACGGGCACATAGCCGGATCTTTCCAGTGATAAATGTCGTTGACTATTAGGGCTGCGCTTACTTTCTTAACGACAAGTAGAGTACGCCGCATGTCATGGTACGCCCGCTACCACTCCTGTTTGCCGTCATCGCCAGTGGGTTGCTTCCCTCCTGTACCAACTTTAGTGCCGACAACTACTACAAGTCTCTGCTTCCCGACGGGGCTACCGAAGTTGATTCCATCACCTTGTCCAGCCTGACGATTGGAGAGACCTACCAGCTCCGCCTTTGCTGCGATACCCTCATCCAACTAAAGATCCAAGGCAGAGATTACCATCAAGTCACGGGGGAAAGCACGTACCGGGACTCACGGTACTTTAGTGCAGATAGCAGTTTCAATTATTCGAGCCCCAAGTCCACCGATACCGGGACCAATACCCTATCGGCATTCAGAGACACCAAGGATCACAACATCCTTACCATTAAACGGGGACAGATACTGGACATCCAAAAAGACACGCGGACGAAAACGGTAGGGAATTTCTTCAAGAATGTCTTTAATGGAGTGCTTGTATTGCTTCTCCTCTACTTCCTTGATAATCTAAAGTAGGCCTGTATTTCCTGACTGCCCATTTTCCTTCTATTCCTTGCAGGACGCCCTTGTCAGCGTAAAAACAAGCGGATCGCGCAGATCCCTGGAGATGACTGCCATCATGGCTTTGTCCACAAGAAGTAGCGAATTTTGAAGTGCCAAGCTGGTCCTGAACAAGACGTCATGAACCGCGTCATTTACATCCTGGTTGTGGCCCTGGTTGCGGTGGGATGCCGAACCAAACCGCCGCAAAAGGTTTACCAATCTCTCCAGGCCAGGAGTAATCTACCACCCATTGAAGAAATCAGGCCGACTCCAAAAAACAGTATTGCCCTCCCGGTTGGGACAGTCCCGGACCCGTTTGCCTGGATCGGAATATCCAAACAAGTGCAATCATTAAGCCTGAGCGACTCCGCGCTGAGTTATGAAGATGCGGACTCCAGGCAGCGGGTGGTGTCATTCTACAAGGTCTTCCGTGTTGAAATCACAGAAGCCGGACACTATGAGTTGATCGTGGAGTCAGTCTATCGCGTCAGTTACCATTTGGATAACTTCAGCCCTATTGGAGCAAGTCGAGAGGTTGACTACCTGGTACTTGATCCTCTCGTTGAAGTCAGGGACTCCACCATGACACGGCTGAATGTCGAATTCGTGTCGTCGGGTACCCTATTCCCGGACTGGACCCGGCCGTTACGATTCAGGAAGAATTGGACCTTTCAAGTCCTGGAACCCACCGTGGTTTACGTTCTTGTCTACTCCGATAACTACAACATGGACAGGCCATTTGGGGAAGCTGATGAAAATGCGAAAGAGTTTCGCGGCCATCATGGATCCGACGGCTATCGCATCAACTACCATCCCGCCAGGGACGGAAATTTTTTCATCAAGGTAAAGCAAGCGAAGAGAGAAACTGATTTTTGAAGCCTCTTGATCATTAGAGTTGGACGAATATGCTGCGATGAAGTCCTGAAGCAATGATTCGAGGGCATACCCGTTACCCAACGATTACTGCCCCGGAACACTGAAACAATTGCTGGGCTTGGGGATTACTGGATTCTGGCTATTTTTGAAAAACACACGCAACAAATCCCCCTACATGAAGAAATTAACATTACTCGAGAGCGCATATATTTTGGTGCTCCTGGCTGCATTTGCTTGCAGCAAAGACGAACCTACACCATCTCTCATGGGTACATGGAAGTTTGCATCCGAAACCAGATCCAACTGCACCGACCCTGCCGACAACGGAACCGGAACATGCACTGCAGACTGCTTCACCCTAACCTTCACAGCCACCTCCTATACATTTTCAGCGCCAGGGATGACAACTGTTAATGGCACCTACACTACCAGCGGGAACAGTATTACCTTTACCACTTCTGGTGGTTCATCTTCAACCGGCACCTACACCTTGAAAGCAACAACCCTGGAGCTAATTGCGACCACCTCCAACGGTTGTACGCAAGTGCATACGTATAACAAGCAGTAAATGCCAGCCAAATCACGGCTACGGGTCATTGACCGTAATAGAAGTGTCGATGATTGTCAAGGAGAAGGCCAGATTTGGGGTTCAAAAGCTACCAGATCCACTAATCCAGATTTTTTGAAGCCAGGTATTCTGATCCGATATTTACCAACCCAATAAACCATGATGAACAAATCCCTGACCTGTGCAATCCTTGTTCTCTTCATAGTCACAGGCTGCAGCAAGAAGGACGATCCCGCCACCCCAAGCATCGTTGGAACCTGGGTCACGACGTCAGCGACCACATCAGCGTGTGAAGACCCAAATGACAATGGTACCGAAATCTGTGCGTCATCATGCAATGTATATGAATACAAGGCAGATGGCACAGGAACGATAACCAACAGCTCCGGAACACTGGCCACCTTTACCTATTCTGTTAGCGGAACTACACTGACGACTACTGTCACCTATGCCGGCGGTGGGGCTCCGGCATCCGGAACCTACCAGATTACCGTGACGGCTACCACGCTTACCCGTGTTTATGAAGACGCAGCCTCGGGCGGCTTATGTACTTTCACTTGGACCTATGCCAGGCAATAGGCTGTTCCTGCACGCTGCCCATCTAATTTACTTACCTGCCGGCACACTCGACTGCAGATGCCGGGAGAAAGTGACGGTGTATACACAGCCCGAGGTCTCACTGGAGTTAACGAACGTAAGCGACGTGGTTGTGTAGCTGACCGTCGACCCGGTGATGGAGTATTTTCCCAGCCCGGGTACCGTGTCCTCGGTGAGGATGATGTAGTTGCTGCTCAGCACGTAGGTGCCGCTCTCCGTAAACTGCGAGCCGTCGGGTAGATTTTGAACCCAGGTCCAGGATGATTCCTTGATCGTCAGCACGCCGCAATCGCCAGCTGATCCAGTACACACGTCCTGGAAATCGCCGCCTGGATCATCGCAATCCGAAACAACCCGCGAAACATACTTCCAGGAACCCGTCAACTCCGGCAAAGGGTCGCCTACAGGCACGGCAGAATCCGTGCATGAAGAAAACAGTCCGACCGCCACCAGTACCAGGTTTCGCATTTCACAGGGCTTTTCACAAATATAAGTAGGAATGATAAGGGCTGCATGGGCTATTCGCCCATGCAGCTACATCCCTAGTTTTCCTGGGGATTAATCAGCATCGGAGTCTTGCCATCTGTGATGATAATCTTGGTGTTCGGCGACTTGGACATCTCCCGGAAGGCTTCAATGCTCTGCCATTCAATGATGGAGCGGGTTAAACCCTCCGACAGTATTTTCTGGGCATCGCGGATACCTTGTGCTTCAATCATCTTTCGCTGGGCTTCCCGCTTCTCCCGGTCCAGCAGGAACTCCATACGCTGGGCGTCCTGCTCTGCCTCCAGCTTCTCCTCAACCGCACGGGCCAGACCGGCCGGCAGCTGGATATTCTTGAGGAGCACTGCCTCCACCACCAGGCCACGTCCTTGAATCAACCGTGCCATCTGATCGGTGATTTCCTTTTCAATCAACGCCCGCTGGGCTGAATGCATGTCCTTGGCATAAAACCGGGAACACACATCGGCTGCCGCCGAGCGAAACACGCTGTTGATCACGACCTCTTCATAGTTCATTCCCAAGGTCTCAATAATCGACGCGGCCTTGTGCGGTTCGATACGGTACAGGATGGAAATCACGGCAGCCACGTTAAGACCTTCCTTGGAAGGCAGACTCGAGGAAATTTCCATATTCATCGTGCGTATCTGCAGCTTGATCACGCGCGTGGTGAGGGGATTGAATACCACAGGGCCCGGCTGGAGTGTCTCGTTGTCCAACCTTCCCAACCGGCGCTTTACCCCTACTTCGCCTTGTCGGACAATCGAGCAACCGGTAAACAAGACACCGATGAGTACCAAGAGGATGCTGTGCGTTTTCATAGGGATTGATTTGTTTGTTACCTGGAGACGAACCCATTCTTTCAGGTGAGTAACCTCCTGCGGGTTCAGTCGTCTGATTGACTTGCGGTATTCTTTCCGGAAAAGCCGGACATCAAAGCTCACGCATTGCAGGATGTACTTGCAATAGTCGAGCATACTCACACGTGACGGCTTACTCATGACCCGGAAGATTAATGGATACCATCAGCATGCTTATAAAGTAAACGAACGTGAATAGCCAGGCATAAATCTCCGTTCGATTCAGTTCATGGCGGTTCTGTTCCATAATGCAATTATGATTTTAAGGTGATTAAGAAAGTGAAGTCGTGTTGATACATCCCGGCTACCCAAAGCCGGATGACGTCAGAGAAAGCCGGTGAGGCTTAAATCAGGAGTGCACGATGAAGGATAGCAAGCGATGGATGGACAGCCTGCTTTTTAAGCACCCGGGGCAATACGGTATCCTTCGCAAGGACACGGGGCCTGCAGGGGGTGTGAATCTGTCGGACCGAATAACGGGATTCAACTGTCCTCTCTTCCTTATCCTTAAGCTCGACCTCCTCGAATTTTTCGATGGAGACAGAGTCCATCAGGAGGCGGGACGCAGGTAAGGCGGAAGCCCAATCCAGGCCTACCCAAGTGACAATCAGCGCGATAAGAAAGCACCTGCGCATAGAACTACTATTGCTCGTTTAACGATTAACCCCTCCCGATAGTTTTAGGGGACTCAAATTATTTCTTCCTAAGAAATTCAACTTCTACCAGCCTGGTTGGATGGTGATCTCGACTTCATTCGTCCTTACCACCATGAATCAACGGCAACCCCTCAAAACTCCTTTGAACAATTGACCCTCAACTCCTTACCTTTATAGAGCGTACTTGCGGGTGCCGGCTATGAAACTACTTTCCTCGATCATTGTGCTCCATTTGCTGTTGGCTCCACAGGCTGTCCTATCGCAGGTGGCCGCCGTTGGCAACCGCGCCAAAGCCATCGAACTGTTCGAGCGGGGTGAAAAAGCCCTCGCCAACAGGGAGTACTTCAAAGCCCAGGCTCATTATACAGAAGCCATCCGCCTCGACCCCAAATATGCCGAAGCGTACCGTTCCCGCGCCATCGCCCGGGAATACCTGGGCGAAAACGCCAAAGCCCTCACTGACTTCAACATCTACGTAGACCTCAGGCCTGAAGACAGCGAAGGGCTGTTCAACCGCGCCGTACTGCGCTTCGAAGCGAAACAGTACCTCCCTGCCCGCCAGGATTTTCTCAAACTGCTGACCATGCCGCCGACCAAAGAAACCGGAACGGTGTACTATGGCCAGGAAAAATTCGGGACCGGCGCCACCCAGATTGCCACCGCCCAATCGGGCCGGCGCGACCACCTCTTCAACTACCTGGGGCAAATTGAGACGCACCTCAAGCGATATCCCAATGCCATTACCTACCTCGACAGCGCCATCCGGCTCTCGCCCTCCAGCGCAGGCTACTATGTCAACCGGGGCATAGCACGCCTGGAGCGCGGCGATAAGTCCGGCGCAGCCGAAGACTATGAGACAGCGCTGCGCCTGGATCCCGAAAACAGTCTCGCTTTGCACAACCTGGCTGCGCTGAAATCGTTGACGGGCGACAACCAGGCCGCGGAGAAACTCTTGAGCGAATCGATCGCAAAGAACGAAAAACTGCCCTATCCCCGTGCAGAGCGTGGGTACCAACGCCTGCAGAGCGGCGACTACAAGGGAGCCCTCGAAGATTACAATGAAGTCGTACGTCTCGAACCTAACGAACCCGACAATTACCTGAACCGCGGTCTCGTCAAGGAGAAACTACACGATTACGCCGGTGCCCTGGCTGACTACAGTCACGCCTTAAAGCTTGACGAGAAAGATCCTAAAGCCTGGGTTTGCCGGGGTAATGTCGTCTCCAGGCTGGGCAACTGGAAAGAAGCGCTGGAGGATTATGGCGTCGCGTTGACACTCGACAGCAACTACGCCCTCGCCTACTTCAA
>JAEUUE010000122.1 GCA_016787605.1 Cyclobacteriaceae bacterium
ATGGCAACGGCGGCCTCGGCGGCGGCGATGGCCATCACAATCAAGGCGAAGAAGTGTCCTTCCAGCCGGTGAGGGAAGAGGTAGTGGTTGAAGGCAGCGAAGTTGATGTTCACCGCGTTCAGCATCAGCTCGATGCCCATCAGCATGGTGATGAGGTTTCTCCGGATCAGCACACCCATCAGGCCGATGAAGAACACCACGATGCTGAGGATGATCATGTAGTCGAGCGGTATTTCAGCCTGTAGGTTCATGAGCGATTTTTTAAGGCAATGAAAATGGATCCCACCAGGGCGGCCAGCAGCAGGATGCTGATGACTTCAAAGGGAAGGGCATACCCGTTGGCGCCGGTGCCCATCAGCTGCAAGCCAATCGTGCGCATGTCGGTGCCGATGGCGGGTTCGGTGGAGGGCTTGAAGGCAAATCCCAGGATCGTGACGGCCGACAGGGCGATGCCGCCCACCGCGGTGATCAGTCCAGAGAGCAGGTGCCCCCGTTTGGGAGGGTCCAGCCTGCTGTTGATCTGGCTGGTCAGCAAGATGGAGAAGATGATGAGTACCACGATGCCCCCGGCGTACAGGATGAGCTGTACAGCGGCGAGGAAGGGGAAGTTCATCATGTAGTACAAACCCGCCATGGCCACCAGCACAAACAGGAGGTAGATGGCTGCACGCAGGATCTTCCGGCTGGTGATCGACAGGATCGAGAAGACCACGATGGAGGCGGCGAGGATAAAGAATATGATCTTGGGACCGGTCATTCGGGGGTTTCAATTTTGCTTGAGCCGGGGTGATTAAGGGTTTTGACCAGCTTGGTCTTGTCAAACACGGCGTGCTCAAAGGTGTTGTCAAATTTCAGGGCATTCTCATCGCAGGCGGGTACGCACAGGCCGCAGAACGTGCAGGTGTCGAGATGGTAGATGTACTTGTCCAGCACCTTCTTCGTCCGGCCGTCGGGGCCCACCACTTTCCTGGCGATCACTTCAATCGAACCGTTGGGGCACTTGCGCGCGCAAGTGTTGCAGACGTTGCAGCGGTGATGGTTGTTTTCGTCGTGGATGAGAATCAGCTCGCCCTTGAAGTTGTCAAACATCTTCAGGGTGGCGCGGTTTTCCGGGTACTTCTGGGTGACGATGGTGCTGGGCTTGACGAAATACTTCCCGGTCACCTTCATGCCGTTGACGAGCGAGGCCACCCCCTGGTAGATCTCCCGGAAATAGTTTCCGACTTCCTTGATGGTGGTTAGAAGTGCCATTGCATGAGGATTAAGAAGGCGATCACGATCAGGTTCATAAGATTGATGGGAAGAAGGTACTTCCACTCCAGCGCAAGCAGCTGGTCGATGCGCAGGCGGGGGAAGGTCCACTTGAACCACATCATGAGGTAGATAACGAAAGCGGTCTTGGCGAAAAACCAGATCACGGGCGGGATGTAGTCCATGATGCGGTTGAAGGCGTCGAAGTGCCAGATATGGAAAGGAAGCCACCCGCCGAGAAACAAGGTGGTGGCGATGGCGGCGATGATGAACATGTTCATGTACTCGGCCAGGAAGAAGAAGGCGAACTTGATGCCCGAGTATTCGGTGTGGAACCCGGCTGTCAGCTCGGACTCAGCTTCCGCCAGGTCGAAAGGACCCCGGTTGGTTTCGGCCGTACCCGCGATGAGGTAGATGACGAAGGCGATCCAGGCGGGGATGTGTCCCTTGAAGATCCACCAGCCGTCCTGTTGGGAAGCGATAATCTCCGAGAGTTGCATGGAACCGGCGTAGGCGATGATGCAGAGGAGGGCGAGGCCCACCGAGAGCTCATAGCTGATCACCTGCGCACCGGAGCGCATGGCGCCGATGACAGAGTATTTGCTATTGCTCGCCCAGCCGGCGATCAGTACGCCGATAACACCCATGGAGGAGATGGCCAGGATGTACAAGACGCCGATATTCAGGTCAATGGCCTGCAACCCTTTCGCAAAGGGTATGGAACCAATGGCCATGATGGAGGCGACGATGACGATGAAGGGGGCGATGTTGAACAGGAGGTTGTCGGCATTGCGGATGTAGATCAGTTCCTTCATCAGGAGCTTGATCAGGTCGGCGATGGTTTGAAACAAGCCGCCCGGTCCAACGCGGTTGGGACCCAGTCGGTTCTGCATCCGGGCGCAGATCTTGCGCTCGGCGTACACGAGGTACAGTCCGAGCACGGCGTAGAACGCCAGCAGGGCGACCCCCAGCAGTACCATGGAGATGAATCCTGCCCAGAACGGGCTGAACGTCTGGTTCAGCCAGGCGGAGAGGGAATCGATGAGGGGGGAAAAGTCGTACATACGCTATCGGTCGATGTCAGGGATGACAAGATCCAGCGAGCCGCTGATGGCCACCAGGTCGGCGATCTTGTGGCCGGAAGCGATCTTGTTGATGATAAAGAGGTTGGAAAAATTCGGGGTGCGGTACCGGATTCGCGCCGGGGTCGGTCCGCCGTCGCTTACAATGTAGACGCCCAGTTCACCGCGAGCCGTTTCCACCCGCTGGTAAAATTCTCCTTTCGGGGGCTTCACGGCCTTCAATTCGAGCATGGTCGGACCTTGAGGAATATTGTCCACCAACTGGTCGATAATATCGAGTGATTCCCACATTTCACGCATGCGCACGAGGTAGCGGTGGAAGGTGTCGCCCTGGGTGTAGGTGATCTCGTTGAACTTCACGAGCGGGTAGGCGCTGTAGGGCGCAATCTTGCGGATGTCGCAATGGAAGCCCGAGCCGCGGCCGCTGGGACCGGTGACGCCGTAGCTGATGGCGTCTTCCAGGCTCATGTAGCCGATACCTTTCGTGCGCTCCTGGAAGATGACGTTGCCGGTGAGCAGCTGATCGTATTCCGGGAGCTTCTTTCGGAAATACTTGACAAACTCTTTGGTGCGCTTCTGGAAATTAGGATGCACGTCATTCATCAGCCCGCCGGGGGTAATGAAACTCTGCAGCAGGCGTGCGCCGGTACTCTCTTCGAAGATGTCCAGAATCTTCTCGCGGTCGCGAAGACCATAGAAGAAGGTGGTCAGTGCGCCGAGGTCCATGCCGAATGCGGACCACCATAACTGGTGAGAGGCGAGGCGGGTAAGTTCGGCGAGGATGGTACGGATGTACTTGACCCGGTCGCTCACTTCCACGCCCATCGCGTTCTCCACGCACAAGGCAACGGCTTCGTTGTTGATGTGTGCAGAGAGATAATCCATCCGGTCGGTGAGGTGCACCAGCTGCGGATAGGTGAGCGCTTCGCTCATCTTCTCGATCCCGCGATGGATATACCCGCAATGCGGCCGGATCCACTTTACCTTTTCTCCCTGGAGGCAGGTTTCAAAGCGCAGCACGCCGTGCGTCGACGGGTGCTGGGGACCCATGTTGATGATGTATTCCTCTTTTTCCTTCAGGTCCAGGTCCATTAAGGTCTCTTCCATAACTCAGCGCTCAAGGGTGAAGGAATCTTTATAGTCTTTGCGAAGCGGGTAGCCAACCCAATCGTCTTCGAGGAAAAGCCTGCGCAGGTCGGGGTGGTTTTCAAACTTGATGCCGAGCAGGTCATACGCTTCCCGTTCGAAATACTCGGCGGCGGCCCACAGGTCACTGACGGTAGCTACCGACGGGTTGGCTTTGTCAGCCAGCACCACGCGCAGCACCACGGTGTGATGCAATGTGGTGGAAGTCAGGTGATACACGACGTGAAACCCGTCTTTGCGGTCCAGGCCGGTGAGACAGAAAAGGTAGTCCATCTTGGTCTCCGGGTTTTCTTTCAGTTGCCGGGCGACGTCGTGGAGCTTGGCCGCCGGAACGATGAATTCCGGGTATTGTTTGCTGATGCCCGGCGTCGCTTCCGGAACCAGCATTTGCATCCAGGTGGTTAGTTGCTCGACTTGCATTCTTCTGCGGGGTTCTGGTTGTCGTTGGGCTCGACGTATCGCGATTTGTCTTCTTTTGAAGTGTCTAACACAGGTTCCGGCTTAGTTTCGCCGGCTTTGGCGAGGCTTTCGGCTTTGATCTTCCGCTGCAACTGCATGATGCCGTAGAGCAAGGCTTCCGGGCGCGGCGGGCAGCCGGGGATGTACACGTCCACGGGGATCACCTGGTCAACGCCGCGCACGACGCTGTAGGAGTTGTAGTAGAACGGGCCGCCGGAAATGGCGCAGGCACCCATGGCAATCACATACTTGGGGTCGGCCATTTGATCGTAAAGCCGTTTCAGTACGGGTACCATTTTGCGCACGATGGTGCCGGCTACGACGATCACGTCGGCCTGGCGGGGAGAGGCGCGGTACACTTCGATGCCGAAGCGGGCGAAGTCATGTCGGGGTGCTCCCGTGGCCATCATTTCGATGCCGCAGCAACTGGTGGCAAACGTCAGCGGCCACACGGAATTGGATCTTCCCCAGTTGATGATCTCGTCCATGGTCGACACCCACACGGGTGCGCCGCCTTTGCGAAGTTCTTCGAGGGTTTCGTTGTCGTTAAACTCCTCGTACGGTACTGATTTGATGTCTATTCCCATATCAAGGCTTTTTTCTTCCAGGCGTAGAGGAGGCCCAGCCCGAGAACGGTGAAGAAGATGAGGATTTCGATGAAGGCGGTAAGACCGAGCTCGCGCATCACCACGGCCCAGGGGTAGATGAAGATGGTTTCCACATCAAAGATGAGGTAGATGATGGCGAAGAGGTAGTAGCCGACGTGGAACTGAATCCAGGTGGGACCTTCGGTGGGAATGCCGCATTCGTAC
>JAEUUE010000143.1 GCA_016787605.1 Cyclobacteriaceae bacterium
GGTAGACTGTATGGTGAAGGTGTAGGGCGGAACCATGACGCTTTCACCCTTTTTGGGAAAGTCTTCGGTATAGCTCAAAATGAGCCCTCCCAGCGTTTCGTAATCGCCCGTGGGGAGGTTCCATTGGTATTGCTCGTTGAGGTAGTCCACCTCGAGGCGGGCGCTCATCAGGTAGGTTTTGGCATCCACCTGTTGCTCGATCAGGTCGTCGGCGTCATGCTCGTCTTCAATGTCGCCGAAGATCTCTTCGATCACATCCTCCATGCTGATCAGACCGGCGGTACCTCCGAATTCGTCGACGACGATCGCCAGGCTGCGACGCTCGCGGATCATCTGTACCATCAGGTCGTTGGCCATGGCCGTCTCGGTGATCAGGCTGATGGGCGTGAGGATCTCCTCGATGGTTTTTGGATTCTTGAACAGTGCGGCGGAATGGCAGTACCCGATTGGATCGTCGATGGTCTCCCGGTAGATCACAATTTTCGAGTGACCACTTTCGATAAAGGCCGACTTGAGTCGTTCGATGCCTTCGTCGATCGAGAGGCCGATAATTTCGGTGCGGGGTACCATGCATTCGCGCACCTGCACGGTTCCGAACTCCAGCGCGTTGTGCAGGATCTTCTTGTCCAGGCTTATTTCCTCGTCCTCATGGCTGACTTTCTGCATGTTGCGGAGAAAATGGTTGAGGTCGGTAAGACCGTACACCGGCTTCTCTTCCGAGTAGTCCATCTTGAAGATGGTTTTCAGCACCAACGTGGAAATGTTGAGAATGGCGTAGGTTATGGGCTTGAGGATGACATAGGTGGCCGCGAAGGGGATGGCCAGCGCTGAGAGCATGAAGTTGGGGTTGATCAAAAACAGGCTCTTTGGCAGAAACTCTGCGGTCATAAGGATTATCAGCGTGGAGATGGCGGTTTGAATAACCAAGATCGACGGTTCGTTGTTCAGCGACGACGGAAGGTTCCCTGTCAATACCGGCTCGAACATGGCCGCCATGCTGTTACCGAAGATGACCAGGGCCAGGGTATTACCCACCAGGCAGGTGCCGATAAACCGGGAGGGAGCATTCAGAAAGTAGGACACCAGTTTCCCTGACCATGAGCCCTGCTTCCCCTGCAGTTCGACCTGGAGCCGGTTGGCGGAAAGAAAGGCGATCTCAATCCCTGAAAAGAAGAAGGAGAAGGTGAGGGAGACGGCAATCCAGGTGGTTAAAGAGTCCATCAGGCGCTGCGTCGCTTTCTGTACACGAACCACAAAAAAAGTACAATCGCGGGCATCAGGAAGATATATGCATGCAGCAAGCCGGAAACCATGACTTCGTAAATTCCCATGATGACCAGGGCCACGCCGGCAGAGAGGATAACCGAATCAATTAGTTTCATGCGGGCCGTAGACCATCGTAGTGCCGGCAAAATTACATAAAATTGGGCGATGCCGGCCCGTCAATCCTTAATGACGAAGTCGCCCTCCGGCTTTTTGATGGTATAGGAGGAGAGATCCTGGAGGGCGTCCAGCCCGGTGCCGTAGATCACTTCTGATTCCAGTTTGATGGTAACGAACTTGTCAGTGAATATCTTTTTCGCTAACGGTCGCCAAAAAAGCTCTTCGGTGTTCAGTTGTTGGTTCTTTTCAAAATTCCTGACCTCTACGTTTCCCAAGCCTCTCCAGAGATCATCCTTCTTGAAGTAATAGGCATTGTTTGCCTTGAGGCTTGATGTGATCTTCCCGTTAATGTCATAGAATTCGATGTACACTCCATCCGGGAATTCCCGATTGCCATCCTTGAATTCCAGGATGCGCTTGGCGATCATTTTCACTTTGATATGGTCCTTTTCGGCGTGAAGCATTTCGACATCGATGGCTTCGCGCAACGGGCCACGGTATTCTACGGGCTCACTCACCTGCTTGGTGGAGCAGGAGACCTGCCACAGGAGAAAGACGCTGAAAAGGACGGTGCGCATAAAAAAGGCCCCTTGCGGGGCCCCTTTGTTAATTCTTTGTTTAATCCCTGGTCTTGAGGACGACCGATTCCTGGATCCAGCAGCCGACCCGCTGCGTGGAGCCCGACTGCCAGTTCAGCAGGAAGATCTCCTCCTTGGAGGGGAACTGAGCCTTCGCGCGGGCCATTCCGGCGGCGTTACCGGCTTTCTGGTACATCTCGTAGGCGGCGAGGTACACCAGGCGGTCTTCGGCCATGTTCTGGCGCTTCGCGCATTCGTCAAAGCTGTTGTAATAAAGGTCACCAATCTTCTCCCAAGCCTCCTTGTCGTTCGGGTTGTTGGCGGCTGCCTGGCGGAAAAATTCACGCGCGGCGGAGTAATTCTTCTTCTTCGCCTCGATGCTGCCCATGTAGCGCTGGGCTTCGGCCTTCTCGTTGTTGGAAAGCGAAGGCATGGTCAGGGCCTCCTTCAGAAGTTCCTCGGCCTTGTTATAGTTGTCTTTCGCCAGGTTGGAAGCGGCCAGTGCCTTGAGCAAGCCAAAATCCTTGTCGCGGCTGAGTTTGTGAATGGCCTCGCCGGCTTCGAGCCAGAGCGGGTCTTCTGTGCACTTGCCTTCCAGCATGAACTTGAAAATCTTCTTGGCCAGGGCCAGGTCGTTCGGGTTTTGCTTGAACTTGGGCGCCAGGTTCTTCTTCACAAAGTCGCAATCCACTTTTACCATCCCGATCAACAGCGCGTCAACCGCATCTTTGTAGCCCTTTAACTTGTCGGCATCAGCCGGCGTTTTGGCTGCGGCAATCTTGGCATCGGTCACCGCGATGATTTTGTCATAGCGCTGGATGATCTCGTCGTCCGTGATCTTCTTGAGGTAAACACGGTTGGCCTTTACGGTAGTCATGTAAGCGACGAGGTTGCCGTCGGTAACGTTGTTACCGCTGATTTCAAATACCTTGTCATAGAGTGCCAGGAGGCTTTCGAGTTGCTCCTTGTTCTTGATGTTATACTTATACGAGGCGTAAGCCTTGCGGTTCATGACGTTGACTTCATCGCCGCAATTCTTCACACGGAGGTCATGTAACAGCAGCAGTGAATCCACCAATACCTTCTTCTTGGCAGGATCGGCCTCGGCATCGGCCAGCTTGTCGTAAAGCGTTACGCCGTCGATGTAGAGTTTGGTGTTCCACTGGGGTGCATTGATCAGCATCCACTGGATGGCAGGCACCGCGCTTTGGAGGTTGCCACCGGCCTTTAGGGCGTCGCCCCAAACCGCCACACATTCCTCGGCTTTTTTCTTGTCCTCAGGCCATTTGATTTCCTTGCACTGGGACCAACCCGTCGTTGCGGCCGCCAAGAAAACCAACATCGTAATGAACGTTCTGACTTTCATATTCACTTTTGTGTTTCGGTTAGGTTAGTCAAATCTTCTCTTTATGAACCACTGGTCGTTAAAGGTGATGCCAAAGTAAATCTTGAAGTAGTTCTCTTCGATGGCATTCAGCGCTTTGTCGCCCTTTCTACCCCACTTCACGGCCAAATCCAGGCTGGAAATGCGGTTCACGGGTAAAGAGACGCCAAAAGTAATGCCAAAATCTTTTACCGTGTTGCCGTTCGCCAAAAAAGGGTAATTCTCGACGCTAACGCCTGTTCGGTAGGTCATCCGCTTCAGGTAGTTACTAAGGCTGGTGCGGTCTGGGGTGTACTCAAATCCCCCGGCAATCCGCCAGCTATTGGACTCATAGCGGTTCTTGCCTTCCAAATCGCGGTATTGGGAGTAATCGGCAAACGAGGCGTCAAGGGCGGCCATCCATTTATAGGGGTAGGGGCTGTAAGAAACCCCCATCATCAGGTTCCCCGGCATGGTAATGGAGCCTGGTTGGTTGGAGATGACGGTGGTGGAGTCCAGCAAACCGGCGATGTTCCACCGCTCGATCCGGCGGTTGAATTTGGCATCGAGTGTCGCCTTCATGTCATAGACGATACCGATGTTCAGGCGGTGGTTTTTCGGACCCAGTGAGTCGAGGTGCAAATGAACGGCCGGGGTGAAGATGAAATCAGAGATGAAGGTGCGGTCGTTGACTCGTGCAGAGAGCGGCACTTTGGAGTCAATTAACAGATTCCCGTATTCGCTCACGGTGGAGCTGAAGAGGTAGGCGGCCTTGATTCCCACCGACAAGCTCTTGTTGATGGATACCCCGTTGGCCCAAAAAAACTGGTTGATTCCGCCGGAGCCCTCTTCAATAATGGACGCGTATTCTGTCGTCCCGGGAATCGGTTCCCTGTAGTTGAGCAAATAATTCAGGCGGGTATACGGCATCAGGACAAACGAAGTGCTCCACCACCCGGAAATAACCGGAACAGCGAATGCCAGGTAGTTGAGGTTTCCGCTTCCGCTCTTTTCGGAAACACTGTCGGATTGCTGAGAACGTGATTCACCGATGACGCCGGCTTGAAACGTGGTGAGCCGGTTGTATACCAGCATCGCCGGGTTCTGGTTGTTGATGGATAGAAACTGGGGGTTGCTGTAACCAACGCCTCCCATCCCCTGGCTTTGGGCCAGCGCCGTCCCGTATTGTTCGCCCAATCCGTAGGAAGAAAACGGGCTGCGGGCCGCT
>JAEUUE010000165.1 GCA_016787605.1 Cyclobacteriaceae bacterium
GTGACCATCATTCCCAAGGAGCGGAAAGTGTCTGTCACGGTGTCCAACGGGGGCGCGGTGATTGGCACGGAGAACTTTGATGTGAAGCCGATCCCGAAGCCTCGCTATGTAGCACGCGATAACTCAGGAAAAGAGATTGACTTGAAGAATGGCGTTCGCGCCGCCGGGTTGAGCGGACTCCGCATCAATGCCGAGGCCGAAGACAACTTTAAGGCAGAGGTTCCGAAGGACGCCGTTTACCGCATTCGCCAGGTGGAGGTAATCCTCGCCCGGGGAACGGCACGTGTGGACCAATTCGTGAACAATTCCGAGAGCCTAGACCTGAACCGCTGGAAATCGCAGTTCCGTCCCGGCGACCGCATCATTATTGACATCAAGACCGTTACCCGGACCACGTTCCTGAATGAGCAGGAGCCGGTTACCGTGGTATCGGGAACCATTAACATCCCTATTCAATAAAATTGAAACTATGCTCAGGAGGTCTTTTATCGTCGGGTTGGTTTTAGCGTGTGCTGCTTCGGCGGCTTGGGCTCAGGAAGAAGAGGGCCAGGTGAATCCGAATTCACTGCTCAGCATTCCGAAGTACGAGCAGCTGTACAAGGTGCGCGTTTGGAGGATCATTGACCTCCGGGAAAAGCAAAACAAAGGTTTCTTCTCCCGCGGAAACGAAATCACCCGGCTTTTGATTCGCGCCATTAACTCCGGTGAATTGGCGGATATCTATAAGCGCGACTCCCTCACCGAGAAGTTTTCGAAGGAGGAGTTCAACGGCAACATGGTCACGCAGCAGGGAGAGACCTTTCCCAATTGGGAGCCTGGTACCGATTACTATCAGGGCGACCCGGTAACATTCAACGGGAAGAACTACGAGGCCGTAGTGAACAGCAAAGGAAAGAACCCGGCCACCTCCCCGGATGACTGGCAGGTGACTACCCGCGGGCAGGCGCTGAAGTATGAGCCGAATGAGATCTTCCGCGTTACCCTGATGGAGGATGTTATTTTCGACAAAAGACGTTCACGTCTTTACTACGACATGATTGCCATGAAGTTTGAAGCCTTTGACCAGAATACGGGTACCTTCAAGAACCTGGGCTGGTTTAAGTACAAGGACCTCGAGAAGGTGTTCCGCAACCACCCGAAGGATGCGGTCTGGTTCAACCGTTACAATACGGCAGAGAATAAGAACTACGCCGACGCCTTCCTGCTTCGCCTGTTTCACGGCGTAATTGAGAAGGTGGAGAATCCTGACGACGATACCATCGCGGATACGTACCGTAACAACCAGCGTCCTTATAAGGAGGGTGTGTGGGCTATGGAATGGGAAGAGATGCGCCTGATGGAGAAAGAGCACAATCTCTGGGAATACTAGGAATAGATTGCAGAATCACAGAAGGGAGGCTCAAGCCTCCCTTTTTTGTTGCCAGTCAATCACCTTTGAGGCTTTGGACTTACCCACTACTTCGGCCAGCTGATCGGGCGTGGCTTCCTGGATTTTTTTGAGCGACTTAAAGCGCGCCAGAAGGGCGGTGACGGCCGCAGGCCCGATGCCGGGGATATCATTGAGTTCGGTGTGGAGGCTGCTGTGGCTTCTCTTTTTCCGGTGGAAGGTTATCGCAAAGCGGTGTGCCTCGTCCCGTATTTGCTGGATGAGCATCAGACCGGGTGACTTTTTATGAATGTGCATCGGAAGCGGGTCGTCCGGGTAATAGATTTCTTCCAATTTCTTGGCGATGCCAGCGATCGGAATCTTTCCATACAATCCAAGCTCCTGGAGAGCCTCTACGGCGCTGCTCAACTGTCCCTTCCCTCCATCCACCAGGATCAGGTCGGGGAAGTGCTCTCCTTCGTCGGCCAGGCGCTTGTACCTACGGCCTACAATTTCTTTCATGGAGGCAAAGTCATTGGGCCCCTCGACGGTCCGGATATTGAAATGACGATACCCGGCTTTATGAGGTTTGCCGTCGACAAACCGGACCATGGACGCAACCGGGTTGGAGCCCTGGAAATTGGAGTTGTCAAAGCACTCGATGATCCGCGGCATGCGTTGCAGCCTAAGATCCTTCTGCAGAACCTCCAGTACCTTAAGATTCCTGGTGGTCTGGGTCTCCCGCAATGCCTCGCCCTTGACTTTTTGGTACAACGCGTTCTTGAGGGACAGATCAATTAATCGTCTCTTATCCCCGATTTGAGGTATGACGTTTTCAATCCCCTCCCCGGGTGTGGTGAGCGGAAGATTGCTGTAAAGGATCGTGTGAGGACTTCTGACTTCCGTCCGAAGCTGGTGGGCCACCAGGGAGAGGATATCGCCGTCTGATTCATCGAGTTTCTTGCTGAACTCCAGGTCACGGGAATACACGATGGCTCCTTCCTTTACCTGCATGAAGTTGACGTAGGCCTTCTCGTCCGTGCTGACAATGGTAATGACGTCGATATCGGTCAGTTTCCGGTTGACTACCGTGGACTTGGCCTGGAATCTTTCCAGCAGTTCGAGCTTATGCCGGAATTTCTCGGCTTGTTCAAACTGCAGCGCGTTGGACAGGGCAAGCATTTGGGCATGAAAGTAGCCTTCCACCTCGCTGAGGTTTCCCTTCAAAACATAGCGGGCTTGCGCTATTTCTTCCAGGTAGGAGGCTTCACCCTGGTATCCCACACACGGACCTTTGCAGTTCCCGAGGTGGTACTCCAGGCATACTTTAAACTTGCCTTTCGAAATGTTCGATTCGGAGAGGAGAAGATTGCAGGTACGAATGGAGTAGAGTTTGCGTACCAGCTCCAGGACGCTTTTCATGGATTGTACGCTGCTGTATGGCCCAAAATATTCACCTTGCTGCGGGAGGTACTTCCGGGTGGAGATGATTCTCGGGAATCGCTCGCGAAGGATACAGAGGTAGGGAAAGGTCTTGTCGTCCTTGAGGAGGATATTGTATTTGGGTTGGTATTGCTTGATGAAATTGTTTTCCATCAGCAGGGCATCAAACTCCGAGGATACCAGGGTGAATTCGATCGCCGCTATTTCGGAAACCAGTTTTTCAGTCTTGCGGTGGTAGGTGGCTTGCCGGAGAAAGTAACTGCTTACCCTCTTTTTGAGGTTCTTGGCTTTGCCGACGTAGATCAGGACATGGTCCTTGTTGTAGAACCTGTAGATGCCGGGTTCATCCGGCAGAGAAGCCAGCTGCTCGCGAACGGCCTGCGTCATGAGCGTTAGTGGTTGATGTCCCAGGGCTTCTCGTCGACACGCAAGGAGTCAGACTGTTGGTACTTGGCGCAGTCGAGACTGATATCCAGCCCTGACTTGGGCACTTTGAATTTTCCTTTCGTAATTCCAGTAGTCGGGTCGGCGTATACTTTCATCATGAACTTGTCCCAAATGGGACGCGCGGTTCGGGTGCCCTGCCCGAATACCCAGGAAGGGAAATGAACAGCCCTTTCGTCGCCGCCCACCCAAACACCGGTAACGAGGTCATGGGTAAGCCCCATGTACCAGCCATCAGAGGCATTATTGGTGGTTCCGGTCTTGCCCCCGATTTCATTGTCAATCTTGAGCTCCCGGCTCAACCCCGCGGAGGTTCCGCCGGTTTCCTCGATGCCTCCCATGAGCATATACATCATCTTATAGGCCGTTTGGTCGTTTATCGCCTGGCGTGTTTTGGGCACGAAGTTCTCGATCACATTGCCATTCTTGTCTTCGATCCGGGTTATGTAGAAGGGTTTGGTATAAATCCCGTTGTTGACAAATGTGCTGTAGGCCCCCACCATCTCAAACAGGGACACATCACTTACTCCTAAGCACAAGGAGGGAACCGGATCCAGCTTGCTTTCTATGCCCACTCGATGGGCGAACTCCACCACATTTTCTTCCCCCAGCGCCTTCATCATTTGCGCCGTGATGGAATTAACGGATCGGGCCATCGCCTGGCGAATAGTCATCTTTTCGCCGCTTCCGCGTGTTCCATCAGAGTTGGGGGGATACCAGACGGTTCCGGAAACTTTGAAGCTGGGGGCAATATCTTCCAGCACGTAACAGGGCGAATACCCGGATTCCATGGCCAGCCCGTAGACAAAGGGCTTGAAGGTGGAGCCTGGCTGGCGGGTGCCTTGCTTGACGTGATCGTATTTGAAGTATTTGTAATTGAAGCCGCCCACCCAGGCTTTAATGTGCCCGGTATTCGGATCCATGGCCATAAGGCCCGACTGGAGGAAGCGCTTGTAATAGGCCAGGGAGTCCATGGAGCTGAAGAGTGTGTCTTTCTCGCCATCCCAGGTGAAGACCGTCATGGGTTTCTTGAGATTCAGCAGGATGCGTACGGAGTCAGACTTTTCCCCATACTTGGCGACAAGATTCTTGTAGGTGGGGGTCTGCTTGATCCGCAGGCGCAGAAATCCGGGTATTTCCTGGCGATCGTCATCCACCCAGGGGTTTTTGCCTTCCCACTGTTTACTGAATTCTGTCTGCAGGGTCTTCATGTGCTCCTGCATAGCCTCTTCCGCATAACGCTGAAGCCGGCTGTCTATCGTGGTGTAGATTTTCAACCCGGAGTTCCAGAGGTCAATACCCCGCTCATTGCAGAATTGCATGAGGTAGGCGCTGATGACCGTGCGGAAGTAGGTCGCAAGTCCTTCGTTCTGGTTTTGAATCCGGAAACGCAGGCCAAGATCCATGGCAATGATGGAATCGTAAGCCTCCCGGCTCTGGAGTTTATACTGGCTGCGGAAGATCTTGTACAGCACCTCATTTCTCTTGGAGAGGGCATTCTCGGGCCGGAGCACAGGGTTGTAAAATGTCGGGTTCTGCAGCATTCCCACAAGGAGAGCTGATTCCTGGAGATTGAGACTGTCAGGAGGCTTACCGAAATACGTTTCGCTGGCGACCTTAATTCCATACGAGTTACTGGAGAACTCTGCCGTGTTGAGGTACATCGCGATGATTTCTTCCTTGGTAAAATTCCGCTCCAGGTTGACCGCGATGATCCACTCTTTGGTCTTCTGAACCAGCCGCCTGGGATACCGGCCCAATTTGGCAATCGTACCATCGAGGCCGCGGTCACGGTTTCGGGTGTAGAGGTTCTTGGCAAGTTGTTGGGTAATGGTACTGCCCCCGCCGGAAGGTTGAAGGGTAAGGAGGCCCCAGGCGACCCTTAAATATGCAGGAAAGTCGAGTCCTGAATGTTGGTAGAATCGATGATCTTCGGAAAGAACCAGCGTATTGACCAGGTCTTCAGAAAGTTCTTCGAAGGTGACCTGGCTTCGATTAAAGCGGAAATACCGGCCCAGTGAGACGCCATCAGCAGAGATGAGTTCGGAAGACAGGTCATTCTCGGGATTTTCCACTTCAGCAAGACTGGGCATACCGCCGAAGAGGCCGAACAAATCAACGCTCACGGTAAACACATACAATGGCAACCCCAGCAGGATGCAAAAGAAGATGATCCAGGTGTAGCGGATGAATTTGCGAAACCAGGGCTTCTTATTGCCCAGCAGCCCGGCCATCTTACTTGGGGTAGTACCGGTCGAAGAAGCTGAGGTATTCATCAAGGGCTTTGTTACGGTAGAAGATATTGAAATTATCCTTCGTGATAACAAAGTTATGGAAATTTAGGGTGGAAAAGGGCCTTTCTGCAGCAACCCCTTCGGTAAATAACCGGAGGTATTCCTCAGCGGTTTCTTTCGACGGAAGATCACCCACAAAGGTCATGGCGTGCACCTCATCAAAGATCAGGTTGGTGGCGACGAGGTTGAGCGCCTTGAACTTTTCAACATTGAACTGATCGAGTCGCCGGGAGATTTCACCGCTGGCCTGGTCCTGAATGTTATGGAGAATAACGAAGTAGTGAGGCTCGTTGAAGGAGGCAGCAAACCGAATGCCCTTTGCCCGCTCGGTCTTTTCGATGAATGCCTTTGAGCTGGCAAGCAGTTCGCCGGCATAGGCATGTAGCTTGCCCTCGGGGTACTTCTTCATGAATTCACCGAGCTCGTACTGATAGCGCGTAACATCTTCTGTTTTCCCGGTCACCAATATCTGGAGAAGTTCCAGTTGCGGAGTGAACTGGGTTTCACCCACCTGGAGAGCCTGTTTCAATTTCTCCTGGGTTCCTCGGAGATTGTTTCGTTGAAAGTCAGTGTACGCATCGCGATAGATAAGTTTCTGCTTCTCCTGGGCTACCGTTGTCTCTTTCAGGTAATCCGGATTGAGGAGTATCTTGGTGTAGGTGGAGAGGGGGTAGTCCGTTTTAAGTTGATCGGCCAATTGGCTGGCGATATCGTCACCGCGTTCCTTATGAATGAGATAGAGCTTGTAAAGAACTTCCGGCCGATAGGAAGAAGAGGGGAACCTTTCCAGTAAGGTATTGTAGGTGGTGAGTGCGTTCTCTTTTTCCTCCAGTTGAAAATAGTAGAGATCTCCAAGTTTAAAGTAAGCCTCTTCAATCTTGTTGTTGGCCTCCTTTTTGGCCTCCTCGGTATAGGGTATCGCCGAGTAAAGTTTCTGGAAGGCATTATCGGGTGCGGCGGCCGCTGTGGTTTCTCCCTGCGGAGTGGCTCCAGCCTGTGCGCCGGCATCTGTGGTCCCTGGTGCGCCCGGCTCCCCGCTGATAGCCGCCGACTTGGTGGAGCGCCTCCAGTTGTCCTCCAGTGAAATATTACCCCAAATACGACGAAACTCACTTTGTCCGGAGGAAACGGCCGAGAGGTTCCCAAAATACCAGTCGGTGGTGCTTGTGGATTCGGTCTGGAAGTAGGCCCCGCCTTGCCGGGTTTCTGTCGGGCCGGCTTCCCTTTTCCGTTTCTTCTTCTTGCCGTCATCCTTGGGGACCCGGGCCGCAAGCACGGAGTCAATCCGTGTTCTCAGCGTAGTCGAATCGAGCACGGCCAACGCCAGGAGACTATCCTGCCACTGGATGGTTTCGGAATAGGCGACAAAATCTCCGAGAATCTTCTGACGCTTGCTGATGGCTTCAAACCCCGCTGTTTCCTTGGGAAGGGAAGCGACCGCGCTGTCGTAGTAGGCCTTGGCCAGCGAGTACTTGCGCAGTGAATCAAAGCATATTTCGCCGATGCGTAGAAAGGAGGTGCCCTGGATCCGGCGGTTCTTGCCGGAATGAGCGGACAACTTGTATTGAACGATGGCATCCTCCAGGTGGCCCTGTTTGCGTTCGAATTCCCCTAACTCATAATAGATCTTGTCCTTGAACTCATCATTCTTGGCGTCCGTGAGCATCTTCTCAAACTGCTTGCGAATGACCCGGCGGTTCTTGTCATTGTCGAGTTCGGCAACCTGGGCCATGTTGAGACGGGCATAGAAATCGATCTCATATTCCGGATTGGTGGCGAGGCATTTCCGATAGTACCCATAAGCTTCCGAGCGAAAGCCAAGCTGCTGGTAAACCTGCCCGATGATGAAGTAGATCCTGCCTTTCCGGTCGGCATGGTTCAGCAAGGTATCGGCGGCCGCAAGGTTGCGAACCATATTATCGAAGTCCCCGCGCACCTGGTAGTAATAGGCTTTCTCCAGGTATAGATCCTTGGCGTTGTCGGCGTTCAGTTTTTCCTTTTCAAGAAACTGGAAGGCCTCTTCAGCGCGGGGATAGTCGGCCTGCTCGGTAAACGTACGGATCAGGTGAACGATGGCTTTGTGACGAACATGGATATCCTGGCCTTTCGTGTTGACATACTTGAAGGTCTGAACGGCATTCTGGAAGTCGCAATCATAGAGGCGGGCCAGCCCCACCAGAAGGTAGTTGTCATCCAGCCATTTGCTGTTGGGGTGTCGTTGAATGGAAATGGAAGCCATCTTGATGACCTCTTCGGTATCCTTTTTATACGACCGGGCCAACGTGGTATCAAGCGGGGGAAAGAGACGCAGGATTTGGTTGGGGTCATCATCCTGGCTTTGCAGGATCAGTTTCTGAATTTCATGAATCTTTTCACGGGCATAGAAGTACCCGTTGAAGTGCGCCGTGGTGTTGTGATAGATATCGCTAGTGACGGTATTCTGATTGGGCGAACAATAAAGCAGGCAGACACATCCCATTGTGCCCAGTATGGCCCGCCAAAACCAGGGAGTGCGCCTCATGCAGTGCTTCGAACTACAAACGTAAAAAACAGGCGTTCAATATTATAATCAGTCTAAATATCTAATTTTGAGGCAATTTAAGACGTTGAAGCCCAAAAAAACGATAGCCGAACGATTCAGCACCAAGTATCAACTGGTGATTCGTAAAGAGGAGAACCTCGAAGAGAAGTCCACGATAGGGTTTACCTATACCCGTATCATGATTGTGGCCTTCATTATCATCGTGTTCATCTTCGCCGCCAGCCTGTTCTTGTCGCAGACCTTGCTGGCCCGCTGGTTTGATCCTCGGTATGCGCAACGCGAAACCGCACGCAAGCTGCTTATCCTCAGCCAGCGTGTCGATTCCCTTCAGCAAGCGGACGAAGAGAAGGCGGCATTCATTGAGAATTTTCAGCGCGTACTGAGCGGCGACACATCGAGCCGCTTTGTAGATGCGCCGGCTGCCCTGAAAGAACAGACCAAGCCGATCAAGCCGCTGAATACGGCCAAGCTTGCGCCCAGCGATTCCCAGTTCCGCAAAGACTTTGAGCAATCCGAGTTGTCATTGATTTCGCTGACCAGCAGCAATTACAGTGAACTCAGCGAGACTTTCTTTTTTACGCCGATCACGGGATTTATCTCGGACAGGTACGATGTGAAGAAGGCTCATTATGGAGTCGATATCGTGGCCAAGTCTAATGAACCGGTCAAGTGCATTGCCGATGGAACCGTCATTATGGCCTCATGGACCCAGGACGCGGGTCACGTGATAGCCGTTCAACACCGGGGAAACCTCATTTCCGTATACAAGCACAATGCTGAACTATTGAAAAAAGTTGGTAGTTTTGTTAACGCCGGTGAAATAATCTCTATAGTTGGCAACAGTGGTGAGATGACCAGCGGGCCGCACCTTCATTTCGAGCTGTGGTACAATGGCAATTCACTCAATCCGGAAGAGTTTGTAACGTTCTAAAACCAACATCATGTTCACGACCAAGGAAGAGAAAAAGGCCGCCGATGAAATTACGAATTCCAGCAACGTTATCGGGAAAGGTACCGTGCTGGAGGGCAATATCGAGACCTCCGGAAATATTCGGATCGAAGGCAAGATCATTGGCAACCTTAAGTCAAAGTCCAAAGTGGCCTTAGGCAATTCGTCGCTTGTCGACGGAAACGTATCGGCCCAAAACGCAGACATCGAGGGAACCGTCAAGGGCAAAGTGGAAATTGCCGATATGCTGGTGCTGAAGGCTACCGCCACTGTGCACGGCGATATTGTGACGGGCAAACTCGTCGTGGAGCCAGGCGCCGTCTTCAACGGTACCTGTAAAATGGGTGCCGCGGTAAAAGACATCAAGTCGGCCGAAAATGCCTCCAACACCTACCGGTCAGAAGCCGCGGTATAGCTCCTTCCTCAAATACAGCGGATTTGCCTTCCAATTGCTGGGGGGAATCGGCGTGGCCGGATGGCTGGGGTACCGACTGGATGAGTACCTTTCCCTGGGTTTCCCGGCCTTTATGCTGCTGTTTATCGTAATGACCCTTTCCGGGATGCTCTATCAGATGAATCGAAAATTGAGGGAAGATTAGCATGGTGCGGTTTGTCCTGATGGTCCTGGGTTTGGCCTCGGTGCTGTTTGCGGGGGTGGCCATGGGGGTGCGCCAGGGCTGGTTTGCCCGCCCTTCCTATTCCGACGAAATTATCCTCTTTTTAGGACTTGCCCACCTGGGCTTGTTTGGGTTCATTCTACGCCGCCTGGACAGCGGTCCCGAGGATTTTGTGAAGATCTACCTGGGCTCCACGGTGCTGCGGATTCTCTTTTTTGGCCTGTTCATCTTTCTGGTCATCCGGCTGGACCCTGTTTCCGGGCCGGCAAACGCCCTGTTTTTCCTGTTGAGTTACTTTCTCTTTACGGGCCTGGAGGTCGCGGCGCTCTATCCCATTGTGTCGAACAGAAAGCCCGCCAAACAGGGGCAAAAAGGAGATTAAACATTTTTTTTTGGGCGTTTAATCAATAGTTTTGCGGTCGATAAATACGACCGTGGAATCCCGCCCAAAAAGTGCCCAAATCCGTCTGAAAACTGGCTTTTTCGTCCTGATTCTGGCCTTGATTTCAGGCACCATTTTCAATGCATTTGCCCAGGAGGAGCATGGCGCTCCCGCGGGCGAACATAAAGCCCCCGGAGTCAGTGAAGTGATCATCGAGCACGTGATGGATAATCATATGTGGCACTTCTTTGATGGAGGTACGCTCTACCTGCCGGTGATCGTGTATACGGAAGAGCGCGGACTGGATGTATTTTCTTCCCATCATTTCTATGATGAGCACCACAACCGGGTGGAGTACAACGGGTACCGTCTGGACCATAACAAGATCTACCTGGGTGAGACCCCGGTTCTCGATTTCTCCATCACGAAAAATGTGATGATGCTGTTCATCAATGCGGGACTGTTACTGTTCGTACTGATTTCTGTTTCCCGCGCCTATCGTCGCAATGCGGGCAAGGCACCCAAGGGCTTGCAGAGTTTCATCGAGCCCATCATCCTTTTTGTTAAAGACGAAATCGTAAAGCCGAACATCGGACCGAAGTACGAGCGCTACCTTCCGTACCTGCTTACCCTGTTTTTCTTCATCCTGTTTGGTAACCTCCTGGGTCTCCTTCCTGGTTCGGGCAACCTGACCGGGAACATCGCGGTGACGATGACCCTTGCCGTGTTCACCTTCCTGATCACCAACGTCAGCGGCAACGCCAACTACTGGAAACATATTCTCTGGACACCCGGTGTCCCTCTTCCGCTGCGGGTAATCATTCTCCCGGTGGAGATCATCGGCATATTCACCAAGCCGTTTTCCCTGATGATTCGTTTGTTTGCGGCCATCACCGCAGGGCACATCGTGTTGCTCAGCCTGATTTCGCTGACGTTCATCTTCCAAAGCTGGCTGGTGGGTGTAGGTTCAGCCATCTTCGTGTTATTCATTTCGCTGATCGAATTGCTGGTAGCGGGTATCCAGGCGTATGTGTTTACCCTGTTTACTTCCTTGTACATCGGGTTGGCAGTGGAGGAATCTCACGGTGACGGACATTGATTGAAATAAGGCGGGCAACCGCTTGAAGATACTCCGGGAGAAACCCGGATTTTGGTTCACTTAATTATTATACGTTATGTTATTCTCCATCTTACTCGACGTTAGCTACGCCATCATGGGTGCAGGCATTGGTGCCGGTTTGGCCGCCATTGGTGCCGGTATCGGTGTGGGACGCATTGGTGGTTCGGCCATGGAAGCTATGGCCCGCCAGCCTGAAGCTGCCAACAAGCTCCAGGGCTCCATGCTGATCATCGCCGCCCTCGTGGAAGTAGCCGCGTTGTTTGCTCTCGTTATTTGCTTCCTGATTTCCAACAAGACGGGCGCGGTTATCGCCTAATGGATTTCAGGCACAAGTAACAGTGCCCTTTGAAAACTTGCCTTAGGCGCTGGGCCGGGCAAGTTTTCTTCACTGGAATAAACCGATACGTCAAAAACGTGTCCATCAAATAAGAAAGACATATGGAATTACTTACCCCGGGTTCTGGTCTCATCTTCTGGCAGGCAGTGGTCTTCCTGGGCCTTTTCTTCCTGCTTTCCAAATTGGCGTGGAAGCCAATCCTGACCTCATTGAAAGAGCGTGAAACCTCCATCCAGGCCGCCCTTGACGCCGCGGAGAAGGCCAAGGAGGAAATGGCCAGCCTGAAAGCCGGAAACGAAAAGCTGATGAAGGAAGCGCGCGAAGAGCGCGACAAGATTCTGCGTGAGGCACGCGATGCGGCCAACCGGATCCATGACGATGCCCAGGCGGCGGCCAAACATAATGCCGACCGTATGCTGGAAGACGCCAAGGCCATGATCAATAGTGAAAAACAGGCCGCCATGAAGGATGTGCGGGAGATTGTGGCCAAGTTTTCCCTCGAAGTGGCGGAGAAGGTCATCAAAAAGAACCTGTCTTCCGACAAAGCGCAGCAGGAGCTGGCCCAGGGTTTTGCAAAGGACATTAAGGTCAACTAACGCATGGCAGACAATAGAGTAGCATCGCGGTACGTCAAATCCCTCCTGGGCCTGGCCGTCGAGCAAGGTGCGCTGGAAGCGGTGCATCGCGACATGCAGTTGTTCAGCCAGGTTTGCAAGGAGAACCGGAATTTCGTGGCCATGCTGCGTAGCCCGGTGATCCGCCACGAAAACAAGCGAGCCATCCTCAAGAAGCTATTTTCCGGCAAAGTGAGCGACCTGACAATGGCGATCATCAACATCGTCACGCAAAAGAACCGGGAGCCCGTCCTGCCGGCGATTGCCAGTGAGTTTCACAATGCCTATAACGCCTACAAGGGAATCGGCAAGGCATTTCTCACGACTACTGTTCCGCCCGACAAGGACCTGCTTGAAATCATGCAGGCCATTTCCAAGAAACTGGCCAACAAGCAGACCATTGAATTGGAAACCACCGTGGACAGTAACCTGGTTGGCGGCTTCATCCTGAACGTGGGAGATCGCCAGATCGATGCTTCGATCCGCAGCAAGCTGAGATCGCTGGACCTGAAATTTGAAGAGAACTATTTTATCAAGCAGAGCTAAATAATTAAGAACCGTATGGCAGAGATCAGACCCGAAGAAATATCCGCAATCTTGCGTGAACAACTGGCGCAGGCACGCACTGAAGCCGAACTGGAAGAAGTAGGTACCGTCCTTACCATCGGCGACGGCGTAGCGCGGATCTACGGGCTTTCCAAGGCACAGGCCGGCGAGTTGGTACAGTTTGAAAACGGGCTGCAGGCCCTCGTCCTCAACCTGGAGGAAGACAACGTTGGGGTGGTATTGCTCGGTGACCCGCAGGGCATCAAGGAAGGCGCCACCGTAAAGCGTACCGGGAAGATTGCCTCGGTTAAAGTAGGTGACGGCATGCTGGGCCGTGTGGTAGATACCCTCGCGAACCCGATCGACGGCAAGGGCCCGATCCGCGGCGAACTGTTTGAAATGCCCCTGGAGCGCAAGGCTCCCGGCGTAATCTACCGGCAGCCGGTTAATGAACCGCTGCAAACGGGGATCAAGGCCATCGACTCGATGATTCCCATTGGCCGCGGACAGCGTGAATTGATCATTGGCGACCGACAGACCGGCAAGACGGCTGTGGCCATCGACACAATCATCAACCAGCGCGAGTACTTCGAAAAAGGAAAGCCGGTATTCTGCATTTATGTAGCGATTGGCCAGAAGGCCTCCACGGTGGCCATGGTTGCCTCCACGCTGGAGCGCGCCGGAGCATTGCCGTATACGGTTATCGTCTCTGCCTCTGCTTCTGATCCCGCGCCGATGCAATATTTTGCCCCCTTCACGGGTGCGGCGATCGGGGAATTCTTCCGCGACACCGGAAGACCTGCCCTGGTGATTTACGATGACCTCTCGAAGCAGGCCGTATCCTATCGTGAAGTTTCATTGCTGCTTCGCCGCCCTCCGGGACGCGAGGCTTACCCCGGTGATGTATTTTACCTGCACTCCCGCCTCCTGGAGCGTGCCGCCAAGATTATCAATAACGATGCCCTGGCTCAGCAGATGAATGACCTTCCTGCATCGATCAAGCACCTCGTAAAAGGTGGTGGTTCATTGACGGCATTGCCGATCATCGAAACCCAGGCGAACGACGTATCGGCCTACATTCCGACCAACGTGATTTCCATTACCGACGGACAGATCTTCCTGGAGACTAACCTGTTTAACTCCGGTATCCGACCGGCCATCAACGTGGGGATCTCGGTATCCCGTGTGGGTGGATCCGCGCAGATCAAGTCGATGAAGAAAGTGGCGGGTACACTGAAACTGGACCAGGCGCAATTCCGCGAACTGGAGGCATTCTCGAAATTTGGATCGGACCTTGATGCGTCAACCAAGCTCACCATTGAGCGCGGCCGCCGTAACCTGGAAGTTCTCAAGCAGCCGCAATACGCGCCTGTACCCGTGGAGGAGCAGGTGGCTATTATTACGGCTTCCACCCGCGGCTACCTGGACAAAATTCCGGTTGACAAGGTGAAGGAGTTCGAGAAGGACTTCCTTGATCTGATGAAGAACCAGCACAAGAATGTCATGGATAACTTGCGTGCAGGTAAACTGGAGGACAGCGACCTGGAGACGGTAAAGAAGGTTTCGCTGGAGTTGGCCAGCCGTTATTGATCACGTGTATTCGGAGAGGATTAGACGCATAGCGAAATGGCCAGTTTAAAAGAAGTCAAGACCCGGATCAGCTCCGTGATGAGCACGCAGCAAATCACGAAGGCCATGAAGATGGTGGCCGCGGCGAAGCTTCGCAAGTCTCAGGATCGCATCATCCAGATGAGGCCCTTTGCCAAGAAGATGACGGGAATTCTGCAGAACCTTTCCATGGCATCTTCCGACAGTGAGAACTGGTTCAGCCAGGTGCGGGCGGAGGAGAAGATTCTGATCGTGGCCATGAGCTCTGATCGGGGACTTTGCGGATCGTTCAATTCCAACACCATCAAGGGCGTGCTCCGACTGATCCAGGAGAAGTATGCGGATCAGCATGCGCGCAAGCAGGTGACGATTCTGCCCATCGGAAAAAAGGCGGCTGATTATTTCGGCAAGCGGGGTTACCCGGTGGTGACCGACTATGCGGAATTGTTTCATGGCCTGACTTTCGAATCCTCTATTCGGGCGGCCGAATTTCTTATGAAGTCGTTCCGCGATGGCCGGTACGACAAAATAGAGATTGTCTACAACCAGTTTAAGAACGTAGCTACCCAGATCCTGATCGTGGAGCAGTACCTGCCCGTCCTGCCGGTTTCCGGTACGAAGAAGCAGGACATCGACTATATCTTTCAGCCGAACCATGCGGAGATCATGTCAGGGCTCATCCCGAAGTCGCTGAAAGTCCAGTTGTTCAAAACCCTGCTCGACTCAAATGCCTCGGAGAATGGCGCGCGAATGACAGCAATGGATAAGGCGAGCGAGAATGCCGGGGAGATCCTGAAAGACCTCAAATTGACCTACAACCGGACTCGCCAGGCGGCGATTACGAAGGAGATCCTTGAAATCGTGGCCGGCGCCGAGGCGCTCAAGGCATCCTAGTGGATACTATCCCAGGAAGAAAGGCCGCTTTCGAGCGGCCTTTTTGTTTTGTGTCTGCCGGATTTCGCTGCAAAAATTGCGTTTTGAAAGGTTTCTTACATGGCATCGGTATTTTCCTCATGCGGGAGTACTTTTAATGTCCCATGGGCGGTACGCAGGTATTTCGGAGCGATTTACATAAACTGGTTGACCAGTTGCCGGTCGTGGTGTTCGAGTACACCTTCTTTCCGGAAGGATACCGTGGATTTACCTACATCAGTCCTCGTTGTGAAGAGTTGCTGGGACTCCGCCCGGAGACCATCATGGAAGGCCGGTTGTCCATTGATAACTTCATTCATCCGGACGACCTGGGGGCTTTTCATACCAGCGTAGAGCAGAGTGTGCAGACTGTTTCGGAATGGTCGTGGAAGGGCCGGTGCAAGGGACGAAAGGGCTACTCGTGGATCGAGACCAAGAGCAGCCCGATTCAAAAGGAGGATGGCCGGATAGTCTATCATGGGATTATTTCGGACATCACCGAAACCAAGGAATTAGAAGACAGGCAGCGCTTTTCAGAGAGCCGGTACCGAAACCTGGTAGAGCAACTCCCATTGGGAATCGTCATTCATTCGGATGGAATCATTCGGTTCGCCAATGCCCATGCGGCACGCCTGATTGGCGCCCAAGACCCGTCGGAGTTGCTGGGGAGAGAGGCCCTGCAGTTTGTGCATCCTGACCTTCGGAGCATTGCAAAAGAGCGAATCGCGTCCATTCTTAGTGGACAACAGGTACCTCCGATGGAGACCCGCTTCTTGCGTCTGGATGGGAAGGAAATCATCGTTAATAGCGCAGGAAATCCCTATGTCTATGAAGGTCAGCCGGCCGTTCAGGTGATCTTCGCCGATATTACAGACAGGAAAGCCGCCGAGGCGGGTTATCTCCGGGCGGAGACGCTTTTCTTCGAACTCTTCAAGCATACTCCCCTGGCGATTGTGCTGCTTAATGAAAGGAGCGAGGTAGTCCAGGTGAACAAGGGATTTGAAGCCCTCTTTGGGTATACGCTGGACGAGTTGGCGGGCAAGATACTGACAGAGGCCATTGTGCCGGCCGAGCTGGAGCAGGAGGGAAATGAAATCAACAGTCTCATCACGGAGAACAAGGTGATCCGCGTGGAGACGGTGCGAAGACGGAAAGATGGCCAGGATGTATCCGTTATCATTTATGGCGTTCCTGTCGTATTGGGAGAGAAGAAAATCGGAATCTTCGGAATGTACGTCGACATCACGGAGCGTCAGCGAATGGAAGAGGAATTGAAGATTCGCAATGCCGAACTGGACAATTTTGTATACAAAGTATCCCATGATCTCCGGGCTCCCCTCTCGTCGGTGTTGGGGTTGGCTCATCTGGCCGCCATGCCCGGCAACCGGGACGATCTTTCAGCCTATGTCCGGTTGATGGGAGAGAAAGCGCTGCAGCTGGATCATTTTATCAGCGATGTGCTGAGCCATTCGAAGAACTTGAAAATGGAGGTGACGGTTGACCGGGTGGATGTCAGGGAAATTATTCACAAAACGTTCACCGACCTGAGTTTTCTAACCGGAGCCGAAGAGATAAGAAAGCGGATTATCGTGACGGGGACGGAGCTCTATAGTGACCAATGGCGGCTGGGGGAGATATTCCGAAACCTGATTTCGAATGCCATCAAGTATCGCAAACTGAATTACCCGGAGGCCGAAGTCAGAGTTGAGGTGAAGGTGACGGAGCGAGCCTGTGAAATTGTGGTGGCTGACAATGGTATTGGGGTAGATAAGGGCTTTGCGCCAAGGATTTTCGAGATGTTCTTTCGCGCTAGCGACCGTTCGGATGGAAGTGGGTTGGGCCTGTATATCGTTAAAAATGCCGTCGATCGACTTGCCGGAACCATTGAAGTTGAAAGTGAGACTGGTTTGGGCACCACTTTCCGTATTGTTCTCCCGAATCTCATTGGAAAATAACCTGTATCTTACCGGCCCTTTTCTATGTTGGTCACCGAAGTTAAGAGCAGATCTGAAGCGCGGGAATTTCTCCTCTTGCCGGTTCGATTGTATCGCGAAACCCCCCAGTGGATTCGCCCGCTGGACAAGGATATTGAAAATGTCTTTGATTCCGAGAAGAACAAGTCCTTCCGCGACGGCGAATGTATCCGCTGGATTTTGACCGATGACCAGGGGAAGACCATTGGCCGGGTGGCCGCTTTCATCCTGAAGAAAACGGTCAACCGGGGAAATGACCAGCCCACTGGTGGCATGGGTTTCTTTGAGTGCGTGGAGAACCAGGAAGCTGCCTTCTTGTTGTTTGACACCTGCAAGACCTGGCTCAAGGCACGGGGCATGGAAGCCATGGACGGCCCCATCAATTTTGGAAGCCGTGAGAAGTGGTGGGGTTTGCTCGTGGAAGGATTTGACCAGGAGCCGAATTATCAATGCAACTACAACTTTCCCTATTACCGACGCTTTTTTGAAGCCTATGGCTTCAAGACCTACTTTGAACAGCTCACCTACGTGAGAGGGATCATGGACCCCCTGGCCGAACGACTCGCCTATAAGGCAAGTTTGATTGCAGACAACCCGGATTACGTTTTTCGGAAATTGTTCAAGGGTGAGCTGGGGCAGTTACCAGAACTGATCAGGCAGGTCTATAACAAGGCCTGGGCCAACCGGGCGGAGAATCCCGAGCTGACCCTACCCCAGGCCAAGATTCTGGTCAAGCAAATGAAGCCGATCCTTGATCTGCGATTGCTTTGGTTTGGATTTTACAAGAATGAGCCGATCGCGTTCTTTCTCTCCCTGCCCGAAGTGAACCAGTGGTTCAAATATGTAGATGGCTCGTTGAGCGGACTGGGGCTGATTAAGTTCATTTGGGCAAAACTCTTTCGGCCCAATCGAAAGGCATTCGGAATTCTCTTTGGCGTCGTTCCTGAACACCAGGGAACGGGTGCTGACGGCGCGCTCATCATGGAGGCGCGAAAGGTATTCCAGTCGGGAACACTACCGTACACGCACTATGAGATGAACTGGATTGGGGACTTCAATCCGAAAATGATACAAGTTGTGGAGCAGGTGGGCGGACATGTCGGCAAACGTCACATTACCTACCGCAAACTCTTCGATGAGACCAGGCCCTTCCGTCGTCACCCCATACTTTCCTAACTTCACCACATGCAACAAGGCGAAACCCGATCAAGCTTCCTGTGGCGAAACTTACTTCGCGGCCTGGTGTGGTTTGCCATCATTCTGACAGCATATATCCTGGCGGCGGAAGAACTTGAGGTTTATGAGAAGGAGATTAATGACGTGGGTGACCGGCTACCGTTACTGCTGACTATTTTCACTGTTTCGGAGATCGTGTTTGGGATCATCCCCCCGGAGTTTTTTATGCTCATCTGGCAGTCCAAAGGGGTGCTTTCTGAGTATGTGATCAACCTGACCTACCTGACCCTGATCTCGTACGGGGCCGGCGTCCTCGGTTATTATATCGGGCGGTACTTTTCAAAAACCCATGCCTACCAGCGAATCCACCAGCGGTACCTGATGCAATACGACGAGAAGCTCCGAACCTATGGAATCTACCTGGTGCTCGTGGGGGCCATAACTCCTGTTCCTTTTAGCGCCACGTGCATGCTGGCAGGTTCTGTACGGACGCCATTCGACAGGTTTCTGCTGGTTTGCATTTTCCGCATCATCCGCTTCGCGGGGTACGGCTGGGCCGTATGGGCGGCCCCCAATTACTTTACTTAGTGGCCGCCACTTTATGCTGGCTGGATACGTAGGAGTAAATAGCTGGGATCACAAAGAGCGTGAGGATGGTGGAGAACAGCATGCCGCCGATTACCGCGATGCCCATGGAAACCCGGCTCTCGGAGCCGGAGCCCAGCGCAAGCGCTATGGGGAGAATGCCAAGAATAGTGGACAGGCTCGTCATGATAATCGGCCGGAAGCGGGACTCCGCGGAGCCAATGACGGCCTCCAGGACGCGCAAGCCCTGCTCTTTCCGCTGATTGGCAAATTCAACAATCAGAATGCCGTTCTTGGTAACCAGGCCAATGAGCATGATGATGCCGATCTGGCTGAAAATATTGAGGGTCTGGTTGAAGTACCACAAGGTCAGCAATGCGCCGGCCAGGGCAAGCGGCACGGTAAACATGATGACGAAGGGATCTTTAAAGCTTTCAAATTGACCCGCCAGCACCAGGTAGATAATGGCCAGGGCAATCACAAAAGCCATGTAGATGCTCGATGAACTTTCTGCGAATTCGCGGGCTGCACCGTCCAGGCTGGTGGTATACGATTCGTCCAGCACCTCATCAGCAATACGTTGCATTTCCTTGATTCCTTCTCCTAAGGCGACACCACGAGCCAACTGCGCCTGTACTTTGGCTGAAGAATAGCGGTTAAAGCGATACAATTGAGGAGGCTTGCTTTCTTCACGCATGGTGACCAGGTTGTCGAGCTGGATTAGTTCCCCGCGCTTGTTCTTGACGTAAAGCGACTTCAGGTCAAGGGGCTCATTGCGGTCCTTGCGTTCCACCTGGCCAATAATCTGGTACAACTTCCCGTCCATAATGAAGTTGCCAAAACGGGTTCCGCTTAATCCCAATTGCAGAGTCTGTGCAATATCGATGACGTTGACCCCGATATTTCTTGCCTTATCCCGGTCGATGGTAATAGTGAGTTCGGGTTTATTGAATTTCAGGTCGAGATCCACAAAGGTGAACTTGGGACTGGCCGAGGCCTTTGCCATGAACGTGGGCAATACTTCCTTGAGCTTCTCGAGGCTGGAAGCCTGGATAACGAATTGCAGGGGGAATCCTCCCCGGCGATCGCCGCCTACGGTTTGGGTTTGCGTAACGTAAGTCCGGACACCGCTGAATTGCTTGGCGCGTTCAGTCACATCATCCACAATTTGCTGCTGCGTGCGTTCCCGTTGATCCGGGTTCCGCAGGATGACCCTAACCATGCCCGAGTTGACTCCCACGGTACCGAAGCCGGGGGCCGTTACACTCACCAGCCCGGAGTGCTCCGGCACTTCGCGCTGGAGAAAGTTGGTAATGTCCATGACATAACCGTCCATGTATTCAAAGGTGGCACCCTCTGCGCCTTGGGCCATAATCCGGAATTCACTGCGGTCCTCCAGAGGAGACAACTCGGAGGGGAGCGTCCGGCCAAAGTAGACGATCAGAAAGCCGGCAACCAGGAGAATGACAAAGGCCAGCCAGCGGTGCCTCATAAACGACTCAAGAGATGTGGAGTATTGCTGGGTCAGCCATTCGAAAAAGGGCTCCGTCTTTCGGTACAGCCAGGGCTGTTGCTCACGGCGCTTGAGAAGCCGCGAGCTCATCATGGGTGTCAAGGTAAGGGACACAAAGGCGGAGATCGCCACCGAACTGGCCACGACAAGGCCGAATTCCCGGAACAGGCGCCCGGTCAGTCCCTGCAGGAAGATGACAGGAAGAAACACGGCGACGACGGAGATGGTCGTGGAGATGACCGCAAAGTAGATTTCAACGGATCCTTTCTTGGCGGCTTCCATAGGATCATTTCCCTCTTCAACCTTTACATAAATATTCTCCAGGACAACGATGGCGTCGTCAACAACCAGACCGATGGCCAGCACGATGGCCAGCAGGGTCAGGACATTGATGGTAAAGCCCAGGAGATACATAATAAAGAAGGAGCCGATGAGGGAGATCGGGATGGTAGCGATGGGGATCACGGTGGTACGCCAGTCGCGCAGGAAGAAGAAAATGACAAACAAGACCAGCCCAAAAGCGATCAGTACGGTTTCTTCCACTTCCTTGATGGAGCTCCGAATGAACTGGGTCGAATCCCAGCTCATGTAGTATTTGATGTCGGAAGGCAAGTCAGCCTGGATTTGCTCCAGCTTCTTATACATCCGGTCGGCGATTTCGATGTTATTTGCCCCGGGCTGGGCAACAATGGCCAGGGCTATGCCCGGTTTTCCATCGCGACGTAGGAGCGTGCGGTCGTTTTCCGGGTACAACTGGGCGTAGCCGACGTCACTGAAGCGCACAATGTCATTTCCATCATCCTTAATAATGAGGTCGTTGAAATCGCTGACGGAGGCAAGACGCCCCATGGTGCGCACGGTGAGTTCGGTATTGCGGCCTTCCACCCGCCCGGAGGGAAGCTCCACGTTTTCACGGTTCAGGGCCTGGAGCACATCCGAAGGTGCCAGTTTGAGGGAGGCGAGCTTGATGGGATCCATCCACAGCCGCATGGAATACCGCCGCTGGCCCCAAACTTGAACGGAACTTACACCCGGAATGGTCTGCAGGCGCTCCTTGAACATGACCTCGCCGACCCGGGACAACTCAAGCAGGTCCCGCTCATCGCTGGCCACCGAAAGAAAGATGATCGGTGCGGAGTCTGCGTCAGCCTTTTCCACCACGGGCGGATCGACGTCGCGAGGGAGATTGAAGAGTGAACCCGACACCTTGTCACGGACATCGTTGGCGGCGGCTTCAATATTGACCCCGAGTTCAAATTCCACGGTGATCGTGCTGCGTCCTTCCCGGCTGACCGACGTGAGGGTCCGGATGCCGGCAATCCCGTTGATGGCATCTTCGAGCGGTTCGGTGATCTGGGATTCGATGACATCGGCATTGGCACCCACATAAGCCGTGTTTACCGTAACCACCGGGGGATCGACACTGGGAAACTCGCGAATGCCGAGAAACGAAAAACCAATATACCCGAACAGGATAATCACCAGCGACATGACGATCGCGAGGACCGGTCGGTTGATGCTGATGGTAGAAAGACTGGCCATGATCGGATGGGATTAGTTGACCTTGACGACCTGGACCGGAAGCTCGTGACGCAGCTGCAATATGCCCGTGGTAATCACGGTATCGCCGGGCTGCAGACCAGATAGAATTTCGATGCTGACGTTGGTTCGGGTACCGGTTTCAACCATAACCTCTTTCGCCATTCCGGACCGGGCCACAAATACTTTCTGCCCAGCCTGCCCCGGAATTACGGCCTGTGTGGGAATCAACAGGGCGTCGGATTTGGAGTTCAGAATCAGGTCCACCTTCACGAATTGCCCGGGAATGAGAAACCCTTTCGAGTTGTCGGCCAGGGCGCGAAGTTTTAGCGTTCGCGTCTCTTCATTGATGCGCGGCTCGATAGCATAAACCTCGCCATCAAATACCCGGGACGTGTCGTTTTCTATGGTAAAGCGGATCTTCTTGCCCGTCGAGATCAAGGGACTGTAACGGCTGGGAATGGCGAATTCAATTTTGGCTGGTGAATTATTATAGAGCGTGGCAATAACCGTGGAGGGGGTGATATAGGCGCCGTTGCTCACATAGCGCAACCCGATGGTTCCATTAAAGGGAGCATAGACACGGGTTTTCTGCAGCTGGGCTTCCAGCACTTTGATATCCGATATGGTGGTGTTGAGTCGATTCAGCGCATTGTCGTATTCCTCCTGGCTGATGGCGTCTTTCTTGAACAGCTGGCGTTGCCGGTACTCGTTGTCCTTGTTCAGCTTCTGCATGTATCGCTGCTTCTCAATCTGGGCGCGTATCTCCTCATCGTTGATCTGGACCAAGAGCTCTCCCGCGCGAACCTGGGTTCCCTCCTTGAAGTTGATCTTCGTGATCTTTCCGCTGCTTTCACTTTTCAGTTCCAGGGATTCGTTGGCCAATACACTTCCGGTAATCACCAGCGTGTTGTCGAAGTTGGTGGGCTGCAGCAAGTGGCCTTGAACCTGGAGCAGGCTTGGGGCTCCGGCCGGCTTGTTGTCCGGGCCAGACGACTTCTTGTCAAAAAGCCCGAGTTTAGGAATAGCCAACAGGATGACAACGAGGATAGCGATGGATATGGTAAAAATTCGTTTCTTCATGGGGAGGGTCGTGGGCTCAGCGATTCGTCAGGAACAGGTGATGTAACCGGAGTACCTGGGGAATGACCAGGTGTTGGTCGTCGTTGAGGAGAATATGATCAGCACGTTTCATTTTTTCTTCGTCAGGCATCTGGCTGCCAATAATCTTCCGGATTTCTTCCACCGTCCGGTGCGGATCACGGGCCTGCACACGCTGGATACGCAGGTCTTCCGGGGCGATGACTACAATGATCGGACCCAATTTCGGCGCGATCCCCGCCTCATACAGGAGGGCTGCTTCACGGATGAGGTACGGAAATTCGCCGTGGCCATCGACCCAGTTGGCGTAGTCCAGCGCCACGCGGGGGTGAACCAGTCCGTTTAACGCCCTCAACCGCTCTGGGTTACCGAAAACTTGCTGGCTGAGGTAGGCTCGATCCGGGCCCCCGTCGGGCAGGTAGGCCAAGTTTCCGAATTCTTTCTTGATTTGTTCGACCAGTATTCCGTCAGTGGTCATTAAATTTTTCGCGCGGGAATCGGCATCATAAACCGGAATTCCGAGGTGCTGGAAGATCTTGCAGACCACGCTTTTTCCGGAGCCAATTCCGCCGGTAATGCCGACTTGAAGTGGGGCACGCATCAGGGAAGTCGCTTCTTGAGTTCCACGGAATCCACCGAAACAAGCGAGGCATAATCCGGTAATCCCTGGACTTGAGGAGCGACCCGGAGAGACTGTCCCTTCTGAAGGGTGAGAGCAGGGATTTGGGTGGCGATTCCTGCCACCTCCTGGTTGAATCGCTCGCGATCACGGATCGGAAGGCGAACGGAGACGGCGACGCTGTCCCTGTCGCTCATCAAACCGGAAGGACGCGATACAGGAAGGCGCAGCGACAATACGGTCATGGCCCCGACATCGAACATGACCTCAGCTACCGGTGGATCACGGCGAATGAATTCACCGTTCTCCAACCGCACCTCCAATGATTCCCGGTATTGTGCGGTCACGCGACGGGAAGGCAGCTGGATGACCAGCGTGTCAGGGAGTGCTCGCAGGTAGTTTTCAGGTCCTTCGAGCAGAACGCTGTCAGGTAATACCACGACCGGACTGATTCGTCCCATATTATCCCGATACGTTACGCGGCGAATGTCGGCGACCAGCTTAAGCTTCCTCGTTGTCCGGGGCTCCAGCCACAACCGGAGAGTATCCAGGGCAACGAAGTTGAGCTTGAGGGGGCCTAACTGGCTGACCACACCGGGGGCCAAAGCAGAACCAGGAATGCGATGGATGCCGGCCGGTCTTTCAAGGGGGACCGAAATTACAGGGACTTTGTATCCCAGGCTTTTTCGGAGAAGCTCCCACCCGTTCCCGTGAATATTGACCTCGAGCCTGGCCGGTATTGCCTGGGCCGGGGCAAAGCGTGACTGATCGTATTCGAGACGAAGCGGGAGCGATAGCTGCGTATCGTAATCTTTATTCAGGGCATTGAAGATCCAGAACACGGCGGCGGCACACAGGCAAAGAGCGAGCGCCGTCCAGTTGGTGCGGTCAAAACGAAGCAGACTGATAATGACACGGAGGAACTTCAATGGAGCGACACAGGTTTGCTTATTCTACCTTCTTGACGGCGGCGTTTGCGGCTTTGGTATTGTCCATCGAAATCGACGATTTGGAGAACCGGATGCGTGCCCCGCGTTCGAATTCGAGGATTACCGTATCGCCTTCGATTTCAGCCACCCGGCCATGGGCCCCGCCGATGGTAACCACCAGGTCGCCCTTCTTGACCTCCTCGACAAACTTCTTTTGATCCTTCGCCTTCTTTTGCTGGGGGCGAATCATGAAGAAATAGAAAATGGCAATAATGGCGACCATCAGGATGACCTGACCCCAGGGATTGCCTTGCGTTTGTGCGGTTTGAAGCAGGATGGAAAACATAGTTTATGAATGTATTTTGGCCCAAAGGTAGTGGATTTTAGAGGGCTGCGGTAGCGACAAAAAAAGGTCCCGGATGCGGGACCTTTTTTGATGGGGCAGGTGGCGGGGTTAGCGCGTCGGGCCTCTTTGATCCGATTTCGGAGTCACCATAGCCTTGAATCGCAGGGTAGTGGTCTTGGGCCACGTGTTGGCCGTTACGGTAATCGTCTTGTTGTTGATTCCCGGCTTGCCGTTGCTGTCGAATTCGGCTTTCACAAAACCGCTGCCGCCTACCGGTATGGGCTCTTTCGTCCAGTCAGGCACGGTGCAACCGCAGGAAGGCTGAGCGCTTTGAATGATCAGCGGTGCCTCTCCCGTGTTCTTGATTTTGTAGACGTGAGTGACTTTCTGGCCTTCGTTGATTGTTCCGAAGTCGTATTCCGTAGTTTCGAACGCGGCCACCGGGAGCGGTCCGTCCGGCTTCTCTTCAGTCACGCTTTGAGTCGGGGTCGGGGTCTGAGCGGCGCTGGCGGCCTTGTTGTTTTCCAATTGAGCCAGGCGGCTTTCCAGTTCGGCGATGCGCTTCTCGTCAGCCTTGTTTTTGCAGGAGCCGAGTATCAGGAGTGCTCCGGCAACCAGGGCGAGCAGGAGGAGGTTTTTCTTCATGGTTTTTTCGTTAACAGTGAGGGCAAAAATATAGAGAAATCATCGGGTCAACAGACCCTTAACAAATCATTAACTCTTTTGGGTGCCGCGGATCTGCTCGAGCAGGTCATCGACATCTTCCAGCAGTCGTTCGGCCTTTCCTTTGGCCTCCGACACGACCTTTTGCCCCTGCGACTTCGCTTCGGAAGTCTGTGGAGCCTCCTTGCTGGCGACGATCCCATCCAGGTATTCTTCCAGCATTTTCTTGTATTTATCGAGGCGGAAGGCAAGTTTTTCCCGGGTGTTTGAGCCCTTGTCGGGAGCATAAAGTACTCCCAGGATGGCACCCACGGCCGCACCGGCCAGGAAGGCCATCAGGGCATTATTGCTGTTCTTGCTCATGGCGAAATCAGTTAGGACTTCAAAGATAGTGAATGCAGGGAAAGGGTAACAGGGGGCAGGGCGCCAAAAAACGCCCTACTTGTTGTCGATGAGCCCCCGTCCGCTTTTGCGGATTTTTCCGGTGCGGACCAGTTCCTTGGAGAGTACGTCAAGAATGCCATTGACAAACTGGCGGCTCTTGGGGGTGCTGTATTCCTTGGCCAGTTCGATGTACTCATTGATGGTCACTTTGACCGGAATATTGGGGAAGGCCAGCATCTCCGCCAGGGCCATGTGGAGAATGACCCGGTCCGTTAGGGGTAACCGATCGACTTCCCAATTCTTGGTATGCCCGGCAATCAAGGCATGGTACTCCGCGTCCAGTTGGGCCGCAGAAGAGAAAAGCCGTTCGACAAAATCTTTGTCTTCCTCCCAGTTCAGGGATAGTTTCTGAATTTCCAGGGCCCCCTCCTCATCCATCGATTTGAGGGTCTTGTCGGTCATGCTTCGGATGATCTCATGGTCTTCGGCCCACCAGAGATCGTGCTCCTCGTACCAGGCATTGATCGGTGTCTTGCCCAGGATGAGCTTTCGAACAAGGTGTTTGATAAACTGGGTATGATCTGCCGTCTCCGGTTTTGTCATCGCCAGGTAGTCCTGGACTGTCTTGTCGGGCTTCACGCATTCGCGCCACCAGTCGCGAACCAGGTCCATCCGTTGGTCCCAGCTTCCGCCGTTTCGCAGCGTTTCCTTCCGCAAGGCGCTGTGGTCGCGCAGGGCAACAACAAACGGGTTGCCGGAAAACACTTTGGCAGAAATTCGTTTGTCTTGCGCAGCGACGGATTCCAGGGCAGGGATGAGATTCAACACGGAAATATACAGCCCGTTGATCTTCTCCACTTCGAGAAGGATGTGCTTGCGGAAATAGGAATAGTCTTTCTTGTTGAGCTTGGCCACGAGGCTTATGGCCTCATCCACGGATTCCTGGACCCGGGGGTCCGGGCTCTCCGGCACATCCTCCCCTGAAAACTTCTTTTCGAAAAGGCGTGTGGCCACTTCGCGCTGGCCCTTGAGCATCTCCTTGTCCTGAATTTTCATCGAGTTCAGGTCGGGCTTGAAGAAAGTCTCGATGGAGTCGATCCCGAGCAGGTAGTTGGCCTCCTTGCACTGCTCATAGGCAAAGAGCATCTGCATGATCTTGATTCGGAGGGTCCGTCGGTTGAGCATGACAAGGAACAGGTAAAAAAGAGGTCGGCAAGTTACATTATGTGGGGGATATATGGTTGTTTTGAACCAAATTTTGCCCCTCTCGTTTAGTAAAGACCCATGAAGGAACTTGCCTACCTGAACCGTTACCTGCTCCGCTACAAGGGGCTGCTGTTCTGGGGGCTCATCTTTGTGATTATTTCCAACATCTTCCAGATCGTTCCGGCCCAAATGGTGCGTCGGTCCATCGATTTGGTCACCGGCAACATTAGCCTGTACCGGTCATTCAAGGGGCTTCCCGCGCAGCAGGATTTCTTCAACGTGTTCACCCAGGGAATCCTGCTGTATGCCATCCTTATTCTCATCATGGCGCTGCTCCGCGGGCTGTTTCTCTATTTTGTCCGGCAGACCCTGATCGTGATGAGCCGCCGCATTGAGTATGATCTGAAGAACGATATTTTCCAGCACTACCAGACCTTGCCGCTTAGTTTTTACCGGCGCAACAATACCGGTGACCTGATGAACCGGATTTCCGAAGACGTGGGCCGTGTCCGAATGTACTTGGGGCCTTCGATTATGTATGGGCTTCAGCTGATCACGCTCTTCCTGATCCTCATCCCGATCATGTTTATGATCAGTGTGAAACTGACGCTCTTTGCGCTCATTCCGTTGCCGATCCTGTCGTTCAGCATCTATTATGTAAACAACATCATCGAGCGTCGCTCGGAGGAAATCCAGCAAAGCCAATCCCGGCTGAGCACGTTTGTCCAGGAGGCTTTTTCCGGCATCCGTGTGATCAAGTCCTTCACCCGGGAGAAGGAATCGGTGGCCCGCTTTACGGCGGAGAACAATGAGTATAAGCACCGTTCATTGCGGCTGACCCGCGTTCAGGCGCTGTTCTTTCCGCTGATGTTCGGGCTGATCGGCCTGAGCACCATTCTCACGGTATACCAGGGCAGCGTGGAAGTGATCGAGGGAACCCTGACCTTCGGTAACATTGTCGAGTTTGTCATCTACGTGAACCTGCTCACCTGGCCGGTGGCCTCCCTGGGCTGGACCAGCAGCCTGGTGCAGCGCGCTGAAGCTTCGCAAAAGCGAATCAACGAATTCCTGAATACGAAGACAGATATCCTCTCCACCGAAGAGCTCCAGCATCCCATCGAGGGAAGAATCGAGTTTCGCAACGTCTCATTCGTTTACCCGGACACGGGAATCCAGGCCATCAGGAACCTTTCGTTTACGCTGGAGCCGGGGGATTCACTGGCCATTATCGGGGCCACCGGCTCAGGCAAAAGCACCGTAGCCAACCTGATCACCCGGCTGTACGATGTGACCGAAGGAGAGATACGGATCGACAACATTCCCATTGCAGCCTATAACCTGACCAATCTCCGGAGCCAGATTGGTTATGTGCCGCAGGACGTCTTTTTGTTCAGCGACTCCATCTTGAACAACATCGGCTTCGGCATGGACAGCCCGGACGAAGACAAGATCAAGCAGGCCGCCCGGGATGCCGATGTGTACCAGAATATCATGGATTTCCCCCAGGGATTTGCCACCCGCGTAGGCGAGAGAGGGATTACACTGTCAGGCGGACAGAAGCAGCGGGTTTCCATCGCGCGGGCCATTGTTCGCGAACCGCGAATCCTTATGCTCGATGATGCCTTATCCGCCGTGGATACCAAGACAGAGGACACGATTCTCAACAGCATGCGGAAGGTGATGCTCGGTAGAACTACCATTATCATCTCCCACCGCGTGTCTTCCGCCAAACTGGCGGGAAAAATCATTGTGTTGCAGGATGGGGCGATCGCCGAGGCGGGCACGCACGAAGAACTGATGGGCCAGGACGGGTTGTACCGGGAGCTGTATGACCGGCAGATGCGGGCGGAAGCGCTGGAAAACTAATCGGTATCAGGTCCCGGCTTAAGTTTGACGTAGGTGAGTTTGTAGGTGATTTCTGTGCCCCCCTCATTATCCACCCGAACACCTTCCAGGATATCCCCCGACTCGTCACGGCTGAACGTAAATGAACTGTGTTCGCCTTTGGGGCTATAATGGGTGTAGACAAAAATGTTTCCGGATGCCGCCTGTTTGAATTCTCCGATGATGGAATAACTGGTTTGAGCATCCTTGTTTAAGGATAACTCGATGTAATCTTTACCGCCCTTCTCCCGGAGAATGGCCACCCGGGCGTAGTTCTCCTTTCGGTCGGTGGTTTTTTCCTTGACGACACCGATCAGGTTCTTGCCCTTCTTGACGACCACGCCCGATACGGTATACACCCCTTCAATGGTATTCGTGCCGGCTTTCTCCATGTACCGATGGATCAGCTCCTGGAAGTTCATCTGTCGAAATGGAGAAGACTTCGCCTGCTTGTCACGTATAGGCGCCTGGATAATACAGCCTTGAAGGGCAAGGATCAAACAGGAGAGGGTCAGCCACGAGAGTTTCATGACCTGAGATTAATCAAAACACGTACCGAAGTCCCACGCCGCCCTGGAAGCGTTGATAACCGGGATCGAGCAGGGCATCGGTGAATATCTCCACTTCAATGAAAGCAGAAATCGGCAACGAGAAATAAGAATACTCAAAGCCCACCAGCAGCACGGGTCCGTAGGTGAAGCGCGTCTCCGAAAACTTCCCGAATTTCCCGTCATCCTGATTATTGGATTGATCGTTGAAATTATAGTCGTATTCCAACACGGTATTGCGCCATTGCCAGCCCGCTCCCGCATATAGCTGAAGCCCCTTGGATATCTTCTCTGCATCCCATTGGTACAGGAACTTGGTCTCCAGGAACCAGTCGGAAGTGGCCTTATGGGCGAGGTAGGAGATGGACTGGTCGCTGTTCAGGGTATCGGGAAGGTAGGAGACAAAAGCACCCCGGTAGTACTTGTTATAGAGCCCGCTGGCGGCGGTGCCGGCATCCACCGCAAAAGAGAAGTGCTTGTTGGCGTAGAATTTATAGGCGATGGCAAATGGGTCACCTAATTTGAACCCAATGCCCTGGTAGGGGTACTTGCTTGCTTCAAAGACGGGGCAGATAATGCGGGCCTTGTTCACCCCAACCCGAGGTACAGAGAAAGTCGTGCTCCGTTGGCTACGCTTTGCCTGGCCCGTTGCCTCCAATGCCGGAAGCAGGGCAGCCAATGCAAAAAGGACAAAAGGAAGCGCACGCATCACCCAAATATAGCCAATTCGCCCCACCCAAGGAGTACTCCGGCCGGTCCATCCCTCAGATTACCTCTTTGTATTGCATGCGGTAAAGCTGGGCGTAGAGCCCCTGTTTTTCCAGCAGCTCTTCGTGCTTTCCTGACTCGCGAACTTCTCCTTTTTCCATGACCAGGATTCGGTCTGCCTTTTGAATGGTAGACAACCGGTGGGCGATGACAATCGACGTTCGGCCATGCATCATGCGGCTGATGGCCTCCTGGATCATGGCCTCGGTCTCGGAATCGACAGACGAGGTGGCTTCATCCAGGATGAGAATCCGGGGATGATAAACCATGGCGCGGATAAAAGACAGCAACTGGCGCTGTCCTACCGAAAGTGTTGACCCTCTTTCCATCACCTGGTAATCCAGTTTGCCGGGGAGGCGCTCAATAAATTTCAGGGCACCGACTTCATCGGCGGCCTGCAGGATCAGTTCATCCGTAATGTCGGGGTTGCCCAACGTGATGTTATTGCGGATGGAATCGGAGAAGAGAAACACATCCTGCATCACCACGCCAATGTGCCGGCGGAGCGCGTAAATATCATAGTCCTGGATGTCGACCCCGTCGATCCGGATGGCGCCGCGCTGGATGTCATAGAACCGGTTGAGCAAACTGATGACCGAAGATTTTCCCGCCCCCGTGGCTCCGACCAGTGCGACGGTCTGGCCAGGCTGGATGGAGAAGGAGACGTCTTTCAGTACATAATCGCTCTCCTTGTACGCAAACCACACATGATCAAAGGCGACTTCGCCCTTGAGTGCTGCAGGCTGGAGGGTCCCGTTGGACATTACGTATTCCTGGCTGTCGAGCAGATTGATGATCCGCGAGGAGCTGACGATGCCCATCTGCAGCGTGTTGTACCGGTCGGCGATCATCCTGATGGGCCGGAAGAACATCTGTATGTACATGATGAAGGCAGTGAGCGTGCCGATGGTAATTCCGGTTTCTTCCTGGTGAATGACGCCCCGCGCACCATACCAGACCAGCAAACCGATTCCCATGGCCGCAATGATCTCGGCTACGGGGAAATACACCGAATAATACAGCACGGACCGGAGATTGGCGTGCAAGTGCTCCTTGTTGATCTCTTTGAATTTCTCAAACTCCCTCTTCTCGCTGCCAAATATCTGGACGATGTTCATGCCGGTAATATGTTCCTGCACAAACGAGTTGAGATTGGCTACCGCATTCCGGACGTCGTTGAACGCCACCTTGATCTTTTCCTTGAATACATACGTCGCCAGAAGCATCAGGGGGAACGTGCAAAGGCTGATCAGCGCCATGCGCCAATCGACGATAAACATGAACAGGAGGATAAAGACGATTTGGAGCAGGTCGCCGGCCATGGCCGCGAGGCCTTCGCTGAACACATCGGCGAGGGTTTCCACGTCTGAAATGGTGCGGGTCACCAGTCTTCCAATGGGCGTCTTGTCGAAGAAACTCAGCCGGAGATTGACCAGGTGTTCATACAGTTTCACCCGGAT
>JAEUUE010000040.1 GCA_016787605.1 Cyclobacteriaceae bacterium
ATGAAGCAAAATGCTGTTGAGGCCTGTCAGAACCAATTCAGGGGCCACAAAGATGAAAGGTTTCAAAGGTTTTTCAAAAAAATGAGCGTCACCCCCCGTCAATATCACCCGGATGCCGGGGTCTGTTTTCCGGTAACGCTCGATGACACCCTTTATTTCCTCCAGCACGCCATTCATTACCCCGGATTGCAGGCATTCGACAGTATTGGTCCCTGTCAATGGTACCTCTGTCGCGGGGGAAGCCAACGGTAGCCGGCTGGTCATTTCATGCATGGAACGAAACCGCATGGAAAGTCCAGGAGAGATGGCGCCGCCCGCATAGTATCCATGAGCATGGACAAACTCGTAGTTGATGCAGGTTCCGCAGTCGATGACCAGCGAAGATTGGCGAGGAAACAATTGCCAGGCGCCACAAGCAGCCGCCAGCCGGTCGGCCCCTAATGTACCGGGTGTACCGTAACGGTTCTCAATGGGCAATGAGAGTTGCGGGGTGAGGACCAGCAACTTCCCCTTCACCTTCAAGGAAGCGATTAATGTCTTTCCCTGGTCGGTTACAGAACTGATCATGGCATGATCGGCGTCAAGGCTCTTCAGGTAGTCGGCCGACGCCGCATAGTCCTCAAATACCCGGGTGGACTTCAGAAGGGCTTCTTCGAAAATTCCTATTTTAGTCCGGGTATTGCCGGCATCAATCACCAGGTTCATGACCCGAAGCTAGAAATTGTTGATTGAAATCCGGCGACTCACCCTGCTACCGCATGCCAGCCGCTTCCACCTATCGCCTGCTTGGACTCATGTCGGGCACCTCCCTTGACGGGCTCGACATAGCCTGTGTCGAGTTTCAATTGAACAAACGGTGGAGTTTCCGGGTGATCGATGCCGCCACCGTGAGTTACCCGGAGAAGTGGGAGCGGAGACTTTCCACCGCGCACACGCTCAGTGGCGAATCCCTGCTGGCACTCCACGGTGCCTATGGAAGATTCCTGGGTGAGCAATGCATGGCATTTATGCAGCGCCGGAAGCTCAGGAAAATTGACGCCATTGCCTCACATGGCCATACCATCTTTCACCAGCCGGACAAACAATTCACATTTCAACTCGGTGACGGGGCAGCGATCCATGCCATGACCGGCCTCCCGGTGATTGCCGACTTCCGGTCTCTGGATGTGCAATTGGGTGGCGAAGGCGCCCCCCTGGTGCCCATGGGAGACCGGGTACTGTTTGCCTCGGCCGACATCTGCCTGAACCTGGGAGGGATTGCCAACCTATCCATGGAAACGAAAGGCAAGCGGAAGGCCTTTGATCTGTGCTTCTGCAACATGGCCCTGAATCACTTGTCGCGGGAGGTGGGAATGTCGTTTGACGGGAATGGAAACCTGGCCAGCAAGGGGAATGTGGTTCCGAAGTTGCTCGGGCAACTTTCCACCGCCTATGAGTTGGTGCGGCGGAAGCGCCGGTCGCTGGGCCGCGAGTTCTTCGAGCGCGCCATTCAGCCACTCCTGGATAATCCGAAGCTTTTACTGAATGACCGGCTACGTACGGTTTGCGAGTCGGTAGCCGAGGAAATTGACGAGGCCATTTCTGATAAGGCCATGAACCTGCAAATGCTCACCACCGGGGGAGGTGCAAGAAATCGTTTCCTGATTGAAGTTTTGCGCCAGCGTCTCTCCGGGAAAGCTTCTGTCGTGTTGCCCTCCAGGGAAATCATTGACTTCAAGGAAGCCATCATTTTTGCCTTCCTGGGATTGCTGAGACTCCGGAATGAAATCAATGTGCTGAGCAGCGTCACGCGGGCCACTCAAGACTCCTGTTCTGGTGCCGTTTACGGAAGTTGGCGCCGGGACCCTCAGTGAATAAGCCCGTAAACCACCAGGTAGGTCCCGCAACCCGCAAAGTATCCCAGCATGGCAATGAGACTGATGCGCTTGAGATACCAGATGAAATCAATCTTTTCCATGCCCATCACGGCGACCCCTGCAGCCGATCCGATAATCAGAATGCTTCCGCCGGTTCCGGCACAGTAAGCCAGGTATTCCCAGATGAAGTGATCCATCGGGTAAACTTCCAGGCTATACATCCCCATGCTGGCAGCCACCAGCGGAACGTTGTCGATGACGGCAGAAAGAAGTCCAATCAGCGTAACGATGACGGACTGGCTGCCCACCGTGGCGTCGAGCCACACGGCAAACTGATGCAGAATGGTCATGGATTCCAGGGCACCTACGGCGAGAAGGATCCCGAGAAAGAAGAGCACGCTTGACGTATCAATCCGCTGAAGCGCGCCCGCGGCCGTGTAGGGCTTTCGAAGCGCTTCGTCGGCATGGGGGTTGATCATTTCGGAGACCACCCAGAGTACGCCCAACCCCAGTAACATACCGATATAGGGCGGAAGGTGGGTTACCGTCTTGAAAATGGGGACAAAGATCAGGGCGCCCACGCCGAGGAACAGCATGATGGAACCGCCTTTGACCTTCTCGTGACCGTACCCGGTGTTCTCATGCTCGGGATTGGGATGGTCTCCCAGCGTCCCTTTCATGGTAAACGTCAGGTACAGGAGCGGAACAAGCATGCACATGACGCTCGGCAGGAAAAGCACCTCCATAATGTTAACCGTGGAAATCTGGCCGCCGATCCAAAGCATGGTCGTCGTGACGTCGCCGATGGGGGTCCAGGCTCCGCCGGCATTGGCCGCGATCACGATCATCCCGGCAAAAAACATCCGCATGTCACGGTTGGGAATCAGTTTGCGGATCAATGAAATCATCACGATGGATGTGGTCAGGTTGTCGAGAATGGCCGACAGGAAGAAGGTAACCCAGCACACCAGCCAGAGCAGTTTGACCGGGTTCTTGGTTTGTATCCGGTCGGTGACCAGTCGAAAGCCCTGGTACGCGTCGACGAGTTCGACGATGGTCATGGCGCCCAGCAGGAAGAAGAGAATTTGGGCCGTTCCGCTCAGGTGCTCGTTGAGGTGGAGGTTCACCTCTTCAATGTGCCCGGAGGTGACGGCGTAAAGCGTCCAGCAGAGGACGCCAGTGAGCAGGGCCGAGGCTGTCTTGTTGACTTTGATCGGGTGTTCCAGGGCAATAGCCAGGTAGCCCACTACGAAGACGCCGATGATCACCGCATCCATAGGTACTAGGGTTAGGTCGTACCTAAAGATATGTGAAAAAAACAAACACCTGCTTCGGGGATTTGATGAATTCCCTGCGCGCCGGATGAGCGGTGCCTAATCCTCGAGATGGAACAATCCCCGGTTGAGCAGGCGGAGCGCACGCTCTTTCTGGCCGGCGTCTACCAGGATGGAAATGTTGTTGAGGCTTCCTCCAAAGGAAACCATTCGGACCGGCACCGTGCCCAGGGAGCCGAAGACCTCGTTCAATACCCCCTCTCGTTCCGCCAGTTTGTTGCCAACCACGCAGATGATCGACTGGTTGCGCTCGGCGGTAATGGCTCCGAACCGCTGAAGATCGGCCACAATGGCATCCAGGTTGCGGGCATCATCAATCGTTACGGAGACGGCCACCTCGGAGGTCGATATCATGTCGATGGGTGTCTTGTAGCGCTCAAAGACTTCGAACACTTCGCGAAGGAATCCATAGGCGAGCAGCATCCTGGAGGACTTAATGTTAATGGCGATAATGCCATCCTTGGCGGCGATTGCTTTAACGGTCCCCGAGGTGCCCCGGTCGCTGATGAGTGTTCCGGGGGCTTCCTCCGCCAGGGTATTCTTCAGGCGAACCGGCACCCCGCGTTTTTGGGCGGGCACGATCGTGGAGGGATGGAGAATCTTGGCGCCGAAGTAGGCGAGCTCTGAAGCTTCGTCGAAGGTGAGCTCGGCGATTGGCAACGTGTGCTTGACCACCCGGGGGTCGTTGTTGTGCATCCCGTCGATGTCAGTCCAAATCTGCACTTCATCGGCCTGGATGGCCGCCCCGATCAGCGAAGCGGTGTAGTCGCTGCCCCCGCGCTTCAGGTTGTCAATCTCGTTGCGGTGATTCCGGCAGATGTATCCTTGGGTAATCAGGATCTCCTGTTTGGCCATTGACGGAAGCAGGGCCCTTAGTCGTTCGGAAATCTTCTCGAGTTCGGGTTCCTGGTTTTCATCGATCGACATGAAATGAAGGGCGGGGAGGAGGCGGCAGTCTATGCCGCGTTCGCGCAGGTGGTAGTAGAAAAACTCGGTCGAGGCCAACTCGCCCTGGGCCAGCAGTTCCCGGTAACTGCGGTCGTCAAAATGGCCGGCAGCCAGCAGCCGGATCAGGCTGAAGTACCGGCTGACGATATCCTGGCCGATGGCGTGGTATTCCGAAGAATGGAAAAGGTCGCGGGCATAGGCCTGGTAGTGATTTTCCAGCCGGGCGACTTCGGTCTCCGCTTCGGCGCGCCGGCCGGCCAGCAAGTGGTCGCCGATGGCCACCAGGGTATTGGTGGTGCCGCTTAAGGCGGATAGGACCACCATTTTTTTCCCGGGGGTCTTGAGTACGAGGTCGCCTACTTTTTTAAGTCGCTCGGGCTTTCCCACCGAGGTGCCACCAAATTTCAGAATGATCATACCGTCAGCATTTGGGGCGCAAATATAGCGACGCGTGACCGAGAAAAAGGAAACGCGGATCCGGGGATCCTCGCAGGGACCGCGAAAAAGACGGGCCTTGGCTTCAAGCCAATAAAAAAGCCCTGACGGTCTCCCGACAGGGCTTTACTCGATTTCAATCGCCTTACTTTTTCACTTCTTCATATTCCACATCCGTGGCGTCGCCGTTACCCTGGCCGGATCCGGCCGAAGGCCCGGCTCCGCTGGCCCCTGCGCCGGGTTGTGCGCCCGCTGCGCCGGAGGCGGCGT
>JAEUUE010000041.1 GCA_016787605.1 Cyclobacteriaceae bacterium
ATGAAGCAAAATGCTGTTGAGGCCTGTCAGAACCAATTCAGGGGCCACAAAGATGAAAGGTTTCAAAGGTTTTTCAAAAAAATGAGCGTCACCCCCCGTCAATATCACCCGGATGCCGGGGTCTGTTTTCCGGTAACGCTCCATGACACCCTTTATTTCCTCCAGCACGCCATTCATTACCCCGGATTGCAGGCACTCGACAGTATTGGTCCCTGTCAATGGTACCTCTGTCGCGGGGGAGGCCAGTGGCAGCCGGCTGGTCATTTCATGCATAGAACGAAGCCGCATGGAAAGTCCAGGAGAGATGGCGCCGCCCGCATAGTATCCATGTGCATGGACAAACTCGTAATTGATGCAGGTTCCGCAGTCGATGACCAGCGAAGATTGGCGAGGAAACAATTGCCAGGCGCCACAAGCAGCCGCCAGCCGGTCGGCCCCTAAGGTGCCGGGTGTACCGTAACGGTTCTCAATGGGCAATGAGAGTTGCGGGGTGAGGACCAGCAACTTCCCCTTCACCTTCAAGGAGGCGATCAATGTCTTTCCCTGGTCGGTTACGGAACTGATCATGGCATGGTCGGCGTCAAGGCTCTTCACGTAGTCGGCCGCCGCCGCATGGTCCTCAAATACCCGGTAGGTCTTCAGGAGGGCTTCTTCGAAAATTCCTATTTTAGTCCGGGTATTGCCGGCATCAATCACCAGGTTCATGACCCGAAGCTAGAAATTGTTGATTGAAATCCGGCGATTCACCTGCCACCGCATGCCAGCCGCTTCCACCTATCGCCTGCTTGGACTCATGTCGGGCACCTCCCTCGACGGGCTCGACATAGCCTGTGTCGAGTTTCAATTGAACAAACGGTGGAGTTTCCGGGTGATCGATGCCGCCACCGTGAGTTACCCGGAGAAGTGGGAGCGAAGACTTTCCACCGCGCACACGCTCAGCGGCGAATCCTTGCAGGCACTCCACTGTGCCTATGGAAGATTCCTGGGAGAGCAGTGCGTGGCATTTATGCAACGGCGGAAGCTCAGGAAGATCGATGCCATAGCCTCACATGGCCATACCATCTTTCACCAGCCGGACAGACAATTCACATTTCAACTCGGTGACGGGGCAGCGATCCATGCCGTTACCGGCCTCCCGGTGATTGCCGACTTCCGGTCTCTGGATGTGCAATTGGGCGGCGAAGGCGCCCCCCTGGTGCCCATGGGAGACCGGGTGCTGTTTGCCTCGGCCGACATCTGCCTGAACCTGGGTGGGATTGCCAACCTGTCCATGGAGACCAAAGGCAAGCGGAAGGCCTTTGATTTGTGCTTCTGCAACATGGCCCTGAATCACCTGTCACGGGAGATGGGAATGGCATTTGACCAGAATGGAAACCTGGCCAGCAAGGGGAATATGGTTCCGAAGTTGCTCGGGCAACTTTCCACCGCCTATGAGTTGGTGCGGCGAAGGCGCCGGTCACTGGGTCGAGAGTTCTTCGAGCGCGCCATTCAGCCACTCCTGGATAATCCGAAGCTTGCACTGAATGACCGGCTCCGTACGGTTTGCGAGTCGGTAGCCGAGGAAATTGACGTTGCCATTTCCGATACGGCCATGAACCTGCAGATGCTGACCACCGGGGGAGGTGCAAGAAATCGTTTCCTGATTGAAGTATTGCGCCAGCGTCTCTCCGGGAAAGTTTCAGTAGTGTTGCCCTCCAGGGAAATCATAGACTTCAAGGAAGCCATCATTTTTGCCTTCCTGGGATTGCTGAGGCTCCGGAATGAAATCAATGTACTGAGCAGCGTAACTCGAGCCAAACAAGACTCCTGTTCCGGTACGGTTTGGGGAGGTTGGAGCCCACAAGCTCAGTGAAGAAACTGGTAGACTGCCAGGTAGGTACCGCAGCCTGCAAAGTACCCCAGCATGGCAATGAGACTTACGCGCTTGAGGTACCAGATAAAGTCAATTTTCTCCATGCCCATCACGGCGACCCCTGCGGCTGATCCGATGATCAGGATACTTCCGCCCGTTCCGGCACAGTAGGCCAGGTATTCCCAGATAAAGTGATCCATCGGGTACGTCTCGAGGCTGTACATCCCCATGCTGGCGGCCACTAGCGGAACGTTATCGATGACAGCAGATAAAAGACCAATCAATGTGACGATAATAGACTGACTGCCCACGGTGGCGTCGAGCCATACGGCAAAATGATGGAGAATGGTCATGGATTCCAGGGCGCCAACGGCGAGCAGGATCCCGAGAAAGAAGAGAACACTTGACGTATCAATCCGCTGAAGCGCGCCGGCAGCCGTGTAGGGCTTTCGAAGCGCTTCGTCGGCATGGGGGTTGATCATTTCGGAGACCACCCAGAGTACGCCCAACCCCAGTAACATACCGATGTAGGGCGGAAGATGGGTTACCGTCTTGAAAATGGGGACAAAGACCAGTGCGCCCACGCCGAGGAACAGCATGATGGAACCGCCTTTGACCTTCTCGTGACCGTACCCGGTGTTCTCATGCTCAGGATTGGGATGTTCTCCCAGCGTCCCTTTCATGGTAAACGTCAGGTACAGGAGAGGAACAAGCATGCACATGACGCTCGGCAGGAAAAGCACCTCCATAATGTTGACTGTGGAAATCTGGCCGCCGATCCACAGCATAGTCGTCGTGACGTCGCCGATGGGGGTCCAGGCTCCGCCCGCATTGGCCGCGATCACGATCATCCCGGCAAAGAACATCCGCATGTCACGGTTGGGGATCAGTTTGCGAATCAATGAAATCATCACGATGGAAGTGGTCAGGTTGTCGAGAATGGCCGACAGGAAGAAGGTAACCCAGCACACCAGCCAGAGCAGTTTGACCGGGTTCTTGGTTTGTATCCGGTCGGTGACCAGCCGAAAGCCCTGGTACGCGTCGACGAGTTCGACGATGGTCATGGCGCCCAACAGGAAGAAGAGAATCTGGGCTGTTCCACTCAGGTGTTCGTTGAGGTGGAGGTTCACCTCTTCAATGTGCCCGGAAGTGACGGCGTAAAGCGTCCAGCAGAGGACGCCAGTGAGCAAGGCTGAAGCTGTCTTGTTGACTTTGATCGGGTGCTCCAGGGCAATAGCCAGATAGCCCACTACGAAGACGCCGATGATCACCGCATCCATAGGTACTAGGGTTAGGTCGTACCTAAAGATATGTGAAAAAAACAAACACCCGCTTTGAGGATTTGATGAATTCCCTGCGCGCCGGATGAGCGGCGCCTAATCCTCGAGATGGAACAATCCCCGGTTGAGCAGACGGAGCGCACGCTCTTTCTGGCCGGCGTCTACCAGGATGGAAATGTTGTTCAGGCTTCCTCCAAAGGAAACCATTCGGACCGGCACCGTGCCCAGGGAACCGAAGACCTCGTTCAAAACCCCCTCTCGTTCCGCCAGTTTGTTGCCAACCACGCAGATGATCGACTGGTTGCGCTCGGCGGTAATGGCTCCGAACCGCTGAAGATCGGCCACAATGGCATCCAGGTTGCGGTCATCGTCAATCGTTACGGAGACGGCCACCTCGGAGGTCGATATCATGTCAATGGGTGTCTTGTAGCGCTCAAAGACTTCGAACACTTCGCGGAGGAATCCATAGGCGAGCAGCATCCTGGAAGACTTGATGTTGATGGCGATAATGCCATCCTTGGCGGCGATTGCTTTGACGGTCCCCGAGGTGCCCCTGTCGCTGATGAGTGTTCCGGGGGCCTCCTCCGCCAGGGTATTCTTCAGCCGGACCGGCACCCCGCGTTTTTGGGCGGGCACGATCGTGGAGGGATGGAGAATCTTGGCGCCGAAGTAGGCGAGTTCCGAAGCTTCGTCGAAAGTAAGCTCGGCGATCGGCACCGTGTGCTTCACCACCCGGGGGTCGTTGTTGTGCATCCCGTCGATGTCAGTCCATATCTGCACTTCCTCGGCCTGGATGGCCGCCCCGATCAGCGAAGCGGTGTAGTCACTGCCGCCGCGCTTCAGGTTGTCGATCTCGTTGCGGTGATTGCGGCAGATGTATCCTTGGGTTATCAGGATCTCCTGTTTGGCCATTGACGGAAGCAGGGCCCTTAGCCGTTCGGAAATCTTCTCGAGTTCGGGTTCTTGGTTTTCATCGATCGACATGAAATGAAGGGCGGGAAGGAGACGGCAGTCTATGCCGCGTTCGCGCAGGTGGTAGTAGAAGAACTCGGTCGAGGCCAACTCGCCCTGGGCCAGCAGTTCTCGGTAGCTGCGGTCGTCAAAATGGCCGGCCGCCAGCAGCCGGATCAGGCTGAAGTACCGGCTGACGATATCCTGGCCGATGGCGTGGTATTCCGAAGAATGGAAAAGGTCGCGGGCATAGGCCTGGTAATGATTTTCCAGCCGGACGATTTCGGTCTCCGCTTCGGCGCGCCGGCCGGCCAGCAAGTGGTCGCCGATGGCCACCAGGGTATTGGTGGTGCCGCTTAAGGCGGATAGGACCACCATTTTTTTTCCGGGGGTCTTGAGTACGAGGTCGCCTACTTTTCTAAGTCGTTCGGGCTTTCCCACCGAGGTTCCGCCAAATTTCAGAATGATCATACCGTCAGCATTTGGGGCGCAAATATAGCGACGCGTGACCGAGAAAAAGGAAACGCGGATCCGGGGACCCTCGCAGGGACCGCCGTCGAAAAAGACGGGCCTTGGTTTCAAGCCAATAAAAAAGCCCTGACGGTCTCCCGCCAGGGCTTTGCTCGATTTCAATCGCCTTACTTTTTCACTTCTTCATATTCCACATCCGTGGCGTCGCCGTTACCCTGGCCGGATCCGGCCGAAGGCCCGGCTCCGCTGGCCCCTGCGCCGGGTTGTGCGCCCGCTGCGCCGGAGGCGGCGT
>JAEUUE010000044.1 GCA_016787605.1 Cyclobacteriaceae bacterium
TCTCCCGCCGCGCCCTCGACGCCACCGAACAAATCATCGCCGAAATGGGCGCCGAACTCCACGACGACCTCATCCAGCGCCTCTCCATCTTCCGCCTCTACCTCGACCGCCTCGACCGCGCCAAAGGCGACCCCGCCGAAACGGAAGCGCTCATCACCAGCATGAACGCCGACTTCCTCGACGTCGTCGAATCCGTCCGCCGCATCTCCCGCCGCCTCATGCCCGTCAACGCTCCCACCGACTCCCTCGAGACGCGCATCCGCACGCTCTGCGAGAACATGGAACGCCCCGGCGGCGGCACCATCCATTTCGACCACGCCGGCACCGAACCGGCGGTACCCGAAAAAGACGCCATTCACCTTCTCCGCATCATCCAGGAACTCATCCACAACGCCATCAAACACTCCTCCGCCTGGCATGTCCACCTTCGCGTCCGGTGGACCGGCAGCGAAGCCACTGTGGAAGTGGAGGACGACGGCACCGCGTTCTCCAAGATCGAATCGTTCCTCTCCGTCCTCAATACCAAAAACAACACCCTGCGCATGCGGGCCAACATCCTCCGCGCTCCCCTCCACTATACACCCGGGAAAAGAGGCCTTCTCGCCCGGCTTACCTACCGCGTCCCGGCAGGCTTATAATATCCCGTTCCGGTAGGCATACGCCAGCAGGGCCGCCGTGTTGGGCACGCCCAGCTTTTTCAACAACCGGGTCCGGTAGGTCTCCGTCGTGGCCTCCGACATCTTCATCTTCTGCGCCACCTCCTTGGTGGTCAATCCGCTCGAAATCACCTGGATCAGTTCGCTCTCCTGCGTCGACAGGGAGACGGGCGGCACATGATCCCAGCGGTAGGCATTCATCTCGATTATGCGCGTAACCTTGTCCTGGAAATAGTGCCCGGCGGTCATCACCTCGTGGATGGCCCGGGAAATTTCCGCGTATCCGTCGAGCTTGAATACGATGCCGCTGACGCCGGCCTTCAGCAGGTTGATCACCAGCTCGACGCCCTCCATGCCCGTGACGGCGATCACGCGGGGAGGCATCGGCCGGTTGATGACGCTGCCCAGCAAGTCGGGCCCTTTCACCCCCGGCAGCCGTACATCCAGCAGGATGATGTCCAGCAGACGGGAGTTGACGACTTCATAAAATTCGGCGGCATTTCCCGCCTCATAGATCTCATCCACGAAGTCTTCCTTCTCCAGGAGGGCGCGTACCCCCTGGCGAATCAGCACTTCATCGTCAACCAGCAAAATATTGATACGCTTCATCCTGTTTTCCGGCTTGACTCAGTCCGGTCTCCGGGATTAAATATAGTGGGGAACCCGCCAGGTGGCTTGTCTGGTTTTCCTGACAATTTTTTAGCCGGCACCGGTCTGTCCTTTAAAAAACAGGGAAAAAGTGGTTCCCTTGCCAGGCTCACTCTGCACCTCAATCCGGCCACCCATGGCCTGGACGTGGGTCTTCACCAGGTAAAGCCCAAGTCCCTTCCCGTTGACGTGCTGATGAAACCGCCCGTAGAGGGTGAACAACTTGTCGCCCACAGTGGCCAGGTCCATCCCCAGCCCGTTGTCGCTGACCGAAAGCCCCACCTCCCCTTCATGGTGAAAGGTGCGCAGGGAAATGTGCGGTGGGCGGTCGGGATGGCGGTACTTAATGGCATTGCTGATGAGGTTCATCAGGATGCTGTCCATCAGCGGGCGGACGGTCTGCATGGACTTGACCTCCGAAAAATCCGACTCCAGCGTCGCGCCGGCCTCAGCCATTTCCCGCTCAAGGTTGACACGGATCAACCCGATTTCCTCCTCGAGATCCATCCAACTCAGCAGTTCATGGCTGGGTTTCCGCATCTCGAGGATCGTGCTCAGGTCACGCACCACCCGGTCGAGTTCCCGGGCCGAGGCGATCATGTTGGCGTTGACTTGCTGCCGGTCCTCCTCGCTGAGGCCCTTAACCTCCAATAGTTGCCCGAGACCAAGCAGAGTCGCCACCGGCGCACGCAGGTTGTGCGAAGCGATAAAGGCAAATTGTTCCAGCTGCTGGTTGTAATCGAGCAATTCCTTCGTGCGGCGGTCCACCTCGGCTTCCAGCGATTCGTTTCGGCTAGCCATTTCCTCGTTCTGGCGTTCGATGATTTCCCGTTGCTCCTGGATGGTGCCCAGCAGCAACGATCCCTGGCCGTGGAAGACATAAGTCATGGCCAGGATGATCGCCACGAGGCCAACGACCAGGGACGTCGTCAGCAAGTCGCTCTTCGGAGCCTGCCATACCGGATCAATTGCATACTTTCCTTCCAGCCAAAGAAAGGCGATGACGGAGACCATGCTAATGGCACCCCAGAACAGTGCCGATCGCTGACCGAGCAACATCAACCCAAGCACGGGGATGAGCGTCATCCAGGGAAGCACATACGAATTGATGCCGCCGGAAAAGACAGTAAGAAGCAGAACGGTCAGCCAGCAAATCCCGACAAACAATTGTGCCACCCACCACTGGTCCGAAACCTGGCGCAGGATGAAGAGTTGAATGGTAAACAGCAGGATCACGATGATCATTCCGTAGCGGGCGGCCAGAAATCCCGTGAAGTAGGAATTCACCAGGTAGCCGAGCGCGAAGAGGAAGGAAACGACGGTGAACTTAACCAGCAACCGGGCGCGGAAATGATAAATACCCGACACCTTCAGGTGAGACAGAAAGTAGGTTTCCAGAAATGCGAGTGCCTTCATCATGGCTGCAGGAAGGATGAAATTAAGCATTCCCTGATCATCCGGCCACATCAATTTTAGTAACTTACTTGCCCATGTGCTATCACAAGCAGGATACCGCCACCATGGAGGAATTGCTTGTCCGGTATGAAAACATCCTGGACACCATCCCCTTTACTCCCACGTACTACGAAAATGGCTTCGACTTCCGCGATTCACCGGTCATTACTGCATCGAAACCCCGCGCGTTCCAGCGGATGCAGTGGGGACTCATCCCCTGGTGGACAAAATCCGCGGAAGAGGCCGGCGATATCCGGATGCGCACCCTGAATGCCGTCAGCGAAGAGATCTACGACAAACCGGCCTTTCGCGATTCCGCCAAAGACGGAAAGCGATGCCTGATTCCCTGCACGGGTTTCTTCGAGTGGCGGTGGTTCAAGGGCGGTAAAATCAAATACCCCTATTTCATCCACCATCGCACCGACAAGATCTTTTCCCTGGCCGGGCTATGGTCTTCCTGGACCGACAAGACGACCGGGGAAATGCGGGACACCTACACGGTACTCACTACGCGGGCCAACCCGCTGCTGGAAAAGATCCACAACAGCAAGAAACGGATGCCGGTGATCCTGCCCCGCGCCTATGAAAAAGACTGGCTCAATCCCTTGCTGACAAAATCCGATGTGCTGGCCCTGTGCGAGCCTATTGCCGACGGCGAACTGGAAGCGTATACAATCAGCAAGATGATTACGGACCGGAAGGTGGATAACAAGGATGTTCCGGAGATCTGCAAACGGGTGGACTATC
>JAEUUE010000066.1 GCA_016787605.1 Cyclobacteriaceae bacterium
GCGCCGGAACTGGTGAGTACGATATATTCCCTGGGCCTCAGGATAGCGCAAGCCAACACCCCTGCGCTGCTACCGTCAGTCAGTACCCAATGGCACAAGTCAAATGGTTCATCGGCCCGATTGTAGAGTTCGACATACTCGGCGGCGGGCAATCCAACCTGTGGCGACGGGTCGGAAAAAATTTCCGTGATGACCACCGACTTGCTCGAGGGCTTGCCGGGTTTGAAGTACAACACGTGGCGGGTCGCAAAGAGCCTATTGCCCGAACGGTCCGCCACACCGGAAATCGTCAATACATATTCCTTTCCATTCACGAGGGAATTGGAAAATTCCACGTCAACGACCAGTGAATCGATACTCCATTGGACCCGCTCCGGTTTACCGATCCCTTCAATGTGAAGGGCATCTGCAATGCCCGATGGATTTATCGGTTCGGAAAATCGTACCCTCACCTGGCTCGCATCAGGTGTCTCAATGCTTACGATTTCAGGAGGAGTCGTATCAGGCACGCGCGTTCCCGTAACACTAAAGTCATCAAACCAGAACTTGTCGGATCGCGTGGAGGTGTACACACATTGAACACCAAACCAGGAGGATACCGAATGGACTACGTCCGTTGTCTCTCCCTCCTTATGATAAATGCCCAATCGATTGGGATCAATGAAGAGCTCCCACTTCCCGCCGGCACTTCGCGTCACCCGAACGACAAGGTTGACAATGGCCTGGTTTACCCGGTCGTCGAGTCCATCAATCACCTCCAGTTCGGTGGTGCCTGTCTGACGATAAAGGCTGACTTCGCGTGTTGTGTTCCCGATTTTCACAAAGTACCCGTTAAGCGCGCCCGCCAGGCTCTTCTGATCGGAGACCAGGTACACTTTCGCGTAGTTGGTGGAGCTAGGAGTGAAGTCCAACTGAACCGCAAAAGACCAGGAGGCTTCCTGGGCGGCCACACTGGCGGTGGCTAAGGAGGAAACTCCTGCTTGAGGCGGTGCCTGCAACCGGAGACGTTCACCGGAAATGACAAAGCGCGAGTCGTCGCCATACCAGGTTGGCGAGCTGAGAAAATCGCCGTCTTGAAATGAATCGGTAAACTGGGCAAGGCTCGGCCACCAGGCACAAAGCATCACGACCGCCAGGAGGATTTTCTTTTGTCGCATGGAGGCAAACTACATTTAATAGTATTTTTGCCCCTTATTAAGTAATCGATTATCATGAAAACCGTCGTCGTTGGTGCCACCGGGTTGGTCGGTCAGGAAATCCTGAAGGTGATGGAGGAGCGGAATTTTCCGTATGACGAACTGTATCTCGTCGCCTCCAGCCGGAATGTGGGCAAAGAACTGGAGTTCAAAGGCAGAAAGTATACCATTATCGGCATCGAGGAGGCCTGCAACCTGGCTCCCGACCTGGCTATTTTTTCAGCGGGTGGGGGCACGTCCCTCGAGTGGGCGCCGAAGTTTGCCGAAAAGGGAACCATCGTGGTCGACAACTCGTCTGCCTGGAGGATGGATCCGTCCAAAAAGCTCATTGTACCCGAAATCAACGGCCACATCCTCCGCATCGACGACCGCATCATCGCGAATCCCAATTGCTCGACGATTCAGATGGTCATGGTGCTGGCCCCTCTGCATGTGCGCTACAAGCTCAAGCGAATCGTGGTGTCCACCTACCAGTCGGTCACCGGCACCGGCAAAGACGCCGTGCAGCAACTCATGGATGAGCGGCGCGGCGTGGACGGCAACAAGGTCTATCCTCACCCGATCGATATGAATGCGCTGCCGCACATTGATGTGTTCCTCGACAACGGGTATACCAAGGAAGAAATGAAGATGGTCAACGAGACGCGTAAGATTCTCGGCGACGACAGCATCGGCGTTACGGCAACCACCGTCCGCGTTCCCACCATCGGCGGCCACTCCGAGTCGGTCAACGTGGAGTTTTACAACGACTTTGAACTGGACGAGGTCCTTGAACTGCTTCACGGCATGCCCGGCGTAGTGGTGACCGACGACGTGAAGAATAACGTATATCCCATGCCCATCCACACGCAGGGAAAGGACGAGGTCTTCGTAGGCCGAATCCGCCGCGACGAATCGCAGCCCCGCACGTTAAACATGTGGATCGTTGCGGATAACCTTCGCAAAGGCGCCGCCACCAACGCGGTTCAGATCGCCCAGTATATGCTGGAGCACAGCCTGGTCACCCAGTAGCCACTATTTCTGCGTGGCCGCCGGTGCTTCCGGGTGTTTTGCATAGCGCTCGAAGAATTCGATCACACGCAACAGGTGATCCATCATTCTTCCCGGGTTTCCGCTACGCGTGAGTTCGTGTCCTTCTTTCGGGTAGCGGATATACTCTACCGGTTTGTTCAGGATCTTCAGGCTCTTGTAAAGCATCTCCGATTGAATCACCCCGGTGCGCAAATCCTGGTCGCCGTGGATGATCAGCAACGGCGTCTGGATGTCTTTCACATAACTGTAGGGAGACTCCGAGTCCAGCAACTTGCGCGTCTCCGGTTCCCAGGGGTAGCCGCCAAAATTGGTAGGCACCAGCCACCAGGCGTTGCCTTCACCCATGAATGTCGTTAAGTCATAAACGCCCCGCTGCGCGTTGGCTGCCTTGAACCGGTGGTCGTGGCTGATGATCCAGGCCACCATATACCCGGCGTAGCTTCCTCCTTCAACGAAAAGCTGATCTTTGTCGATCCAGCTGTAGTTCTTGATGGCGTCATCCAATGAGGCCAGGATATCCGCCGCCGGGCTTGCACCCCAATCTTTAAAATTACCCTTCTTGAACTTGTCGCCGTAACCTCCGCTGCCGCGAGGGTTGGAATACACCACGCCATACCCCCAACTGTTCTCCAACTGGTACTCATGCCACATGGAGAAAATGCCAGGGCCCCACATGGCCGATGGGCCGCCGTGGATGTTGAGTATCGTCGGGTATTTTGTTCCGTCCTTTCTTCCCACCGGCTCCATCACCCAATACTGCACCTTCGTACCATCCGGACGTGTGATCCAGTGCTCCTTCGGGAA
>JAEUUE010000076.1 GCA_016787605.1 Cyclobacteriaceae bacterium
TCCACATAGGGCTCATAGATGGCCACCGGAAAACAGGCGTGCAAGAGGTTCCTGGATTGCTTGGTGATCGCATTCACTACAGGCGCGGGACAATGCCCCGCGTTCAGCACACCAATACCACCGGCGAAGTCGATGTAGGAGCGGCCATCGACGTCGCGAAATGCGGCGCCACTTCCTGAGGCAATGGTGAGCGGCGTAAACATGCCCATGCCTTCCGGAACAATGGCGTTTCGGCGGGCGATGAGTTTCTCGGATGGTTTCATGAGGTTTTCAAGAAAGGATGTTTCTAAATCAGGATTACCCCTGGATGCGGGTCCTCAGGACTGACACGATGTGCCTGTCGTCGGGACTTATAACAAACTTCTCTCCGGTCCGGGTTGTAATCAGAATGGTGTTACGACTTTGTGTTAGGTATAGCTGATACCGGTCGCGGCCGGCCGCAAAGTCGCCGTATATGCCAAAAACACCGCCATTTCCTCCTGTTCGCGCCATATCTTGCAGGAAGGAGGGGTTGAGGTAATCGACGCTGACCATATCGGAGATTCTGATCACCACACTGGCGCGCCTGCGTCTGATGATGAGCGCCTCCTCGGTCAGTTCATATTGGACCGGACTGTAGAGGTATGCGGCCGTCAAGGGAAGAGCAAGAACAAGCGCTGCCACGACGTACATCACTGTCTTCGTCGTCTGAGATTCTTCTGCCACCGCGAAGATCATTGCAAAAGCAACAGCAGCTAGAATCAGGGCCACCCCTGCAGTTATTATCCGCGAGCCCCAACCAAGTTTTGCGGTGAAAATCAAAGGCTGCTGCATCTAACTATAAAGGTATCAAAAAGAAAAAGCTGCCCGAAAGCAGCCTTTTCAACCTTATAAACCCAAAAACCAAACTAGCGGAATCGCACCTGAGTGTTAAATACTCGGTGCCTCCAAAAGGTGAACGCTCGCCAATTCGATTAATTTTACAGCATCCATGAAAAAAGAGCATAAAGCGGGATTTGTCAGCATTGTGGGAAAACCGAATGTGGGCAAATCGACCCTGATGAACCGGCTGGTGGGGGAAACCCTTTCCATTATAAGCCCCAAGGCACAAACCACGCGGCACCGGATCATGGGGATGCTCAACTCCGACGACTACCAGATTGTGTACTCTGATACCCCGGGTATCCTGGAGCCCAAGTATGCGCTTCACGAAGCCATGATGAACTACGTGAAGGTTTCACTCGAAGACGCCGATGTGATTCTCCTCGTGATCGAGTACGGAGAAAAGTTTGATCCCTCCGTTCACGAGCAGTTCAAGAAACTTAAAGTGCCGATCCTGCTGTTGGTCAACAAAGTGGACAAATCGCCGAAGGCCGACCGCAAAGAAATCATCGCCTACTGGAAAGCCCTGATTCCCGCACGCGAAGTGATACCCGTATCCGCCCTGACCGGGGAGAATGTGGATACGATCCTCCCTACCCTGCTTGAGCTGCTGCCGGTTCATCCCGCCTACTTTCCCAAAGATGATCTTACCAACCGAAGCGAGCGATTCTTCGCGGCGGAAATCATCCGCGAGAAAATCTTCTACAACTACAGCCAGGAAATTCCTTACAGTACCGAAGTGGGTATTGAAGACTTCAAGGACGAGGAAAAGATTCTCCGGATCCGAGCCACCCTTTTTGTTGAGCGCGACTCCCAGAAAGGCATCCTGATCGGCAAGGGAGGAACGTCCCTGAAGAAGGTAGGCACCGAAGCCAGGGCCGACATGGAGCGATTTTTTGGCAAGAAGGTTTTTCTGGAAACCCATGTGAAGGTGGCTGCCGACTGGAGGAAGCAGAAGGATAAACTCCGGATGTTCGGCTACCTGGAATAGTCGATGGTCGATGGTCCATGGTCGATAGCCCACCATCGACTATGGACTATGGACCATGGACTGTTACCTTTGCACCGCTATGTCCAATATCGTCGCCATTGTCGGCCGTCCCAACGTCGGGAAATCAACTTTCTTTAACCGCCTCGTAGAAAAGCGTGAGGCCATCATGGACGATATGCCCGGGGTGACCCGCGACCGCCATTATGGCTATGCCCAGTGGACCGACAAATACTTCACGGTGATCGACACAGGTGGTTATGTCACCGGATCGGAAGACAAGTTTGAATCCGAGATCCGGAAGCAGGTGGAAATTGCCGTTGAAGAAGCGTCGGCGATCATCTTTATGGTCGACTGTCGTGACGGGCTCACCGGCTTTGACAAGGACTTCGCCAATGTAGTCCGGAAGTTTAAGAAGCCGGTATTTGTCGCCGCCAACAAGGCAGACACGCCCGACAAAACGATCCTGGCCAGTGAATTCTACGCCCTGAAATTGGGCGAAGTCTACCCGATCTCCGCGGAGAACGGCGGAGGAACCGGTGAGTTGCTTGACGACCTGGTCAAACTTTTCCCCGACCCTGGAGTGGAGGATCCCACGGCCGGCATCCCGAAGATTGCCATCCTGGGCCGGCCCAACGTGGGCAAGTCTTCCCTCCTCAACGTGCTGCTGGGGAAAGAGCGGAGTATTGTGACTGACGAGGCGGGCACCACACGCGATGCCATCCACTCGCGGTACAAGATGTTCGGCAACGACTTCATCCTCATTGATACTGCCGGAATCCGGAAGAAAAGCAAGGTCCATGAGGACATTGAATTCTACAGTGTACTCCGGTCACTTCGGGCCCTCGAGGACTGTGATGTCTGTATTGTGGTCATCGATGCCCAGCGCGGGCTGGAATCCCAGGACGTATCCATCATAGCCCTGGCACAAAAACAGGGCAAGGGCATCGTCATTATGGTCAATAAATGGGATCTCGTGGAAAAGACGAGCAAGACGGCCGATACGCTCCGCAAGGAGATGCTCGAGAGCCTGGCCCCCATTAGTTACGTGCCCATCATCTTCGCTTCGGCCTTGCAGAAACAGCGGATCTTCCAGGTGATTGAGAAGGCCGTTGAAGTGTACAACAACAAGATCAAGCGAATACCTACTTCCCAGCTGAACGATGCCCTGCTTCCGGAGATCATTCATTATCCGCCGCCGGCCATCAAGGGCAAATACATCCAGATCAAGTACATTACCCAGGTCAACACCTCTACGCCAACGTTTGCATTCTTCTGCAACCTGCCGCAGTACATCCAGGAGTCCTACCAACGCTTCCTGGAGAACAAGCTCCGGGAGAAGTTTGATTTCACGGGCGTCCCCGTGCGACTGTTCTTCAGGAAGAAGTAATAATCAGGGTATTTTGGGCCATTAACGGCCGTTCGGCAAAAATATTCCCTTGAAAATACCCCAAATCTCGGGGAAGGGGTTAATTTTGCAGCCTAATTCCTAAAACCTGTAAACTATGAAAAAAGTAATCGCACTGGTGATGGTATGCGGTTTTGCAGTTGCATTTGCTTCTTGTGGCGGCGGTAGTTCCACGACGGAATCTACTACGGACACGACGGCAGTAGCTGCGGACACCACGGCTGCACCTGCAGACACGACCAAGACGGACACTACCCAGATGAACTAATTGGTCTCTGCCCCATCAAAAAGGCTTTAGATTATTCTAAAGCCTTTTTGTTTTTTGTGACCATCTTGCAGCCCATGCAAGCTGCGGAAATCGCCTCCCTACTTCGCCGACATATTCCTGATTTGGCGGTATCCTATTGCCTTCAGCTTTGGGAAGAGACTCCCTTCCTTTTCAAGATCCGCGCAAGCCGGTCCACCAAACTGGGAGACTTCTCCTGCCGGCCCGGTCGCCCCCCGCGGATCACCATCAACGCCGACAGTCCTCCGTTCCTCTTCCTGATCACCTACATTCACGAAGTCGCACACCTGCGCGTCCATAACCGTTTCGGCTGGAGCACTCTCCCTCATGGGAAGGAATGGAAAGCGAGCTTTCGCGAGTTGTGTTCTCCGCTCTTTCAATTAGGCGTCTTTCCTCCTCCCCTGGCAGAAGCCCTGGCATCGCACCTTCATCGCCCAACGGCTTCCAGCCTTACCGATGCTCACCTCACCCGCGCACTGCGGCAGTATGATCCGCGATCCGCGGAAGCGCTCCTCCTTTCCGACCTTCCTATGGGAAGCCGGTTTCAGATCCGCGGGAGGTGGTTTCAAAAAGGCGAATTGAAACGCAAGCGGGTATTGTGCCGCGACCTGACTAACCGAAGACATTATCTTATTTCAGCCGATCTCATCATCGGCGAGATGGGCGCTCAGTGACGCTTGCACGCACTGCCCTTCTTACTGATCCGTATTGCTTTAAGAGCCGGGCAGCCTCCTCCGAGGGAACATCCAGTTCCTCCATGATCATCCGGGTGCCGCGATCGATCAGCTTGTCGTTGGTCAATTGCATGTCCACCATCTTGTTACCCTTCACCCGTCCCAGCCGGATCATGGTGGCGGTGGATATCATGTTCAGGGCGAGCTTTTGTGCCGTGCCTGCCTTCATGCGTGTGGAGCCGGTGACAAACTCGGGGCCCACTACGATCTCCAGCGGGTGATCCGCGTGTTTGGCCACCTCCGATCCTTTGTTGCACGTGATGCATCCCGTGGTGATGCCGTGCTTGCGGGCGTCCTTGAGACCACCGACCACATAAGGGGTTCGGCCGGAAGCCGCGATACCGATCAGCACATCTTTTTTGGAGATTGAACAGGCTTTCAAATCCTTCCAGGCCTGGCGGGGATCGTCTTCGGCGTGCTCCACCGCCTTACGGATAGCCTTGTCGCCTCCCGCGATCAGTCCGATCACCCTGCCTTGCGGCATGCCATAAGTTGGCGGTATTTCGGAAGCATCCACCACACCGAGTCGTCCGCTGGTGCCCGCCCCGATGTAGAAGAGCCTGCCTCCTTTTTCCATGCGGCTCACAATCACACGGACCAGCCGCTCCATGGCGGGGATGACTTTCTTCACGGCCCGGGGCACCGTGGCATCCTCACGGTTAATGTTCCGCAGAAGCGTTCCGATGCTGAGTTTCTCAAGGTTGTTGTAACGCGAGGCGGATTCTGTCGTCGTCATGATCAGGCGATATCTTTCTGGTGAAACAGTGTTAGCCCTGCAATGGGCGTCTCCAGGATATTTCGTACGACCACTCCTTTGTCGTTGGCTACCTGCCTCAGCAAGTCGCTAAAATAGAAAGCGATGGAGCCTACGAAATGGACCTTCAGGCCCGGGTATCCCGGATACTTCATGACGTTGTTCTCAAAGAACTCGGCAAAAGCTTTGTAGACCAGCTGGTAGCAATAGGGCTCTTTCAGGTGTTGAAAAATGAACTTCGAGAACGTAGCCAGGAACGTGCTGGGCTTTTCTTGTTGATAGATTTTTTCCAGGAACTCTTCACGGGTAAAAGGAAACCGCTGATAAAACTGGGCCGCCAGTTTCTCCGGCATCTTCTTCCGGAGATAATCAATCAGCAACGCCTTGCCCAGGCTGGTACCCGAGCCTTCATCGGCGAGGATCCACCCGAGGTTGGCTACTTGTTCGGTAATCTCCTTCCCGTCATAGAGACATGAATTGGACCCGGTGCCCAGGATGCAGGCAATACCCGGCTCGTGTCCGCAGAGCGCCCGGGCGGCACCGAGAAGATCCCACTCGACGGCCACTTCGGCAGCCGGGAAAAATTCAAGGAAAGCCGATCGGACCAGTTGCTGGTTGCGCTCCGAGGATACCCCGGTACCGTAGTAAAATATCCTGCGTACATCCCCCCTGGCTACAGGGGCCACTACCTCCCGCAGGCTCGATCGAAGATGATCAAGCGGCTGGTAATAGGGGTTGAAGCCCGGACTTTGTGCCTGCTGAATCGCGCCTGAGGAATCGAGCAGCCTCCAATCAATTTTTGAGCTCCCGCTATCGGCAATGATGATCATAGTAGAAAACCAAAGATCGGGAATTCAAGGAGACGTTTCTTCACCGGTCAACGTCTTTTAGCCGTGCAATGGCGCTAAAGCGGGAAAAAACCTCGTCGGTATGAGGAGCATCCGGCAGCTCGCCGGTCAGATCCTGCCCGGCCCAGTGCTCATAGTGCTTTCCCTCCCGCCACAATCTCGAAGGGGTGACATCATACACCAAACCCTTGTAGGCAATCCAAACCTCGGGCTTGTCTTGCCCATTGCGGAGGGCCAGCTGAGCGGTTGTCACCAGGGGCAAATCACCGTCCATGGGTTAGATTCTGCGGTTCGAAAGGGAAGTAAGCAGGTGAAGCTTTGTGTTTTGCTGATAACCAGACCACCGATAGGGTATTCTTTTTAACTTTCAGATTCGAAAACCAAACCTATGAAATCTTTGAGGATCCTTTGGGTATGTCTCGCCTTCCTGGCCATTTCCTGTGCGGAAAAGAAGCCTGTCGAACGCATGACCGATGAAGAACTTCGGGCCTTTGCCGACGAACTGGCCCACCGGTACATCCTTACGGACGGTCACGTCGATCTTCCCTACCGACTCAAGATGAACAAGTTTGTCCTGGAACGCGAGTACATGGGCATCCCCATCAAGACCGACGAGGGTGATTTCGACTATGAGCGGGCAAAGAAAGGCGGGCTGGATGCTCCCTTCATGTCCATCTACATTCCCTCTTCCTACCAACTGCAGCCCGACATGGGCAAAGCCCTGGCCGACTCGCTCATCAACATGATTCGAGGCATCGCCGAGAACATTCCTGACAAATTTGCCATGGCCGGATCAGTGGAGGAAGTCCAGCAAAATTTCAGCAAAGGCCTGATTTCGCTCCCGATGGGAATGGAGAATGGAGCCCCCATTGGAAACGATCTTAAGAACGTGAAGTACTTCTATGACCGGGGAATCCGCTACATCACCCTCACCCACGGCCAGGATAACCAGATTTGTGATTCCTCCTACGACACGCTCCACACGTGGAAGGGACTAAGTCCCTTCGGACGAGAGGTTGTCGCCGAAATGAATCGCGTCGGCATCATGGTGGACATCTCCCACGTGGATGACAGCACCTTTTACCAGGTCATGAAACTCACGAAAGCACCGGTCATCGCCTCCCATTCCTCCTGTCGGAAGTTTACGCCGGGCTTTCAACGCAATATGAGCGATGACATGATCCGAAAGCTCGGGGAAAACGGCGGAGTGATTCAGATCAACTTCGGCTCCTCTTTCCTGGACTCTGCCGTAGTGGCTCAAAACAATGCCAACCGGAAGAAACTGCAGGCACTACTGGCGGAGAAGAAGCTCAGCTTCCGTGATTCCCTGGCCAAGCCGATCATCGAGCAATTCCGAAAGGATAATCCTTCCCTTTATGCTGATGTCGAAACCGTCGCCAATCACATTGATCACGTGGTCAAACTGGCCGGCATCGACCACGTCGGGTTGGGATCCGATTTCGACGGCGTAGGCGATAGTCTCCCCACGGGACTCAAGGATGTTTCGCAATACCCGAACCTGATCTATGCGCTGTTGAAACGCGGGTACACAGAATCGGACATCGAAAAAATCTGCTCCGGTAATGTGTTCCGCGTCTGGAAGAAAGTGGCCGAAGTGGCCGCCCAGTCGAATTAATTCTTTAGTTACCGAAATTCATTGATCCGGAATTAAGTGATGGTTATGAACAAAGCTGTTGGACTTCGGCGGTTACCCATGTGTATACTGGCCGTCATCCTGCTTTTTAGTGGAAGCGTCCTGGCCCAGCCGGGTGTCAAGTCGTTTCGATTTCCCGCGCATGTGACCTCCGCTGACTACGACCATCGGTTTGTGCTGGCCAAACTCAAGCCGACACACCGCGATGTGCTGCGGTCATCCGGGAGAACTTCCCTGGCGGGGCTTTCACCCCAGTCAGGATTCGCGGGGGCGCGCGAACTGCTTCCCTCACGAGCCGTGATAAACGCCCGGGCCAAGCAAGGTCCGCGGCGGCAGGCCTCGTCGATCGACACCCAGCTATACTACCGCATTCATTGTTCACCGGGCACTGCGATCGAGGACTTCATCAATGAACTTTACAGAACCGGTCATTTCGAGTATGTGGAGCCGGAGTATGTCAACAAGCTCCTCTACACGCCAAATGACCCGAATGTTACCAATCAATACTATTTGGCCAATATCCGCGCCTTCGAGGCCTGGAACGAAACCAAAGGCAATACCAACATCACCATTGCCATCGTGGACTCCGGGGGTGATTTGGCTCATGAAGATCTGGCCGGAAACCTGCGCACGCTGGCCGATCCCACCGATGGCGTGGACAACGATGGCAACGGTTGGATTGATGACAGCCAGGGATGGGACTTTGTTGGCTCATCAACCGGAAACCTGAATGATCCCAATTTTATCGGGGACAACAGCCCTCAGCTGGTTACCGGCGGAAATGTCGGGCATGGTGTGTACGTGGCTGGATGCGCCTCCGGCGTGGCCGATAACGGCAAAGGAATCGCCGGTGTCGGCTTCAACACCAAACTTCTGTTCACCAAACACAGCCCCGACAATGATCCCAACACCACCAGCGTCTACCTGGGCTACGATGGAGTATTGTATGCCGCCTTGAGCGGGGCCGACATAATCAACTGTTCGTGGGGCGGACCCAACCGGAGCGAGATCATTCAGGATATGATCAATTTCATTGCCGAGGACCTTGGTGTTCTTGTTGTGGCCGCCACCGGCAATTCCGGCATAGAAGCGCCCTTCTACCCGGCCGCGTACCAAAACGTCTTGTCTGTATCAGCGGTCACACAAACCAACGCCAAAGCCGCCTTCAGCAACTATGGATCCTATGTAGACATCTCCGCACCGGGTGTCGCCATCTTTACTACGTCATTCGGCAATCTCTATAATTCTGTTCAAGGTACCTCTTTCAGCTCGCCCATTACGGCAGGGGCCGCGGCACTGGTCATGGACAAGTTTCCATCTTACACCCCGCAACAGGTTGCCGAACAGCTTCGCGTCACGTCCAACAGCACCGATCTTTATTCCAACAACCCCGTCTTCATCGGGAAGATGGGCTTTGGAATCCTGGACGTCTACTCGGCACTGACCAAAGTGTCGCCTTCGGTCCGGGCCTCAACGCCGCGACTGCTGAATGCCAGCGGCTCCCCCGCCCAACAAGGCCAAACAGGCTATCTGACCATGACCTTTAAAAACATCCTGGCGGCCACCTCATCCGCCCTCGAGATAAGCATCGTGGAGAATTCCGCGTTCATCTCCGTGACGAAGGGAACCATACGTCCCGGCGCTATTCCGGCTGGCGGAAGTCTGAGCAATACGCTGGCTCCTTTCGAAATTCAGATCGCTTCCTTCGTGCCCGACAATTTTGAGATCCCGATCACCATCCAATACAAAGACGGAACCTACATCGATCAGCAAGAAATTACCTTCCTGCTCAACCCGACCTTTATCGACGTGGATGAGAATCTGGTGACGACCACGGTAAGCAACACCGGGCGGATCGGCTTCGAAGACACCGAATCAAGTACCCGCACCAAAGGTCTGGGTTTTGTTTTCGACGGCAACTCCATGCTCTTTGAAATGGGGTTGATCATGGGTACCGGAACCGGCGCACAACTGTACAACAATGTGCGCGGAATCAACAACGGTTACGATCAGGACTTTGTTTCTATCGGACCCCGAATAACAGAATCGGTGCCGGGCCTGAGATCTTCTTCGGAGATTTCCGGCGCACTGAGCAACAGTACCACCCCAGCCACTCAAGCCTTTCAGGTTGAGTACCGAAGTCTGGCCTGGAAGGAAGCGCCCTACGACAAGTTTATCATACTGGAATACACCATTAAGAATCCCACGGCCAGTCCGATCAACAATTTCTACCTGGGCTTATTTGCCGATTGGGACATTACGGATAGTGGCGCCGGCGATATTGCCAAATGGGATAATCCAAACAAACTGGGCTATGTGTACCCGACCACGGGTTCAGCGCTGCCCCATGCAGGCATCCAGTTGCTCACCGGCACGCCCAGCTACTATGCCATTGATAACAACCAAGCCGTTGCCGGCGCAGGTTCTTTCGGGCTTTACGACGGATTTACCGATGCTGAAAAGTTCCAGACGCTGAACAGCGGGCTCGGCCGGCTGGAGGCAGGTGTTTCGGTAGGCGGCTCCGACGTGAGTCACGTTGTCGGATCCGGGCCTTTTACCATTCCCGCAGGACAGCAAGTGGTGGTGGCCTTTGCTCTTCATGCTACACACAGCCTGGATGAGCTCAAGGTTTCTGCCCAGCAGGCGGATACGGCTTATAACTACATGCTCGCCGCCGCAAAGCCGGTGATCGCAGCGGCTGCTGCCTGTTATGGCGGCAGCACAACCCTCTCGGCAACCGGCGCGTCTACCTTCAATTGGTATACCGAATTCACCGGTGGGACGCCGTTCCATACCGGCGCCACATATAACACGCCGAACCTTTTCAGTGATACCACCTTTTATGTTTCCAATGCGGACAACAGCTATGAGAGCGTGCGAAGCGCTGCCTCAGTCTCCATCAAGGCCAATCCTAAAGTCACCACCTCCGGATCCACGATCATCTGCGGCAACGAGAGCCTGACGCTCGCCGCGGAAGAGGCCGACACTTACTTGTGGAGCACAGGCGCCACCACCCGGACTATCCAGGTTAACCAGGCCGGAAACTACTCGGTCACGGTCAACAGCTTATCGCCTGCCTGTCAGAATACCTCCAGCCCGGTTAGCGTCTCCGTATTGACACCCCCGGTGGCTGCCTTCACCACCTCGGGAGAATTGAAGACGTATTCTCCGATCCAGTTTACTGACCAAAGCACGGGCGCAGTTTCCTGGAGCTGGAACTTCGGCAACGGGGCGACGAGTACGGACCAAAATCCTACCCAAAGCTACCCCCTGGCTGAGCCCTATGACATTACGCTCATGGTGGTTGATGCAAACGGGTGTCGGGATACACTGGTACAAACGATCGCCGTGATTACCGGACTGGGAGACGACAACCTGGGTGGAGTCCGGATTTTCCCCAACCCATCCCAGGGCAAGATTCAGGTCACCTTTGACGATGGCTATACCGGGACACGCTCGATCCAGGTACTCAATCTTCAGGGGCAAATCGTCTATCAGCAATCCGGCCTGACCGGTTCGTTCCTGGAAATCAGCCTGGACGAATCACCGACAGGCATCTACATCGCCCGGATCGGCTCCGGGACGAACAGGGTGACCCGAAAGGTGGTCAAGATTCACTGATTAGCCATTTTTTGAGCACTTCAAATACCCGGAATTAAAAGTGACCCGGAAGAGGGCCTACTGCTGAAATTCCTCCCTATTTTTGTCGCCGGTTTAACCCTTCCCCCATCTGAAATGCCTCGCGACAGAAGTATCCGCTCCGTACTGATCATCGGAAGCGGCCCCATCGTTATTGGCCAGGCCTGTGAATTCGATTACGCCGGCTCTCAAGCCGCCCGCTCGCTGCGCGAAGAGGGCATCGAAGTGGTGCTGATCAATTCCAACCCCGCCACGATCATGACCGATAAGATCAATGCGGATCATGTCTACCTTAAACCGCTCGAGAAGAAGTATATCCGGGAAATCCTGGAGAAGCACAATATCGACGCCGTGTTGCCTACTATGGGCGGGCAAACGGCTCTTAACCTGTGCATTGAGTGCGAAAAAGCGGGCATCTGGCAACACTTTGGCGTTCGCATTATCGGGGTCGACATCAAGGCCATCGAGACCACGGAAGACCGCGAGAAATTCCGGCTGAAAATGCATGAGCTAGGCGTCGGGGTCTGCAAAGGTGCTACGGCAACCTCTTTCCTCCAGGGGAAGGAAATCGCCCAGGAGATTGGCTTTCCCCTGGTAATTCGGCCCTCCTTCACGCTGGGCGGTACCGGTGGTGGATTTGTAGAGAAGGCCGAAGATTTCGATGAAGCTTTGAATCGTGGACTCCATGCCTCCCCCATTCACGAAGTGCTCGTGGAGCAGAGCATCATGGGCTGGAAAGAATACGAGCTGGAGTTGCTGAGGGATGGAAACGGCAACGTCATCATCATTTGCTCCATTGAGAACTTTGACCCGATGGGCATTCACACCGGCGACTCCATCACGGTGGCCCCGGCCATGACCTTGCCCGATACAGTGTATCAGCACATGCGCGACCTGGCCATCAAGATGATGAACGGCATCGGCCAGTTTGCCGGCGGATGTAACGTACAGTTCTCCGTTAATCCCAACAACGACGACGAGATCATCGGCATCGAAATCAATCCCCGGGTATCGCGCTCTTCCGCACTGGCCTCCAAAGCGACCGGGTATCCCATTGCCAAAATTGCCGCCAAGCTCGCCATCGGCTACCAACTCGACGAGCTCAAGAACGCCATCACGGGAACCACTACGGCCTATTTTGAACCTGCTCTCGACTACGTGATCGTCAAGATTCCCCGGTGGAACTTTGACAAGTTTCACGGGGCCGACCGGCGGATCGGTCTCCAGATGAAATCGGTGGGTGAAGTGATGGGCATTGGCCGCAATTTCCAGGAGGCCCTTCAGAAAGCCTGTCAATCGCTGGAGATCCGGCGCAACGGGCTGGGCGCCGACGGGAAAGAACTGACCAAGCAGGACGATTTGCTGTACAGCCTGGAACACCCGAGCTGGAACCGCCTGTTTCACATCTATGATGCGATGAAGCTCGGGATCTCGATGAAGACGATCCAGAAACTCACCAAAATTGACCCCTGGTTCCTCGAACAAATCTGGGAACTAATCGAGCTGGAAAAGGAAATCGAAAAGTATAACCTGGACAGCATCCCCAAAGACCTGCTGCGCAAAGCCAAAGAGAAAGGATACGCCGACCGGCAGATCGCCCACCTGCTGCGCTGCCTGGAGAGCGAGGTTCACAAGAAACGCCGCGCCCTCGGCATTAACCGCGTATACAAACTCGTGGACACCTGCGCGGCCGAATTCGAAGCCAAGACGCCTTATTACTATTCCACATTTGACACGGAGAATGAATCCGTCGTGTCCACCAGGAAAAAGGTGATCATCCTGGGTTCCGGACCTAACCGCATCGGGCAGGGCATCGAGTTTGACTACTCCTGCGTGCATGGCGTGCTGGCAGCCAAGGAGTGCGGTTATGAGACCATCATGATCAACTGCAACCCGGAAACGGTTTCCACCGACTTCGACATTGCGGACAAATTGTATTTCGAGCCTGTCTTCTGGGAACACCTCTGGGATATCATCCAGCACGAAAAACCGGAGGGGGTCATCGTACAATTAGGCGGACAAACAGCACTCAAGCTCGCGGAGAAGCTCCACAAGTACGGGGTGAAGATCATGGGCACTTCGTTCGAAGCGCTGGACCTGGCCGAAGACCGCGGCAGTTTTTCCACGCTGCTGAAAGAGCTCGGCATTCCTTATCCTGATTTTGGCGTAGCCCGTGACGCCGATGAAGCCCTCGAGGTTTCGAAGACCATCGGGTTCCCCCTGCTGGTCCGCCCTTCCTACGTGCTGGGAGGACAGAGCATGAAAATTGTAATCAACGAGAAGGAGCTCGAGCATCACATCCTGGATATCTGGAAACACTTGCCCGACAACAAGGTGCTCCTTGACCATTTCCTGGACGGCGCCATCGAAGCGGAGGCCGATGCGATCTGCGACGGGGAAGACGTCTATATTATCGGCATCATGCAGCACATTGAGCCTGCCGGTATCCACAGCGGAGACTCCTACGCTGTTCTTCCGCCCTATAACCTGGGCGACTTTGTCATCAAGCAAATTGAGAGTCACACCAAGCGTATTGCACTTGCGCTCAAGACCGTAGGGCTGATCAACATCCAGTTCGCGGTGAAGAACGACAAGGTGTACATCATCGAGGCCAACCCCCGGGCTTCCCGTACGGTGCCCTTCATCTGCAAAGCCTATGATGAGCCCTACGTGAACTATGCTACCAAGATCATGCTGGGAGAAAGGAAGCTGAGGGACTTCACCTTCAAGCCCACGAAGAAAGGTTACGCCATCAAAGTCCCCGTGTTTTCCTTCTCGAAGTTCCCCGACGTCAATAAGCAACTGGGACCCGAGATGAAATCGACCGGCGAGGCGATCTACTTCATCGACGACCTGATGGATGACTACTTCATGAACATCTATTCAGAGCGGAACCTTTACCTCAGCCGGTAAGTCTGGGTTTGATGTTCTCCCACAAAGGGTGAATCCCATTAGCGGCCAGAAAACGGGATGGGGCTTGTTTACGTCCCAGTTCTGAAATTTTTTGTTTCCGCCGTCGGTCCGGTAGACCCTACTCTCGTCGCAGGGAATTCACAGGATTGACAATGGCGGCCTTGATGGACTGGTAGCTGACGGTAAGCCAGGCGATACCCAGCGATACAAGACCTGCGATGAGGAAACTGTCCACTCCGATGGAAATCCGGTAGGCGAATCCGCTCAACCAGGAGTCCATCAGGTACCAGGCCAACGGGATGGCCAGCCCCAGGGCGATGAGCACCAGTTTCGTAAAGTCGCGCGACAGGAGAAGTACCACACCCGGCACCGAGGCCCCCAGCACCTTCCGGATTCCTATCTCTTTGGTCCGTTGACCGGCCGTGAAGGCGGAAAGCCCGAACAAGCCTACGCAGGCAATGATGATGGCGAGACCCGAAAAGACACGAAACACCTGACCGGACTGCCGCTCCTGCGCGTATCCCTGGTTAAGGTTGTCTTCCAGAAACTCATACTTGAAAGGCCGCGTGGGGACCAGTTCCTTCCAGAGCCCCTCCAGGTTGCGAATGGCCTCCTGCTGTCTTTCCTCCTTAATGCGCACGGCGATAAAATTGCTGTTTGCATTCCTGTTGAAGATCTCGTAATTGAAAATGACCAGGGGGGTTATTTCATCCCGCAGGGATTGGAAATGGAAATTGCTGACTATCCCGATGATGGTAAAGATTCTTTCCTTCTGCAGTTCGGGATTACCCCGAAAAAGGTCGCTGTTGGTCAGGCGCTGACCCACCGGATCTTTGAGTCCCAGGGTTTTCACAGCTGTCTCATTCAGGAGAATATTCAATGAATCAGAAGTTTCCCTGGAAAAGAACCGCCCTTCCTTCATGGTAAACCCAATGGCCGGAGCGAATTCATCATCAATGACCATGGACTTTACCGTCAGCACTTCGTTGGATCCCACGGGCTGGAACATCTGGCCGAAGACATCATCCCGGTTTCCCACGCGCGCACTGGTCCTTGCCGCCGAAACCACTTCCGGCATGGTCCTGACCTTATTCAAGAATGGCTCCGTATTCTGCTGAAGCTGGAAGGCCCGGTCGATCATCAACACCGACTCCTTGTTAAACCCGAGATCTTTGTTCTGCATAAAGTGCATTTGCCTGCCCACCACCAGGGTCGCGACAATCAGGAACACCGAGATCATGAACTGGAACACCACCAGCCCGTTCCGAAGGAGAAGGCCGGAGCGGCTACGGCTGAAGGATCCCTTCATCACCTCTACCGGGTTGAAGGAAGAAAGCACAAAGGCCGGATAAATTCCGGCGAGGGCACCCACGAAGAGAGCGAATCCGGCCAACGCCAGGATCATGGCGGCATCCACGATGAAGGCGAGGTTTTTCTCCACCAGCAGATTGAATGCGGGGAGAAGCAGGTAAGCGGCTACCACCGCCAAAAACGTGCTGACTACGGCCAGGATGATTGACTCCAGCAGGAATTGGGCAACAAGTTGTCCTTTCATCGACCCCATCACTTTTCGCATCCCTACTTCCCGTGCCCGCGAGGCCGACCGTGCCGTGGCCAGGTTCATGAAGTTGATGCAGGCAATCACCAGGATAAGAGCAGCTATTAACGAGAGACCGAGCACATACCGACTGTTTCCGCTGGGCGTCGTGGTAAACTCCAGGTTGGTAGGATCCAAATGGATGGACGTAAGCGGCTGCAGGAAATAACGGTATCCATTACCGGCCTTCTTGTAGTCCTCCCAGCTTTGCCGCAACTCCCGCTCGATCTGGGCCGAGGCATATTGATCCACCATCTGAGGGAACTTCGCCTCCAGTGCACGGGCGTCTGAACCTGGCCTGAGTTTTAAGTAGAGGTGTGAATTGAAGCTGATGTAATTTTCCTGATTGAAGAACAGCGCCGCATTAAAGGAGGCCATCATTTCAAAATTCACATGGGAGTTTTCCGGCCACTGTTCAAAAACTCCCGTCACTTTGAATTCCCCGAAATTGGCCTTGAGCGTCTTGTTCAAAGGATCTTCTGCTCCAAAGAACCGCTCGGCCACCGCCCGGCTCACGATGATTTGATTGGGCACTGAAAGCGCCGTCTTGGGATCGCCCTTAATCAACGTGACCGGAAAGAATTCGAAGAACGTGGAATCGGCAAAATAGATGTTGTCCTCCTCGAAGGTTTTGGCATCCTGACCCGGAATCTCATAGGTGATCGGCACATCGTTGGTCGGGCCCAGCAGGTGGAGCGTGGACTCCACTTCGGGAAAGTCGCGGCGCATGGCGCCGGCATACCCATCGGGTACCGCCGCATAAAAAGTCGAGTGGTTGGGATACTTGCGCTCAAGGCCCAACTTGTACACCCGATCTCCTTCCGGGACAAAGTCGTCGTAGGAAGTCTCATGGCGAACGTACAGCATGATCAGCAGGCAGGCGGTGATGCTCACGGCCAGGCCGATGATGTTGATCAGCGTATAGATGCGCTGCTTAACCAGGTTGCGGAAAGCGACGCGGAGAAAATTGGTCAGCATGGTCTAAAGACGAGGAATTTCACCTTTAAGTTGGATAGAAAGTGTCTTTTCAAAAGGCAATCCCTCTGAAATGGCCAAAAACGGCATCCGGGGACGATGAGCAGGGAATCTTATACCTTTGAGCCTCGTTTCAGGGCTATGTGGAAGCTGATAATTATCCTCGTGCTGGTGATCTATTTGCTCAACAAGATCTCCATTGTTCTTTTCAGGGCCTTTGGCAGGCCCCCGGCACCCCCGCCCCCCTTCTCCCGTCCCCAGGATGGGAATATTCATGCCAACCCCAATGGCAGGCCCGGAAGCAAACGGGGCGACATTAAAGGCGGCGAGTACGTGGACTACGAAGAGGTGAAATAAGCCATGTCCGTCGTTCATTTCTACAAGTACCAGGCGGTTGGCAACGATTTTCTCCTGGTTGACAATCGGCTGGGCGAACATTCCTTTTCGGCGGAGCAAATTTCAGCCTTGTGTCATCGGCGCTTCGGCATCGGTGCCGATGGGCTCATCTTGCTCAACCGCGACGATCAGGCTGACTTTCGCATGGTGTATCACAACGCCGATGGCAGCGAAAGTTTTTGCGGAAACGGATGCCGCGCCGTCGTCGACTTCGCGCATCGGCTGGGTCATATCGGAAATCATACGGTGTTCAACGCTTACGATGGACGACACGAAGCCCAAATCCTCGAGGGCGGTAATGTCCGCGTCTCCCTGAGAGACGTTAAAGCCCCCGAACGCAAAGGCGAAGAAGACTACTTCATCCACACCGGGACCGAACATCATGTCCGGTTGGTGAAGGACCTTGATCAATACCCGGTCGTGGCCGAAGGTCGCAAGATCCGGTACAGCAAGGACTACCCGCGAGGAACCAATGCCAATTTCGTGGAGCGGCTTGCGGACGGCCAGGTCGCGTTCCGGATTTACGAAAGGGGTGTTGAGGACGAAACGCTTTCCAGCGGATCGGGGGCAACCGCGTGCGCCCTGGTCGCCGCTACCCGCTTTGCCCTGCCATCGCCCATCCTGATGAAGGCCCGGGGCGGCTTTCTTCTGGTCGAATTTCAACGCCAGGCAGACGGTAGTTTTACCCAGGTTCATTTCATCGGTCCCGCCCAACTCGTTTTTGAAACCCGAATTGAATTGTAAATGCCGCGTTGACAAGTCCCTTGGCCTGCACTTAAATTTGACGGCTCAAATTAACGGTCGCATGCCCCGCCTGATCCGGCATCTGAACCTCCTTTCGCTGACCATCGGTTTGCTGCTGGCCGGCTATGATGTCTCCGCTCAATCCCGGGACACCACCGCTCACTCCTACTTCATCGGTATCAAGGCACACGGCGGATTTATCATACCTCATTCCACCGAAATCATCAATGTCTCGGGATCCAAGCCGGTTGGGCTACAGGTCGATGTTAGTCGCGTCAACCGCTCCCTGAAAGCCTGGAACAAGTGCAATTGCTACAGCCTGGTGGGACTCAGTTTTGCCTATTTCAACTACCAGAACGAAAATGTGCTGGGCTCCTCCTATAACCTCATGGCCTACATGGAGCCCCTGCTGACCTATCACCGGAAATTCAACGCGCGCTTCCGGGCGGCGGCAGGACTTACGTACCTCACCGATGTTTATCATGCCGATGATAACCCTACCAATCTTTTTTTCAGTTCCACCATCAGCGGCTTCCTGATGGTCGGCTTTTCCGGGCACTACTCCTTGAGTCGTCACCTCAACGCCAATGTGGGATTGCATTACAACCATATTTCGAATGGCGGACTTCAGCAACCCAACAAGGGGATGAACTTTCCCACCCTCAACCTGGGCATGGAATACAATATCAACCCCATGCCCATCAGGCCCCAGCCCAACAAGGCACCCGTGGACCGGAGCATTCATCCCTTCGCGGGAGTTTTTGCCAACCGCCGAAACGTGGAGGCTACCGACACCGAATCCAGCGTAAACCTTTGGCAGGTCGGCATCTATTCCGGCATTCAGAAGCGCTTCACGACGACCAATGCCTGGCTCGTGGGAATGGAGTTTTCGCATGATGCCTCCATCCAGGAGAAAGGCGAGCGCATGGGGATGGCGGTCAGCCCCTGGCTCTTTTCCATATTGGCCGGCCATCAATTCTGCTTTGGACGCTTTGGCTTCAGCCAGCAGTTCGGCCACTACACGTATCGTGACTACGAATTCCGCACGGATTTCTTCCAGCGATATGCCATCACCTACCTGGCCGCCAACCGGATTTCCATCGGCATCTCGCTGAAGGCGCACGCCCAGGAAGCCGAGCAAATGGATGTGCGAGCAGCCTATGTGTTTTGACTGCCGTTTTGGGCAGAAAACCTGACAATTTGCCCAATTACGACCCTTTGGACCTATTATTGAGCCTCCAAAACCTTAACTTTGAGCCCCTCTTGGCCTAGCCGGTGGTTTACCAGTAGAAACCACCTTCCCCATCAGAGGCCAGGAACGAACCACAACGATTCATGCTGAAATTCATCGCCAAGCTTTTTGGTACCAAGTCTGAGAAAGACATCAAACGCATCATGCCGCTGGTGGAGCAGACCAAGCGGGAAGGAGAAACCCTGGTCGGCCTGTCCCACGACGAGCTGCGCGCACAAACCCGCCAGGTGGAGGCCCAAATCTCCGCGGCGCTCAAATCCATCGACGACCAGTTGGCGGCCCTGCACAAACAAATAGCGGATCAACCGGAAATGGACCTCCAGGAAAAAGAGGGCATCTTTCAACAGATTGACGCGCTGGGCTTGACGCGCAACAAGGAACTCGAGGTCGTACTGATGGAGGTGCTGCCGAAGGCCTTTGCGATCGTACGCGAAACCGCCCGTCGATTCAAGGAAAATCCGTTCCTGGAAGTAACGGCGACTGAGTATGACCACCGGTTTGCCGCCCAGTTTGAGAACGTGACCATAGAAGGCGACAAGGCCCGGTGGGCCAACCAGTGGAAAGCCGCCGGCAACCTGGTCACCTGGGATATGGTCCATTACGAGGTACAGATCATCGGCGGTATCGTACTGCACGAAGGCAAGATTTCCGAGATGGCGACGGGGGAAGGAAAGACGCTCGTGGCCACTTTCCCGGCCTTCCTCAACGCCCTGGCGCGCCGAGGTGTGCACATCGTTACAGTAAACAACTACCTGTCCACGCGCGACAGCGAATGGATGGCGCCGCTGTTCCAGTTTCATGGACTGCGGGTAGACTGCATCGACAAGCACGAGCCGAACTCCCCGGCCAGGCGCAATGCCTACCAGGCCGATATCACCTACGGCACCAACAACGAATTCGGGTTTGACTACCTCCGCGACAACATGGCCCGTGACCCGGAAGACATGGTGCAGCGCGGCCATCACTACGCGATGGTGGACGAGGTGGACAGCGTGCTGATCGACGAAGCACGAACCCCCCTGATTATCTCCGGTCCCGTACCCCGGGGCGATGAGCACGAATTCTACGATCTCAAACCGCGCATCTTCAAGGTGGTGGAGGCCCAAAAGAAACTGGTTACACAGTTTCTCAACGATGCCAAGAAGCTGATCGGTGAAGGCAACGAAAAAGACGGAGGGCTGGCACTCTTCCGCGCCCACCGCGGCATGCCTAAGTTCAAGCCCCTCATCAAGTACCTGAGCGAGGCCGGCATCAAGCAGGTGTTACAGAAGACAGAGAACTATCACCTGGCCGATAACAAGAAGGAGATGCCGAAGGCCGATGCGCCACTCTTTTTTGTCATCGACGAAAAAGACAACAGCGTCGAACTGACGGAGAAAGGCATTGACCTTATCACGGGCGATGGCGAAGATCCCCGGTTCTTCATCCTGCCGGAGATCGGCATGGAGCTCAACAAAATCGAGAAGGACGCGTCCCTGGATGCGTCCAGCCGGTTTGAAAAGAAGGAGGCGCTCATCAAGGAGTACTCCACCAAAGCCCAGCGCATCCACAGTGTCAACCAGCTGCTGAAAGCATACACCCTGTTTGAAAAGGATACCGAGTACATCATCGTCGATGGCAAGGTGAAAATTGTCGACGAGCAAACGGGCCGCGTGCTCGAGGGTCGTCGCTATTCGGATGGGCTGCACCAGGCCATCGAAGCGAAGGAAAACGTGAAGGTCGAAGACGCCACCCAGACGTACGCCACCATCACGCTCCAGAATTACTTCCGGATGTACCATAAGCTGGCCGGCATGACCGGTACCGCCGAAACAGAAGCCGGTGAATTCTGGGACATCTACAAACTGGATGTGGTGGTTATCCCCACCAACAAGCCGGTGACCCGCAAGGACATGGACGATCTCGTCTACAAGACGATGCGCGAAAAGTTCAATGCCGTGGTCGAAGAAATTGTGAGCCTCACGCAGGCGGGCCGGCCGGTTCTGGTGGGTACCACGTCGGTGGAAATTTCCGAGCTGCTCAGCCGCATGCTTCAGTTGCGGAAGATCAAACACAACGTGTTGAACGCGAAGCAGCACCAGCGGGAAGCCGAGATCGTCGCCGAAGCGGGCAAGTCGGGTACCGTCACCATCGCGACCAACATGGCCGGACGCGGTACGGACATCAAGCTTACGCCGGAATCGCGTGCGGCCGGCGGCCTGGCGATTATCGGTACCGAGCGCCACGAATCACGCCGTGTAGACCGTCAGTTGCGCGGACGATCCGGGCGCCAGGGGGATCCGGGTACCTCCAAGTTCTACGTATCCCTAGAAGACAACCTCATGCGTCTGTTCATGCCCGAGCGCATTGCCCGCATCATGGACCGCCTGGGCTTGAAAGAAGGGGAAGTGATTTCGCATTCCATGGTCACCAGTTCCATCGAGCGCGCTCAGAAGAAGGTAGAAGAGAACAACTTCGGCATCCGCAAACGCCTGCTTGAGTATGATAACGTCATGAACTCACAGCGTGACGTCATCTACCGCCGGCGCCGCAACGCCCTTTACGGCGAGCGGCTCCAGCTGGACATCCTCAACATGCTCTTTGACACCTGCGATGACCTGGTCAACAACGCCAAAGCCGCAGAATCGCTGGAAAACCTCAAGATGAGCGTGTTGACCACGCTTGGCCTGGATTTTGAACTGACCGAAGATGAGTTTGCCCGCCTGGAGGCCTCCGTCATTACGGAGCGTCTCTACCAGCAAGCTCTTCATCACTACGATTCGAAAAACAAGATGGTGGCCCAGAAATCCCTTCCCATTCTGCAAGAGATTAACCGGACCCGTGGCGCCACCATCGAAAACGTCCTCGTCCCGTTCAGCGACGGTTCCAAACAAATCGGAGTAGCCGCCCCGCTGAAGAGATGCATCGAAACTAATAATGGCGAGCTGATACGTGCCATGGAGAAGATGATCACCCTGGCCATCATTGACCAGCAATGGAAAGAACATCTTCGCGATATGGACGATCTGAAACAGAGCGTTCAGAACGCGGTGTACGAACAGAAAGACCCGTTGCTCATCTACAAGTTTGAAGGCTTCGAGGCATTCAAACGATTTATCGCCCGGGTGAATGAGGAGACCATTTCCTTCCTCATGAAGGCTGAGATTCCGATCCAGGAGCAAGACCAGGTCCAGGAAGCGCGCGCCCAGAAACGTCAGCGGTACAGCGAGCAGAAAGAGGAATCACGATCCTTGCTGCAAGGGGGCGGAAGCAACCAGCCGGCCCCGCAGCGGGCGGCGGAACAGAAAGTGGCGCCCGTAAAATCGGAGCGAATTGCTGGCCGCAACGACAAGGTGACGGTTCAATACCCCGATGGCCGGGTGCTCAAGGATGTGAAATACAAGAAAGTGGAAGACGATATCGCCGCCGGTCGTTGCATTGTCATTGAACAATAAACACACATCATGAGAACAGCATCAATTTTCAGTGGTTTGTTCTCTTCCCGCCAGGGAACCCTCGGCTTGTTCGGTTTATTTATCCTCCTGGTACTGGCGTCTGACGTGATGGGTCAGAAGACGCGCCCCTATTATCACGAAGACCTTTACTCGCTCCGCCCCAAGCTGGACGAGCCGGTCGACTCTACGGCACAGCGGGAAAAACTGGGCGAAAAACGATTTGTTGCCGCAACCGGGAATGTCAACGAAAAAGTAGATGATGTGCTGGACAGCATCAATCGGTTCAATATCACCCGGAAGTTCATTGAAGGCTATACCATCCAGATCTACTCCGGGCAGAATCGCGAAGAGGCCATGAATGCCAAGAAGAAAATGACGGAAGTCGGACTCAATGGGGCGCTGGAATACACCCAGCCCAAATTCCGCGTCCGGTACGGCAACTACTATTCACGGCTCGAGGCCCAGAAGGATCTCACCCGCCTCAAAAAGAACTTTCCCAACGCCATCCTCGTACCGGAAAAAATTCTCGTTCGCTGATGTCCTTGCTCGAGTCCGTAAAAAAACTTTCGCAGGCATTGGCCCCCGACGTGGTGCAATGGCGCCGGCATATCCATGCCCATCCTGAGCTTTCCTACCAGGAAAATCAAACTGCGGCTTTTGTCGAAAAGATTCTCCGGGAAACCGGGATCACCCCGAAAACTGGCATCGCCGGCACCGGAGTCGTGGCGCACATTGAAGGCCGCAATCCCGGCCGCAAGACAGTCGCCCTTCGGGCCGATATGGATGCACTGCCCATCCAGGAAGCCAATGACGTGCCTTATCGCTCCCAGAACCCCGGGGTGATGCATGCCTGTGGGCACGATGTACACACCACTTCCCTCCTGGGTACTGCCAAAATTCTTTTTGCGCATCGGGACCAGTTTGAAGGTACCGTAAAACTGCTCTTCCAGCCGGGGGAAGAAAAAAACCCGGGAGGAGCCTCCCTGATGATCCGCGACGGGGCACTGAAAAATCCCGCCCCCGTCAGCATCATCGGGCAACACGTGATGCCTCTCCTGCCCGCCGGCACGATCGGGTTCCGCGAAGGCATGTATATGGCCAGTTCCGATGAAATTTATCTCCGGGTCATCGGCAAAGGCGGCCATGCCGGGGCTCCCGAACTGGTCGTTGACCCGGTGCTCATCGCCGCACACATCCTGGTGGCCCTGCAGCAGGTGATCAGCCGCAATGCCAACCCCCGCCAAGCTACGGTCCTCTCTTTCGGGAAAGTAATGGCCGATGGGGCAACCAATGTGATCCCGAATGAAGTTAACGTGGCCGGAACTTTCCGGGCGCTCAACGAAGCCTGGCGAGCCGATGCCCTTCAAAAGATCGAGCGCATCGCCACCGGCATCGCCGAGAGCATGGGCGGTCGATGTGAAGTAACCATTTCACGCGGCTATCCTTACCTGGAGAACAACCCGGCGCTTACCCGTCGGATACGCGAGGCCGCCGAGGAGTATGTAGGCAAAGAAAATGTCGTTGATCTGGACATCACGCTCGGCTCCGAAGATTTCGCCTTCTATTCCCATGAAATCCCGGCATCGTTTTACCGGTTGGGAACCCGAAACGAATCGCGGGGAATCACGTCGTATGTCCACACGCCTACGTTCGACATTGACGAAGCCGCGCTGAGCATCGGGCCGGGACTCATGGCCTGGATGGCCATCCGGGAACTGGCTTCCTGACGAATTAAGTCTCTGTTAATGCCTTCCGCATCCGGGGAGGGCGTCTATCTTTACGGCACGCATGGAAGAACGGCCGCCTATTCCACCTTCTCCTCCGCCCTCCCACTGGAAGACGATTGTACGCAACACGGCCTACATCCTGGTGGCGCTGTTGATCTTCCTCTTTGCGCTGGATCTCCTTCTTTCCGCCTTGCAGCATCTCGGCCAGGCAGCCGCCGAAACGATCATTCTCGCGACATCCAACCCGTTCACCGCTTTGTTCATCGGGCTATTGGCTACCGCCATCCTGCAAAGCAGTACCGCCACCACTTCCATGACCGTAGCCCTGGTGGCCTCCGGGTCCCTGACCCTGCAAAGTGCCATTCCCATTGTGATGGGCGCCAACATCGGCACAACGATCACCAGCACTATTGTTTCCCTTGGGTTTCTCTCCAAGAAAAAGGAGTTCCGCAGGGCCGTCTCTGCAGGCACCTATCATGATTTCTTCAACATCCTGACTGCCGCGGTACTCTTTCCCCTGGAGCACTACTTCCAGTTCCTGTCCTGGCTGGCCTCCTCGATCGCCAATGAATTCTTCCATCAACCCCTCGGCCTGCAGGAGACGAATTTCAATCCGCTGGGTGGGGGCCTGAGTCGTCTCACCGATTGGATCGCTCAATCCGTCGACAACGGCTTCTTGTTGCTTGCCCTCTCCGCCGTCTTTCTCTTCGGCTCCATACTCTTTTTTCGAAAAGTCCTTACCGACCTGCTCGGATTAGGAGTCCCCGACCGGTTCCGCCACTTCTTCTTCCAGGTGGCCTGGAAATCTTTTGGCTGGGGCGTGCTCACGACGGCCGCCATCCGGTCAAGTACGGTGACCACTTCGTTGGTCGTCCCTTTAGTGGCCAAAAAAGTGGTCAAACTCAAGGACGCCGTACCCTTCATTCTCGGAGCCAACATAGGCACGACGCTGAGTGCCTTCCTTGCCGCGGTGATGAACTCCAACATCGCGATCAGCATTGCCATCGCTCACTTTTTGTTCAACTTCATCGGGGTGGTGCTCTTTTATCTGCTTCCCGGCACCCGTGAGATCCCCGTCCTGATGGCCACCGGGTTGGGAAGGCTCACGATGCGTTACCGTTCTATCGGGTTTGCCTACCTGCTCGTTACCTTCTTTCTCATTCCCTTCTCGCTGATCTACTTCAACCGGGATGCCGTGCAGGTAACCGAACTGACGTACCAGCATACGTCTGGCGGAAAGACCACTTTTAGCACGGTCATCTCCCGAACGTATGAGAATCCTTACCTGAGCAGTTGGTCAGAGTATGCCGGGGAACGCGCTTCCGAGCCGGCCAGGATATACAGCGTCTACCATCGCAATAACCTGCTGATCATCAACAATGAGCTTTTTGAGCTTAATCGCCCTGGTTTTTGCCGGAACGGGGAAGACAACTCCGGAAAGTACACCCTCTGCATCCGGGAGATCATCCCCTCCCTTCAACTCACCGAGCGGCTGACTGTTGACTCCGTTTTTGTATTTGAAAAGCGTTACGACCACGATCCCGGGGCTGGGATTCGCAGTTACATAGGCGCCCGCGAATACTTCCTGGTGAAGAGGGAGGTGCTGGATACCGCGGGATCCGTCCAATCCACGGATGCCCTGGTCAGCATAATCCGAAAGTAGCCTCTTTCAAGGCACATCCCGGGCAAAGGCAGCACCTGGATTATGGACTAAAGCTTCAAATTCCGCTATATTGCACCTATGGACAAGATCGCCGAGTCGATACTGAAATTTCTCAAACTGGATAGTCTCGTCAGCCACGTGACCGGCTACGTCGAAGCGCGTATCGAGCTGATGAAAATTGAGATCCGCGAGGACATTGCCAAAGCCGTGGCTCGCGCCATTTTATTGCTGACTCTCATCCTGGTCGGTTTTCTCTTCCTGCTGTTTCTGAGCATCGGCCTGGCCCACTTCATTACCTCTTACCTGCACTCGGCCTACCTCGGCTACTGGTCTGTTGCCGGTCTCTATGGCTTGCTCTTCCTGCTTCTTTACGTGTTCAGAAAGTCCATCTATGCGGCCTTTGAGCACAAAATGGTGGAAGCGATCAAACAAAAAGAAAAGTAAGTCACATGGAACTTTTGGAGACCCAGGATCCCGAAAAGAAAAAGCTGGTGGAGGCTTCCGACCATCATAAGCGGGCCATGGAAAAGGAGCTGACCGACCTTACCCAGAAGACTGACCGCGTGCTGAAGAACGCCTTGATCATCGGCGGCTCCCTGGCCCTTACCTTCCTGATCGTTTCAGCCGTCACCAGGAAGCGCAAGAAGAAGAAAAAGAAACTCGCCCTGGAGGCCGCCGCACAGGCCGGCGTTACCCCAGAAACGGGTGAAGAGGAGGAAGATGAGGGCCCCTCGATTCTGAGCACGGTCGGAACACAATTGCTTAATCAAGCTTCCGTCATCCTGCTCGATCTCGCGCGCCAGAAGCTCAAGGAGTACCTTGCCACCCGAAATACGCCTGATGAGCATTCTTGAAGTCATTCAACGCCGTCATCAGGCGGGGAAAAAGTCCATTGCCGTTTTGGTGGATCCCGATAAAGTCAACGACCCGGGAAAGCTCCGTCACCTTATCGATCTGGCCAACGAGAATTGCATTGACTTCTTTTTTGTGGGCGGAAGCCTGCTCACGAGATCCAACCTTTCGCAGGTCATTCAGACCATTAAAGAAAATGTCAGTATTCCCGTCGTTTTGTTCCCCGGCAGTTCGCAGCAAATCGACCCGGCAGCGGACGCCATCCTGTTTCTTTCACTGATCAGCGGCCGCAATCCCGATCTCCTGATCGGACAGCATGTGCAAGCCGCCCCGCTGCTTCGGAGCTATCGCATGGAGGTGTTGCCGACCGGGTACATGCTGATCAATTCTGGCAAGCTTTCCTCCGTGGCTTACATCAGCAACACCATACCGATCCCCGACGACAAATATGACATCGCTGCCTGCACCGCGTTGGCCGGCCAGATGCTTGGTCTTCGGCTTATCTACCTGGATGCCGGCAGTGGTGCAGAACGCGCCATCAGTGCCAAGATGATTGCCGCCGTCCGGAAAACCATCGACGTTCCGCTGGTCGTGGGCGGTGGGATCAATACGCGCGAGAAGGCACAAGCCGCGCTCGAAGCCGGCGCCGATATGATTGTCATCGGCAACGCGCTGGAAAAAGATCCTGACTTGCTCACGGAGATCAGCGAGCAGGTATATGCCTGGAATCAACAGGCGGAAAAATAAACTGATTCCTTCTGGCTTTCTGAAATAGTCAAACGGCCAGTCAGCGCCGCGAGGTCCTTTGATTGCCCTTCCGGATCACTTACATTGGATACACAATCGTGGTATCTTCTGGCGTGAAAAGGTATTTGGTTTCGGTCCTCGCCTCGTTGTTCGTCGGATGGGCTCCCCCCTCGGAGGGTCAGCTGCTGGAGTATTTCACCGACGTTTCTCTGAAGAAGGGTCGCCTTACAACCGAGCGGCGATTTCTGATCCAAATCAACAACAAGGATATGGACTGGCTTTCCGACATCACCCTATTCTACAAGGATGGCGATGAACTGGAAATTATTGAAGCCTCGATTCTCGATCAGCAAGGAAAGGTCATTCGCAAACTGACCACGAAAGAAATCACCACGCGCCACAGCATTTCGGATATTTCCCTGTACGAGGACGACCTTGTCAAGAAATTCACCCTGCGCTGGAATCAGTACCCGTATCGAATCGTCTATCATACCCGCATTACCACAACCCGATTCATTTATTTGTGTCGTTGGCATCCGCTTTACTACTACAGTCTTCCGGTACAAAATGCCCGACTCAGGCTGCGATATCCGGCCGACTATGCCGTCTCCGTTTTTCACAGTGCCGGAACCAAAGGAGATTCTCTGGTATCGAAACAGGAGATCATTCGGGAGTGGAGTTACCAAAATATAGCACCGGTCAAAGCAGAGTCCTATTCTCCACCGCCATACGAGCAGTTGCCAACCATCCTGGTCGCGCCGAAGGTCTTTCACTTCGGTGTCGACGGTTCACTTGAATCCTGGTCATCATACGGCGATTGGCAAGAGCGCCTCAACGCCGGAACCAACGACCTTCCCCTGGCGGAGAAGTACAGGATATCCCAACTGGTCAAAGACGCTCCTGACACCATCACGCGGATCAAGCGCCTATATCACTACCTCCAGGACAACACGAGGTACATCAATGTCTCTATGGATATCGGCGGGCTCAAGGCATTCCCCGCCTCTTACGTCAGCAACAAAAAGTATGGCGACTGCAAGGCCCTCACGGTGTATATGCGATCCCTTCTCGGTGAAATCGGGGTGCCTTCCTTTTATACCAACGTCAACGTCGGGGAAAGTCCCAATCGGATTATACGATCAGTTCCCGGGCCACAGTTTAATCACATTATACTCTGCGTTCCCCTTGGAAAAGACACGTTATGGCTGGAAAACACCTCCAATTTCCACCCATTTAACTACCTGGGCACACAAATTGGAAACGAGGCCCTGGTCATTAATGGTTCAGAAAGCCGGCTGATCCCTGTTCCAAAGCTGACTTCCGCCCAGGTACTGTGTCGGAAATCCTACGACATCCGCGTCAAGGAAGATGGTTCGGCGCACGGAAATGCGCGATGGGAACTTCGAGGCAGGGAATTCGAAGCATTCAGAAACTTCCAGGCCAATGAAAACCAAAGCCGTGTGAAAGAGCGGATCGAAGAGGCTCTCGCTCCGACGGGAGCTCAACTGGCCGACTTTACCGTCCATCCGGCAGACCGGGATGCGACCCTGTGGCAGGTTGATCTTCAACTGCAATTCAACGACCCGTTGCGAAGTGCAGGCAAGTCCCTGCTTCTCAAACCAATTCCTGTCCCTGTCCCCATTTCCCTGGCAGAAATTGAGGCCCCGGCCAAGAGAACCACCCCGCTTCGAATCCACAACCCTATCCATAGGGAGGAAACAATCACCTACCACCTGCCCATGCTTGAGGGGTATCAGGCTGTACTCCCTCAAGACTCGGAGAACAAGACGCCATTCGGCAATTACCTCTTTCGGTCCTTCCAGGACGGGACAACCATTCGCCTGGAAAGACGGATTGAATTATATGGCGGTGATATTCCCTTGAGCTCCTACGCCGGCTTCTATGGATTCCTGAGGGAAATCGAGGATATTGCCCGGGCTTCCGCCATTGTCTTATCACCCAAAAAGTAGCTATGTATCGGATTCTTTTCCTGTCGCTCCCCCTGCTGCTGTTTGCATCGGCCACCTCAGCTCAACGTCAGACCTACGAATTCGGGAAACTCTCTGACGAGGAGAAGAAAATGACTTCCCATGCCACCGAACCGGATGCTGGTGCGGTCATTCTGTTCGATATCGGCGACTCCTACTTCTTTGATACCAGCCAGGGGTACGATATACGGTTTACCCGGATCAAGAGAATCAAGGTATTCAAGCGCTCAGCCACCGATGAGGTGGCTACCGTCTCCATACCCTTCTATGTGGGCGATCCCACCAAGAAAGAAAAAATCGCCCTCATTGAAGCCTATACCTACAACATGAAGGATGGTCTCACTTACAAAACAGCCCTGGACCCAAAGACCATCTACGAGGAACAGCTTAACAACTACTGGCGTGCCAAGAAATTCGCGTTCCCCGACGTCCAGGATGGGTCTATCATTGAATACAAATACATCCTGGAAACCCCCTTTCATTTCAACCTCCCCGACTGGACTTTTCAGTCCAAGTTTCCGACACTTTATAGTGAATATACCGTCAGTATGATTCCCTTTTACGAATATGTTTTTGTGGCGCAGGGGATTACCAAGTTTGACTACCAGCGTTCCGAAGAATCCAAGAAACAACGCGTATGGGGCAGCATGGCAGAGGGCCTGGGCGCCCCAAGCACTGGCGGCATCCGCTTTACCGATATGGTGCACACTTATGCCCTGAAGAATATTCCTTCCTTCACTGATGAATCGTTCATCTCCTCGGCAGATGACTACATCATGAAAATGGATTTCCAGCTTTCCAAATTCAACAGGCCTACGGGCGGATCAGAGTCTGTCATCACTACCTGGCCTGCCCTCAACAAGGCCATGATGGATCATGAACGATTTGGCAAGTTTCTTAACAGTTGTACGAGGCTGGGGAAGAAGATTCTTGAAGACAATTTACGGCTGGAGCCCACCCTGAGTGAGGATCAGAAAGTTGAAAAGATTGTGGATCATGTGCGGTCCACGTACAAATGGGACGGTGTCCTTGACAATTATGCCTACAAGTCCGCCAAGGATCTGCTGAACCAGAAGGTTGGAAACGTTACGGAAATCAACCTTCTCCTCCTTGGGCTGCTCCGGTCGGCCGGCGTATCGGCCGAACCCGTGCTGCTCAGTACACGAGCGCACGGAAAAATCAGAACGGACTATCCTTTTGAACACTATTTCAACGCCACCGTTGTCCTGGTTTCCGGGCAGCGCACCTACCTCACCGATGGAACAGAAAGCTTGGTGGCCTACGACCGGATCCCCATTCGATTCATCAATGAAAAAGGTCTTGTGGTCAACGAGAAGGAGCCGCGTTGGGTAGGTCTTGATTTCCGCGCACCCAGCGTGGAAGAGGTTCAGTTGAACCTAAAAATCAACCCCGACAAGGCAGAAGGTCTCGTGTCAGGCAAGATCACCTCCACCGAGTACGAAGCGTATCATTACAAGACCCAATTCGAAAATGACTCCACGAAGTTCAGAGAGTACTTGCTGACCAAAAAGGATATTCAGCCAACTGCGGTGATGTTCTACAACTATGATAGACCACGCATTCCCTATGTGATGATGTTCTCAGGAAGCACTAAGCTGGAAAGGGCAGGCACCAAACTCATCGTGCAGCCACTGGCCAAAATGGGCATGAACGAGAATCCCCTCAATCAATCCACGCGCACCTATCCGGTTGACTTCATCTATCCGCAGACGGCCAAACTAAAGGCGACCGTCTTGATACCTGACGGCTACCAGGCAGAAGCACTTCCCGAGCCCATTACCATGGACAATGAAATCGCACAAATTAATCTATCGTACACCCTGAATGGCCGGGAAATCGAAGTCCAGGCCGGGTACTCCCTGAAGAAGGGAATGTACGGTTCATCGGAATACAGTCGGCTCAAATACTACCTGGGGATGATTGTGAAGGGTTTTAACGCCCCTATCGTCCTGGACAAGCTATAGGCCATTGCCCAGCGCAAAATCAGGGGCCGCACATTACTCCCACCTCAACGACTCCACCGGATTGGTCCGGTTGATCTTCACGGTATGGTAAAGCAGCGTCAACAAAGCCAGGGTTAGATTCAGGAGTCCGCAGGCAAGGAACACTTCCACCCCGACAGACGTCCGGTAGGCAAACTGGGAAAGCCAGTTTTCCCGAAAGACGAATCCCAGGGGCAAGGCCAGCGCAAACGCGATGCCCATCAGGATCATGAAGTCCTTTGAAATGAGCAGCGCCACCTGCCAGTTCTCCGCTCCAAGGATCTTCCGCACCCCGAATTCCTTGGTGCGCCTCTCCAGCATGTAGGAGGCCAGCCCGAAGAGTCCCAACAAGGAAACGAACACAGCGATGACTGCAAAAGTCACCAACAAATCACCGCTTCGCTGCTCGGAACGATAAAGGCGGTCGTACTGCTCATCCAGGAACTGGTAATCGAAAGGCACTCCGCCCGCCAGGCGCTGCCAGGTTGACTTCATGTCCTCCAGCGTCGAGGGAAGTGCGTCTGGCTGTACCCGAACCAGCAGGTACTGATAACTCTCCGGATTAAACTCCATCACCAGGGGACCCACCGGATGATGGAGGGACTGAAAATGAAAATCTCCTGTCACGGCCAGAACGGGTCCCGGCCGTTGATTGCCGTGGCGGATGCTGATCATCCGACCCACCGCATCCTGATCCTTCCAGCCCAAAACCTTCAAGGCCTCGCCGTTGAGCGCGAAGTAGTTCAGCGAATCGTTGGGCTCCAGCATATTCAGCCGGGCATCCGACGCCGCCAAGGAAACCCCCATGACTTTGAAAAAGTCAGGATCAACCGACACGCAATAAACGCCGGCGGATTGAGACGGTGAGGCGTCAATGTTCTCACCGGTCTGTATATCGGTGGGCAATTGGGAGGTGGCTGTTACCCCCAACACTCCCGGTATAGCCCCGTATGCCTTTTTGATCGTCGGGATATTCTCCTTTACTCCCGGCAAGCTGGCGTCCAGGATCACCACATGGTCTCTGGAATATCCCAGGGCCGCGTCGCGCAGAAAGTCTACCTGCATCCAGGTAATCGCCGTGCAGAAAGTGAGCAATAAGGAAACGCTGAACTGGGCCACCAGCAAGATTTTACGCAGGCCGGGGACTCGCCCTGCCGAGTTTGCCGGACGGAACAAAGTCACTGGTCGAAATCCTGAAAAAGTCAGGGCGGGAACAATAGCTGTAGCCGCACCGATCAGCAAGGCGACGGCTACACCAGCCAACAAGATTCCCGGCTGAAGGAAACTGGAAGAGAACGCCTGGGTGGAAGAAATCGCATACAACAGGGGGCGTGATACTTCGGCGAGAAAAATCGATCCCACATAGGCGATCAGCACCACCAGGGAAGACTCCGTCAAAAACTGAAAGATCAGCTGACTACGATCGGCTCCCAGCACTTTCCTCACGCCCACTTCCTTGTATCGACGGGTATGCCTTGCCGTGGCCAGGTTGACGTAGTTCATCATCGCCACCGCGAGCACGAGCACGGCAATCGTAACAAACAGGTAGACATAGATGACATTTCCATTTGCCCCCAGCTCAAACTTCATGGCGGAATGCAGATGGATGTCCCTCACCGGCTGAAGCTGCAGGTTGACATCCCGTCCGAAATGATTCGGATCATTCGGCAAATTTTCCAGCATCAAGGCGATCTTCTTCTCCAATTCATCCGCGGAGGCTCCGGGACGAAGCTTGGCATAAGTGTGAAAAACAACGCCGCTCCACAAATTCTCTTCGGCCCCCTTGATCCAGGGGTGATTGAGCATGGTGGCCAGCAGGTCAAAATGAAAGTGCGCGTTTTCCGGAAGATCTTCGATCACCGCCGTCACTTCCAAATCCATCCTCGTGCCCACGCGGAGGACTTTGCCTATCGCATTCTCCTGCCCAAAGAACTTCTCGGCGGTGGATCGCGTGAGAACGACCGTATTCGGGCGGCTCAGGGCATTGGCCGGATCGCCCGTTATCACTGGAAATCCGAATAGGGAAAGCGCCGTGGAGTCTCCGTAATAGAACCTCAGGTTAGTCAGTACCTTGTCGCCAAACGACACACGGGTTTTGCTGCCCAAAAAGCCCTGGTCATACAATCGTGCGCTTGCCTCCACTTCGGGGAACTGTGAAAGAACGCGGGTGCGCACCATGGGATAGGTAGACGCAATCCCTTCTCCATCGCTTTCATCATGCCGGGTAACTACGCGGAAAATACGATTCGCCTCAGGATAGCCGGTGTCGTAGCTCACCTCGCCCATCACCCAGGTGAAGATGAGGAAACAGGTAGCCATCCCAACCGCCAAACCCAGCGCATTGATCACCACATAAAACCAGTCTTTTGACAGGAGTCGAAGGGCCGAGCGGAAATAGCTTTGCACCATACGAATCAGGCAGGATTACCCAATTGGAAAGAATCGCGTTCCGCGCGATTTATACCACCATGAACTGGTGATTTTTAAAAAAGTTTCAATTGCCCCGGTATTTATGCGAGAGCCGCCCTTGAAAGGCTCACCTTGGCCCATTTCCGGACACGGACTGTTGGAGGAGGTAGGTCTGAAGCCTGAGCGCCACATTCTGGCGAATGTTGTTGTAAAAGAGGTTCATATCTGCCCGGTGCCAGATTCGGGTACGCAGGAACGTCCGGCCTTTGACGTAGGGCTTGTTGATCCACAGCACATTGTTGTGATTCTGCGCATCCGAAAGCTGGGGCAGCATAGTGAAGCGGGGGCCCACACCGCCTGTGTTCAGTTCCTTCGAGGCGAATTCCGTACTGGTGTTCCATAGAAGAGGATTGACTGAAAGAGCATCCCGGTAATAGGTATCCCAGGACTTGGGCGTGTACCCTCGCGAAAACGTGTTCCAGCTGGCCCAAACCCCGGTTGCCCCCGGGGCTTCGGACGCGGCGATATGCTGAAAGGATTTCCGCGGAATAGCTCGCCCCACGAGGTAAGCAACGACCAGCTTTTCCTGCAGCGGCTTCCCGTCAAAATAATCCTGCAGCAGCCGCTGCGTGTGGTAACTTCCCTGGCTGTGAGAAGCGATTACGATCGGCCTCCCGTCATGATAGAATTTGAGGTAGTACTCAAACGCTGCTTTAACATCCTGGTAGGCAAGTTCCAGGGCGCGCTTGCTGTCCTCCGGGTTATCGGTGTAGAAGGCATACAGGTGAGCCTGCCGGTAGTACGGCGCATACACACGGCAAGAGCCATTGAAGATACTTGCCTGGTTAAGGATTGTCGAAGTCTGGATATCCCGATTCAGCGCCGGGTCGTTTACATCGGCGTTCCAGGGGTACTTTTCCTTTGGCTTGCCGGTGTAAATCGTCGGGTACACAAAGAACACATCCGCTTCAGCGGTTGCCTGGCTGTTGGATAAGCCGGAATTCAGGGGGATGCTGTCTGCCGCGTCTCGAACCATCGGCAAGGCGGCCCATGCGCTTGACATGGAATAATCCGGAGGAGATGGAACGGACGCCTGGTCAAAAGGGGTCCGGACTTTCTGGATTTTTGCTGCGCAGCCGGTGGCCAGCCAGGCCGCCAGCAGGAGTACCCGGACAGAAACCCGTTTATCGCAGCAACTCACGGCTGATGACCATCTTCTGGATTTCCGTGGTTCCCTCGTAGATCTGGGTAATCTTGGCGTCACGCATGAGGCGCTCCACGTGAAATTCCTTCACGTATCCGTAGCCGCCGTGGATTTGCACCGCTTCGGTGGTCACTTCCTGTGCGATCTGCGACGCAAAAAGCTTAGCCATGGCCGCCGCCTTCACGAAGTTCTTCTTTTGATCCTTCAGGTACGCCGCTTGCCAAACAAGAAGACGGGCCGCATCAATCTTGGTAGCCATTTCGGCCAGTTTGAACTGGATCGCCTGGTGATCACAAAGCTGCTTTCCAAAAGCTTTACGCTCCCTGGAATACTTCAGTGCCAGCTCGTACGCCCCGGAAGCAATTCCCAGGGCCTGGGCCGCGATTCCGATGCGACCCCCGTTCAGGGTACTCATGGCGAAAGAAAAACCAAATCCCTCTTCCCCGATACGGTTGCTTTTGGGAACCTTCACATCGGTAAACATCAGGGAATGCGTATCACTGCCCCGGATACCCATCTTGTCCTCCTTGTTGCCGATCACAAATCCGGGCCATCCTTTTTCGACAATCAGGCAATTGATGCCTTTGTGTTTCTTGGAGGCATCGGTCTGACACATCACCAGGTACACGCTTGCGCTGCTGCCATTGGTGATCCAGTTCTTGGTTCCATTGAGGAGATAGTGATCGCCTTTGTCTTCAGCGGTCGTGCGCTGGCTGGTGGCATCCGAGCCCGCTTCCGGTTCGGACAGACAGAAAGCCCCCAGGATTTCACCTGCGGCCAACGGCTTGAGGTACTTCTCCTTTTGCTCTTCACTGCCATACATTTCCAGTCCCCAGCACACCAGCGAATTGTTTACCGACATCATGACGGAGGCCGAGGCATCGACTTTGGAAAGCTCCTCCATGGCGAGCACATAGGAAATCGTATCCATGCCTCCCCCGTTGTATTTCGGGCTGGTCATCATCCCCATGAATCCGAGCTCGCCCATGCGGCGCTGGAGAGACGCAGGAAATTTCTGATCCCGGTCGCGGTCCAATACGCCGGGAAGGAGTTCGTTTTGGGCAAAGTCACGCGCCGCTTGTTGTACGGCCAGGTGTTCCTCAGTGAGCTGAAAATTCATGGAGTCTGTGTCGAAATAATGCCGGCCCGAAAGTACTAAGGAAGCCGGGAAACTGAAACAAAAAACCCCGGCCTGCAACTTGCTAGCCGGGGTTTGATGAACCTGTTGGGGTAATATTATTCGTCTCGGCTGGCTCCGAGATACATCATCACGTAATAAACCAGTGTGGTGATAGCGCCTATTGCCGCAACCACATAGGTCATGGCAGCCCATTTAAGCGCATCCTGTGCCATGTTGTACTCGCTGCTGGTTACAATGTTACGGGTACGAACCCATGCCAGGGCGCGCCGACTGGCATCAAATTCAACCGGAAGCGTGACCACCGCAAACAGGGCAAACACGGCGTAGCAGGCGATAATGATCTGCAGTGCCGTAGTCCAGGGCATGATATTGCCGGCAAAAAAGCTACCAAACATAAGCGCCATGAAGATGAAATTCAGGACGCTGGCGCTAATGTTCTGAACAGGCACCATAGCCGAACGAAACTGGAGCATGGAATAGGCTGTAGCGTGCTGCACCGCATGGCCGCATTCGTGGGCAGCCACTGCGGTAGCGGCCGCATTGCGACCGTGATATACACCTTCACTCAGGTTGACGGTTTTGGTGGCCGGGTTATAATGGTCGGTCAATTGACCTTCTACACTGACCACCTGCACGTCATGGATACCGTTGTCCGCCAGCATGAGCCGGGCGATTTCGGCACCGGTCAGATCGCGGCTCAGGTGTGTCTGTGAATACTCCTTAAACTTGCTTTTGAGCCGGGCGCTGACCATCCAGCCGATCAGCATAAAAATTCCGCCAATAATCAATGCACCAAATCCCATAGTCTTATTACGTTATGTTTTCTTGATTCTATCTACAATCCGGGTGGTGGAGTATCCCGGTACAAATTCAATGGTTTTTACCTCCCCTCCCGCTTTTTTAACAACATCTGCGCCAACGATGTTTTCTGCCAAATAGTCACTGCCTTTGACCAAAATCCCCGGAACAAGGGCAGAAATGAGTTCCAGCGGGGTATCCTCATTGAACAACACCACCATATCCACAGGCTCCAGTGCTGCCATTACCCTGGCGCGGGATTCCTGGTCCTGGATAGGGCGTTGAGGGCCCTTGAAACGGCTCACTGAGTCGTCGGTATTGAGCCCAACAACCAGGACATCGCCAAGGTTCCTGGCCTTTTCCAGGTAGTCCACATGACCGAGATGAAGGAGGTCGAAGCAGCCATTGGTAAAGACAACCCGTTTTCCCTGTTGCTTCCACTCGGCTACCTGGCGCCTGGCCGTCGCGAGGTCCTTTATTTTGTTGGCTGTTCTTTCCACCGGATGATGACGTAACTGATGGCCAAAGATATAATGCCCCCGGCAATCATCGTGAGGGTTTGCCAGGCATGGAAGATGAAGACAAAAGCAATGGCATCCGCCTGCGGAAGTTGGTACAACACCACTAATCCCAGGGGAACGATGGTATGGTAAGAGCCCGTGCCGCCCGGCAAAGGGGCTGCCATGGCGATAGCGCCCAGGGCAAAAAGGGTGAGCACGGCGCTGAACCCAAGCTCGCGGGTCGTATCAAACGCCATGATGACGCAGTAGCTCATCAAGAAATACAGGAACCAAATTCCGACCGAGTAAAGCAGGAATAATCCTTTGTCCTGCATCTGAAAAACGGACAGCAGTCCTTTCCGGAACCCGGCAATCACGCTGAGCAGCTTCGGATGTCGCCGCAAGCTGTACAACACAATCCCTGCAACCAATACTCCGATCAGCGCCGCATAGGCCCACATGGGGACCTTCATCGGAGTCGCCTGCCCTCCGCCGATGCCCAGTGATTGGAGAAACCCGATCAGCTTGTCCCACTCAACTATAAACGACAAGGCGATAACGACGACAAGGGAAAGGACATCTACAATACGTTCGACAACTACGGTTCCAAAGGAGACCTCTACGGGCGTCTTCTCCAGCTTCAGCAGATTGTAGCAGCGGGAGATCTCCCCGCCTCGCGGAATGGCGAGATTAACGAGGTATCCCACCATGAGGGAAAGGAAGCTGTTGCCCAGCCCGACCCGGTTACCGGTCGGATTCAGCAACATTCTCCAGCGTTCGGCACGCATCACATGGCTGATGTAGGCTACCGCGACCATGGCCAGCAACCAGCCTTTGGACGAACCTTCCCATGCTTTCCAGATGCGATCAAACTTGTTTTCTCCTTCACCGGCTTCGAGTCCGCGCAAGGAAAGCCACAGCAGGGCCAGGGTGAGGATTATCATCACCAGGTATTGCAGGAAAGCACGAAGACTCTTGGGCACAGGATTGTGACTTACGTTTCAAGCACCAGGTTATCGATCAGGCGTACCGGGCCCACCTGGGCGGCGATCAGTATCACCGCATTGCGGGGATCTTTTACCCGGTCCAGCAAAGTAAGCGTTTTTCGGTCAGCCAGCGCCAGGTATTCCAATCGCACCTGATTTTCAGCGCATCGCCGCCGCACGTCTTCGATTACGTCCGCCATCCCTTGTCCTTCCAGCAATTTTTTTCTTGTGTACCGAAGGGAGTCGTAAATCACCGTCGCCTTTTTTCGTTCCACCGATGAAAGCCGCTGATTTCGTGAGGACATGGCCAGGCCATCCGCCTCGCGGACAATAGGAAGGGGGACGATCGTCACATTGAACTTCAGCGCTTCGACGAGGCGGGTGACCACCATGACCTGCTGAAAGTCTTTCTGCCCGAAATACGCGCGGTCGGGCTCGACGATATGAAATAGTTTCGCCACCACCTGCGCGACTCCGCTGAAGTGCCCGGGGCGGAATTCCCCTTCCAGCACGTCATCAAGGCCGGGGAATGCAATCGCAATGGGTGCAGCGCTTCCATACATTTCGTCCGTTTCCGGACAAAATACCACATCACACTTCAACGACTCCAGCAGGGCCAGGTCGTTGTCGAGCGTGCGGGGATACTTGATCAGATCTTCGGGGTTCCCAAACTGGGTGGGGTTGACATAAATCGAGCAAACGGTCAGGGTGTTCTCCTTTTGGGCGGCACGGATGAGGCTGAGATGGCCTTCGTGCAAGGCCCCCATGGTGGGCACAAATCCTACGGAATTGGGGGGCTGTCGCCGGGTGTTCAGGTATGCCCTTAAAGGGGAGATCTCCTTGAAAATCTGCATTCCCGGCCTTATTTCGGAACGGAGCAAATATAGGCTTAATAATTGAGCCTGAGTTGAATACCGGTCGGATTTCCCGTATCTTTGTAGCCTTGTTTCTCAAAAAAATACCCGTATGTCGAAGCTTCGGATTCTCTATGTAGCCAGTGAAATCAACCCTTTTCTCCAAACCTCGGAAGTGGCCGAGTTTGTACGAAAACTCCCCCAGGCTATGCAGGAGAAAGGCATGGAAATCCGGATCCTGGTTCCCCGTTTCGGCCTGATTAATGAGCGCAAAAACCGCCTTCACGAGGTGGTCCGCCTTTCGGGCATCAACATTTCGGTGGGGGACGAGGAGAAGCCCCTGATCATCAAGGTGGCGTCCATCCCCAATGCCAAGTTGCAGGTTTACTTTATCGACAACGAAGACTATTTCCACCGCAAGTCGATGTTCCATGACAAGGAGAACAAGTTTTACGAGGACAACGACGAGCGCGCCATCTTCTTCTGCAAAGGCGTTATCGAAACGGTTCGCAAGCTGGGCTGGGGTCCTGACATCGTGCACTGCAACGACTGGATTACGAGCTTTATCCCGCTCTACCTGAAGACGACCTACAAAAATGACCCGCTCTTCAAGAACACAAAGACGGTATTTACGATCTACAACAACAGCTTCACGCATAAATTCAAAGGCGACCTGCTGGGCAAAGTGAAGATGATGGATATCGAAGACAACATGCTCGGCCACCTCAAGACGGCCGATTATGAAGGCTTTGTTAAATTGGGGGCCCAATTTGCCGACGTTGTTTCCGTGGCCGGAGACAATAAGAAGCTGGAAGGTTTAGTTAAGAAAATAAAAGAAAAGAAAGTTGAAACCATCGAGAAGGACGATAACTACACCGAATCGTTTTACAATCTCTATACCGAGCTGGCTGGGTAAACTCTTCGCCTTTTCATTTCTCTGGGTATTCTTTCTCTTTTTCTCCTGCACGGATAATTCGTCCCTGGTGGGATTCCGAAAGGACCCCCGGCTAGGCACACGGTATGTGGAGATTCCGCTGGATTACAGCGTGATCATGCATGAACCTATTATCACCCAGAATATATCGGATGACGAAATCAGCCGGCTGCTCGTAGGCCGCGTGTACGATCCCGATTTGGGCAACCTGGAGGCAAAGGCCATATTCAATTTTTCTCCCCCGATTGAGCCCGTGTTCCCCACCGAAAATGCTGAGTTTGTATCGCTAAAGCTCGTGGTCAAGTTCGATTTCTATTCCTATGGCGCTACCGACAGCAGCGACCTGCAACTCACCGTGCACGAACTCGATGAACAGTTGACGCCGGAGCGTCTCTATTACAGCGGTACGTCCATTTCCTATAATTCCACGCCCGTCGGAGACACCATTTTTGCCTTGGGGCCCGCCGAACTCCGCGATGGATGGCAAAAGGCATCCGACAACGACCCCGCCAATAATGCCTACTATGTCCTGCCGATCAGGATCGATGGACCCATTGGCCCCAGCCTCCTGAATGACCTGGTCAACGACCGGATAACCATTGATGACTTTACCCTCTTCAGCCAGCGCTATCGCGGCTTTGCGCTGACCATGCCTGTGGGCAACAAGATTCTCGGGTTTACGCCGGTATACGCCCTGCCTACGCCCACCTCCACCGATTCCCGGCTCGTACTGACCTACAAAGAAAGCGGAACCACCCAGGTGGTGGACTTTCCGATTTACTATGCGGCCGTCAATAATATCCTCAACCCTGTGGTGTCCTACACGCTGCTGGAACCCGATCGTTCAGGAAGCGTCATCGACGGGCTGCAGTCATTCACCGACCTGGTGCCCACCGACGGGAAACTCTACACCCAGAGTGGCACGGGCATCATGCCAAAGTTTGACCTTACCAAGTTCTACCAGTATTTCGACACGGTTGATTTTCCCATTATCAACTCGGCTGAGCTTGTCCTGGACAATGCATACACCGGGCGCACGCCCCAGACTTTTGAGTTGCTCCTGCTGAACTCCACCAACAAATTCCGCCCCTTCCTCATTGGCGAAAACCCCGATCCCTATCTCGCCAGGATTCGACCCGGAATCGTGCCCTTCGCCCAGGGGAACGAAACGCGGGTGGCCATTTTAAACGAACTGACCGGGGGCAATATCAACATCGACCAGGAAACAGGAAAAGTCGGATTGACTATTATGACGGAGTTTTTTCAGCAGATCGTGGACTACAAATCGGACACCGGCAGGGCACGCGCCTTTGCGTTGCACCCGGTTCAGAATGAATTCAACAAAACGGTCAGCGTACTCAAACTAAATTCTTCCTCAGCGCGTTTGAGGGTTTATTACTCCAAACCTCTCACCTCTCTCCCCTGAACCATGTGCGGAATTGTCGCCTATGTCGGCCAACGGAAAGCCAGTGATGTAATCATCAAAGGACTCAAACGGCTGGAATATCGCGGTTACGACAGCACAGGCATCGCCCTGCTGAACGGCGCGCTGAACGTCTACAAGAAGAAGGGCAAGGTCTCCGAACTCGAGGCTTATCTCAAGGGTCTCGATCTCAACAGCCACATCGGCATGGGCCACACGCGCTGGGCTACGCACGGTGAACCCAGCGATGAAAACGCCCATCCGCATTACTCCGCCACCAAGCGACTGGCGATCATTCATAATGGAATCATCGAGAACTATGCTTCCCTGAAGCAGGAGTTGCTCCGCAAGGGCCACACCTTCCTCAGTGAAACCGACACGGAGGTCTTCATCCACTTTATTGAAGACATCCAGGAAAATGAAAAGTGCTCCCTCGATGAGGCAGTGCGCCTGGCCCTGACCAGGGTCGTGGGCGCTTATGCCATCGTCGTCATGTCCTTCGATAACCCTGACCTGCTGATTGCCGCACGTAAAGGAAGCCCCCTGGTGGTCGGTGTAGGGAAAGGCGAGTTCTTTATGGCTTCGGATGCCACCCCCATCGTGGAGTACACCAACGAAGTTGTTTATCTCAACGACCAGGAAATCGCCATCATCGACAACGGGAAGCTCACCATCAAGAACGTCGCCAACCTTCCGCTCACACCCTATATCCAGACGATCGATATCGAACTGGAAGCTATTGAGAAGGGGGGATATGAGCACTTCATGCTGAAAGAGATCTTTGAGCAGCCTCGCTCCATTCTCGATTGCATGCGCGGACGGCTTGATTCTGCGTCCAACCGGCTCATCCTGGGAGGCTTGCGCGAGTATATCAACAAGCTGGTCAATGCCGATCGCATTCTCATCGTGGCGTGCGGAACCTCGTGGCATGCCGGACTCGTGGCCGAATACTTCTTCGAGGAGTTTTGCCGGATACCCACAGAGGTAGAGTATGCCTCTGAATTCCGCTACCGCAACCCGGTGATCCGCGAAGGCGACGTGGTGATCGCCATCTCGCAATCCGGTGAAACCGCCGACACGCTCGCTGCCATTGAGCTGGCCAAGTCCCGCGGAGCCATCATCTTTGGCGTGTGTAACGTGGTGGGATCGTCCATCCCTCGCGTGACCCATGCGGGCGCTTATACCCATGCGGGGCCCGAGATCGGCGTAGCCAGCACGAAGGCATTTACTGCACAATTGACGGTACTCAACATGATTGCGCTCATCGTTGCGCATCGCAAAGGCACCATCACCGAACAAAAGTTCCATGAAATGCTCGTCGAGATGGAAAACATCCCCACGAAAGTGGAGCGGGCGCTCAAGCTCAACGAGAAAATCCGTTCGTTAGCCGCTGAGTTCAAGGATGTGCGCAACTTCCTGTACCTGGGACGGGGCTATAACTTCCCTGTCGCACTGGAAGGAGCCCTTAAACTGAAAGAAATCTCCTACATCCACGCTGAAGGTTATCCCGCCGCGGAAATGAAGCACGGACCCATTGCCCTGATTGACCAGGAAATGCCTGTGGTCTTTATCGCCACCAAAGACAGTTCCTATGAAAAGGTGGTTTCCAACATCCAGGAGGTGAAGGCCCGCAAAGGCCGGGTTGTTGCCATCGTGACCGAAGGGGATACCCAGATCCCGGCCATGGCGGAGTTTACCCTGGCCGTTCCCGCCACCATCGAACCCTTGATGCCGCTGGTTTCCGTCATCCCCCTCCAGCTGCTCTCCTACCACATTGCGGTGATGAGAGGCTGCAATGTGGACCAGCCCCGCAACCTGGCCAAATCCGTTACGGTAGAGTAATTGCTCCCCCCGGAAGAATTTTCCCGGGTAGGAGTTAACTTAGCAGGAAGTGAACGCTATGCCTGCTTCAAGACGCTTTCATCAACTGGATGTGTTTTCAAACCAGCCCCTGCTGGGAAACGCCCTGGCCGTGGTTCACGGCGCTACCGGGCTTGACGACAAATCCATGGCGGCATTTGCCCGCTGGACCAATCTTTCGGAAACCACTTTTCTTCTGCCTCCCTCTCATCCCGAAGCCGACTACCGGGTGCGCATCTTTACACCGGAAGGTGAACTTCCCTTTGCAGGACACCCAACCCTGGGCAGCTGCTTCGCCTGGCTGCAGGCCGGCGGACGCCCCCGCAACTCATCGGAGGTGGTTCAGGAATGCCCGGTAGGTTTAGTAAAGGTCCGTCGTGATGGCTCCCGCCTCGCGTTTGCCGCACCTCCCATGAAACGGACCGGCGAAGTGGATGAAATCACGCTGTCTCAGATCACCGCCAGCCTCGGTATAGGCCGAAGCGATATTCTTCGGCATCAGTGGGTGGACAATGGGCCGGGATGGTGTGTCGTCATGCTCCCCTCGGCCGAACACGTTCGCCAACTCAAACCGGATTTTGTGCAGATGGGCAATCTGGCTGTCGGCGCCATCGGAAAACAAGAACCGGGAAGCGACACTGATTTTGAGATCCGGGCCTTTGTGCCTTCGCTGGCGGTTCCGGAAGATCCCGTGACCGGTAGTCTCAACGCCGGAGTGGCTCAGTGGATGATGCGGGAAGGTCTTGCTCCAGCGCATTATGTTGTTGCCCAGGGAACCCAGTTGCAGCGAAATGGCCGGGTCTACCTGGACAAGTTGGGTGATGATATATGGGTGGGCGGCGACGTAGTCGTCTGCATTGATGGCCAGGTCATGCTCTGAAACCATTTGCCTGCGGATATGTTCCAACTGCTGGATGCTACCACTACCGATCAACTGGATGGAGCGAGAATGCTTTTCCAGGAATACGAGAAGGGCCTTGGCATTAGTCTGTGCTTCCAGAACTTTTCGGAAGAACTAAAGAATCTTCCGGGTGAATATGCCAACCCCCAAGGCTCCCTCCTTATCGCCTACTCCGACGGTGAGCTGGCCGGCTGCTGTGCCCTGCGCCCGCTGAGTGTACCCAATTATCCGAAAGCGGCTGAAATGAAAAGACTCTTCGTGCGGCCGGCCTACCGGGGTAAAGGAATCGCGAGGAAACTGGTATACGAAATCCTCCGAATCGCGCGCGCACGGGAGTACGATTATGTAGTCCTCGATACGCTGAATACCATGAAGGAAGCCCAGGCCCTCTACGTGCTTATCGGCTTCCGGGACATCCCGCCTTACTATGAAAATCCGATCGAAGGCGCACGGTACATGATGCTTGATCTACGACAGGCGAGCCTGATCGATCATTAACGGGCAAATGCGGTACCGTTCGTCGTTGGTCTCCCGGTAAACCGCTTCCAGCATACTCACCAGGTCCTTTAAACCGATCCGCTCCGCCCACTCAAACGGGCCGTACGGATAATTGGTGCCCAGTTTCATCGCCAGGTCGATGTCCTCCCGTGTAGCAGTGCCTTCTTCCAGCGTGTAAAACGCTTCGTTGATGATCATGCCAATCACCCGCGGGCTGATCATACCGGCCTGGTCAGCCACGACCTGGAAGGAGGTGCCCAGCGCAGCACATACCTTTTCGAGATCCTGCACCTTTCCTCCGGGAGCCAGTGTTACTTCCAGCACCTCCCTGGCCAGGAAAGTCCTCAGCCCGCAGAAGCCATAGATTCGTTGACCTGACACTCCGTATCGCTTCAGCCAATCCGTCAACCGGGATTGGCTGGTATCCACAAACACATCCGCCGGGAGTTCGGAAGGTATCGGCTGCACCCGGTCCGAATTGGCGCTGGCAAAATCAAAAATTACCTGAACAGTGGCCATCAGCGACCGGGCTTCCTCCCAGGAGGTACAGTCCTGAAAATGGTGCCCGGGGCCGAACTTTGCCCTGCACTCCGCCTGCTGCTCAGCATTTCCGATGACAAGTATCTTCATGATCCGCGCGAGGGGGTTGTACGTTGAAATGCTGATATTTGGTCAAAAGTAACACGCGAACCTCATGGCAAAAAATGTCGTCTTCAGTCCCAATGCTCCGGCCCCCATTGGTCCTTACAGCCAGGCGATCCAGGCCGGGAACCTGCTGTTTGTCTCCGGGCAAATCGCCATCCAGCAATCGACGGGCAAACTGCTCACCGCCTCCATTGAAGAAGAGGCGCACCAGGTAATGAAGAACCTCGGTGAAGTTCTAGGCGCCGCGCAATTCAACTATGGACACATCGTCAAGACCACCATCTTTCTCAAGAACATGAATGACTTCCCGGCTGTCAATGCGGTCTACGGTTCCTATTTTGCCGGGGATCCTCCCGCGCGGGAAACCGTGGAGGTGGCTCGGCTTCCCAAGGATGTTCACGTGGAAATTTCGTGTATCGCCGTGAAGTGACGCTGCTGCCCACCTGCGAGGAGACGCTGGTCTTGCCACGAAAGGCAAAGGACATCGCGCAGCGTTTGGCGGTGAGCACCTCTGACAAGCCGTTTCTGCAGGCCGACGAAGCAGAACTCCTGTTTTCGGGATGGGTGAAGCCGGATCGTTTTCGCATAGCCCTTCGGATGCGACGTCCCAACCACTTTATCCCACTGGTGATTGGCACGATCGAGCCGACGAATTCCGGTTGCCTGGTGTCTCTCTCCTACCAGCTTTTCCCGGTCACCCGCTACCTGCTCCTCGGCTGGACGCTCTTCGTGCTCTTCGGCGGACTGGTCAGTCTCCTGGTGTTCCACAACCACCTTCTTGCCGTCATCGGCGTGGCAATCCTCGGACTGATGCACTATGTCACGCGGTTCAATTTCCAGTTTCAACTTCGGCTAACCCGTGAGGCAATCCATCGTGTCGTAGCCTGATTGAAATTTGTACCTTTGGGACCCTTACGCATGAAGGCCCGAGTTCGTTTTGCGCCCAGTCCCACAGGAGCCCTCCACATCGGGGGCGTTCGGACAGCACTCTATAATTTCCTGCTGGCCCGTCAAACGGGCGGTACGATGATCCTGCGCATCGAGGACACCGACCAAAACCGTTATGTGCCCGGCGCTGAGGAATACATCCTGGAGTCGCTTGCCTGGGCGGGGATCCAGATTGACGAAGGAGTTGGCGTCGGCGGGCCGCACGCCCCTTACCGGCAATCAGAGCGACGGGAAATCTACCAGCAATTTGCCAAACAGCTCGTCGAAAGCGGTCACGCCTATTTTGCGTTTGACACCGAAGAAGAGCTGGAGGCCATGCGCAGTCAAACTCCCAATGCCCAGTATGACGGCTCCACACGCAGGCAAATGAGGAATTCACTCTCCTTGCCCGCTGAAGAAACTGCCCGGCTGCTCGAATCGGGCTCCTATGTTATTCGTCTGCTTGTAGAACCCGGAGAAGAAATCATTCTCCAGGACATCATCCGCGGAGAAGTGCGCGTTCAGTCTTCCCAGCTCGATGATAAGGTGCTCATGAAATCCGACGGTATGCCCACCTATCACCTGGCCAACGTGATCGACGACTACCTGATGCGAATTACGCACGTCATCCGGGGCGAGGAGTGGCTGCCCTCCGCGCCGCACCATGTCTTGTTGTACCGGTATTTCGGTTGGGAAAAAGAGATGCCGCGTTTCGCCCATCTTCCCCTGCTGCTCAAGCCCGATGGAAACGGCAAGCTGAGCAAGCGGGATGCCGATCGCATGGGCTTCCCGATTTTCCCCCTGAACTGGCGCGATCCCAAGAGCGGAGATGTATCGAAAGGATTCCGTGAAAACGGTTATTTGCCTGCCGCGGTAATCAATTTCCTCGCTTTGCTGGGATGGAATCCCGGCACAACGCAAGAATTGTTTTCCATGGAGGAGCTGATCCAGGCCTTCTCCCTTGATCGGGTCAACAAAGCCGGCGCAAAGTTCGACATCCATAAGGCACAGTGGTTCAACCAGCACTATCTGCGCGCTCTCCCCAACGAACAGCTCGCCGGTTTCCTGCTGGAAGAAACGCGTAAAGCCAACGTGACCTGTACCGAAGAAAAGGCACTCCAGATCGTCGCGGTATTAAGGGAGCGCGTGACATTTCCCCAGGACTTCTGGCATCTGGGGCAACTCTTCTTCAGCCCTCCCTCTCAGTTTGATCCGGAAGCTGTCTCCAAGCGATGGACCGCCGATTCGACCAGGGTGCTGGTTGCCTTCCAGAAGGCCGTCTCCGAATCAAAGGGCTTGACCGCCGAAGAAGCGAAGTCTCTTTTCGAGGCTGCCGCAAGTTCCCAGGGTGTCAAACCGGGTTCCGCGTTGGCCGCCCTGCGCATTGCCCTTACGGGAGGAATGAGCGGGCCAGACCTTATGCAAACCATGGCCATCCTCGGCGGCGCAGAGACAGCCTCGCGTCTCCACCACGCCCTCGGAGTTCTTTCCGTTAAAGGTTCGTAGCTATGCCCAGGAAAAAAGTGAAACCCGCCAGAAAACCACGCGTTCATAAGAACCTGACCGGGCTCGAAGTTTCGATCGATTCGTTCGGAGAGATCAAGTCCACCATGGACATTGAAAAGATCAACGCCTTCCTGGATGAAAATGTGGAGGACAAGAAACTGATCGAACAACGCGAACACGACCTGCAGAAAAAGAAGAAATCCCAGGGTAAAAAATAGCATCATGAACTCGCACGTCATCGACTACCAGATCAAGGGGGAAAGCATTCAAATTGTAGAAGTGGAACTTGACCCCCTGGAGACCGTCATTGCGGAAGCCGGCGCGATGCTCTTTATGGAAGAGGGCATACAATTCGAAGCCAAGATGGGCGATGGTTCGGTCGCCAACCAAAGCCTGTTCGACAAGCTGCTGTCGGCAGGAAGCCGCGTGCTTACCGGTGAATCATTGTTCATGACCCATTTTACCAACCGGGGTAACCGCAAAGCCAAGGTCGGGTTTTCAGCCCCCTACCCGGGAACCATTATTCCGGTTGATCTCAGCACCAGCCGAAACAATGAATTAATCGTTCAGAAAGACGGCTTTCTTTGCGCGGCCTTCGGCACGAAATTGAGTATCGTCTTCAACCGTCGCATCGGCGCAGGCCTGGTGGGCGGCGAGGGCTTCATCCTCGAAAAATTGCAGGGCGATGGCAAGGCATTTATCCACGCCGGCGGCACGGTGATTGAGCGCACCCTTAACAATGAAACCCTTCGGGTGGACACGGGGTGCGTGGTCGCTTTCGAATCCCAGATAGATTTTGACGTGGAAACCGCCGGCAGCCTTCGGTCCATGATTTTCGGTGGAGAGGGCATCTACCTGGCTACCCTTCGTGGCTCGGGCAAAGTATGGCTTCAGTCAATGCCTATCCGCAAACTGGTCCAGGCTCTTTCTCCTTACGGTTCGAATCGCAGGAAGGAATCGAGTTCGCTCCTCGGCGGCCTGCTTGAAGGCTAAGCCGCCAAACGATTCCGGCGAGGAATCAGGGCCGGCACTTCCTTCCGGTATTTCAAATACGCATCACCGAACTCCCGGATCAGCTTCTTTTCCTCCAGGTAAATGCCAATTGGAAGGTATAGCAAGATAGAGGCACAGGTAATGAGGGTAGGCAGATTGGGAATGAATACAAAGAATCCCACGGTCACGAGAATAAGCCCCGAGTAGATGGGATGGCGCACCCTGGACAGCACACCACCGGTTCTTAACCGGCTCTCCTCCTCTTCAAAACCCAGGAATGCCTTGAGGCGGTAATTCCTGAACGCCAGCTGCATCACGATCACCCCAACGGTAGTCAGCACCAGGCTGATGAATCGGGGAATACCCATGGGCTCGAAGTAGTAGGGGGCCGCGATACTCCCGTTCACTACCAGGAGCGCTACAAGACCAACCGTGGAGAAGATCGAATAGCCCAGGCGATAGAACCGATGATAGCTGCCCAGCCATCGCGCCGAAATCTCCTTCACGGTAGCCGAGGCCAGCACGCTATGCAACCCCAGGTAGACAATCCAACCCACTATCAAGACACCATAGGTCATTCCTAAAGATAGCCAAATTGACCCGCGTCTGCCCGTTACTCAGTATTTTAGCGGTACCCAACCGATCCTTTCCATGAAAAGTGTCACTATCGGACTTATACGCGAAGGAAGAATTCCGCCCGACAAGCGCGTTCCCTTCACCCCGTTGCAGGCGGAAGAAATTGTACAACGCTTTCCGCATGTCATTCTCTTCTGCCAAACCAGCCCGGTACGTTGTTTCAAAGATTCCGAATATGCGGAACTGGGAATTCCCATTGTGCCGGATGTCACCCAGTGCGACATTCTCATGGGCATCAAGGAAGTACAGATCCCTGACTTAATTCCCAATAAGACGTACTTCTTCTTTTCTCATACACTGAAGAAGCAGCCGCACAACAAGAAACTGCTACAGGAAATCCTGAAGAAGAAAATCCGGCTGATCGATTATGAGACGCTCAAGGATACCCAGGGCAACCGGCTGGTAGCTTTCGGCAGGTTTGCCGGAATCGTCGGTGCCTACAATGGGCTGTACACGTATGGCAAGCGCTTTAACTTGTTTTCTCTCCGCCGGGCACACGAATGCTTTGATATCAACGATCTCAAACTCGAGATCAGGCGCATCAGTTTGCCTCCCATCAAGATTGCCCTCACGGGATCAGGCCGCGTGGCCAAGGGAGCCATGGAAACGCTGGATACAGCGGGAATTCGCAAGGTTACCCCGGCGGAATACCTGACGCGTACCTTCGAGGAGCCCGTGTATGTACAGCTGGGCAGCGCCGACTACCACGTGCGCAACGAAGGAGGGCATTTCAACCGCGACGAATTCCACCGGGAGCCGAAACGATACACATCCACGTTTCCCGAGTTTGCGAAGGTGACCGATCTGCTTCTTGCCGGAGCCTTCTGGAACCCCCAGGCGCCGGTACTCTTCACGGAGGCGCATATGAAACAGCCCGATTTCCGGATCAAGGTCATTGCCGACATCACTTGCGACATCAACGGGTCGGTTCCGAGCACGAAGAAGGCGACCTCCATCGACGATCCGCTGTATGACTACGATCCGCAAACCGGCAACCTGCATCCTCCCCTTAGCGATCCGTCCTTTGTGACGGTGATGGCGATCGACAACCTTCCGTGCGAACTTCCGCGAAGCGCCTCCGAGGAGTTTGGACATGATCTCATTGACCGCATTCTTCGTCCGTTGCTTGTCGAAGACCCCGAAGGCATCATTTCCCGTGCCACGATAGCCGAGAACGGCAACCTCACGCCTCATTTCGAGTACCTGAGAGACTATGTGACCGATTGAAACGGAAGCATGGTGTCTGCCATTTCTCCACGTTACCTGTTTGCGGGACTGTCGTTTGCCATTCTTTGGTCATCGGCCTCCGCGGCCGCCAAAATCGGGCTTCGGTCGTCCGATGGCCTGCCGCTATTTACGCTGCGATTCCTGCTGGCAGGCGTCATCCTCCTTGCCTGGTCACGACTGGCCCAACAGGATCGACTGCCTCGCGGCCAGGAATGGAAGCAACTGCTCATCTTCGGAGCCTTTAACACGGCGCTTTATCTTGGGATATTCATCGTCGCCCTGGAGCAAGTGACTGCGGGTGTTACCTCCATTGCGCTTGCGCTTAACCCCCTCATGATCGGGACCCTTACCGCCCTTTGGCTTCGCACCAAAGTGTCCACTATGCAATGGGTGAGCATCGGCATCGGGATCCTCGGCGTTGGCGTTGTGTCCTACCCCTTGCTCAATAACGGGTATGCTTCGCCCGCCGGCATGGCGCTAATGGGACTTTGCATGGTTGCTTACTCCTTCGGCTCGGTGTATTATGCGGCCATTCCGTGGACGTTGAGTCGCACGTCGATCAACGGTTGGCAAGTCCTGATCGGGGGGATCCTGCTATTGCCTTTTGCTCTCCTGTTTGCTGAGCGGGAGAACTCGTATGACCTGCGCTTTTGGGGCAGCGTCTTCTGGTTGGTTGTGCCGGTATCGATCGGGGCAGTTCAGTTGTGGTTGTACTTGCTGAAAATTGATGCGGTTCGGGCGTCCCTATGGCTGTTCCTCTGTCCCATCTTTGGTCTCACGTTTGCCGCCATCCTTCTGGATGAACCCATCACGATGTATACCCTGGCCGGCACGGGGCTGGTGCTCCTCGCCCTTTTCCTCGGGCAAAAACATTCCGTTCAGAAAACCCGGTAATGGGCCCGGAATAAGTCGATTCTGCCTACTTTTGACTTATGCTGATTTACAATGTCACCACGGGCGTAGACAAGAAAATAGAGCAGGAGTGGGTACTGTGGATGAGGGAGGTGCATATCCCGGAAGTCATGAAGACCAAGATGTTCCTTGGTTACCGAATGTACCGGGTGCTGACCGCCGGGGAAGATGACACCGTGTCTTACGCCGTACAATACCAGGCTCAATCGATCCATCAGCTTGAACAATACCTGGACAAATTTGCGCCCGCGTTGCGCGAAGAGGTAAAGAAGAAATTCGGCGACAAAGCGGTGTCTTTCCGAACGTTGCTCGAAGAGGTAAAGTAATTCTTCCGCGCTATCGTTTCATTCGATTGGCGCCTACTATCCGTTTAACTACCTCATCCTTGAGGGTACGCGAAACCGGGATTCGGTGATCCCCCAGAATGAGGGTATGGCCCTCGATGGTAGAAACCTCCGGAAGTGCCACCACATAGGATTTGTGTACGCGCATGAATCTGTCTTCCGGGAGCTGAGCCATCATCCCGGACAAGGTCATGTATACAATCAGCTTGCCCGTGGCCCGATGAATGACCACATAGTTCTGCAATCCTTCCACAAAGAGTATCTCATCGATTGAAATGCGCTCGAGACGGCCTCCGCTCTTTACAAACAAGGTCTTCGACGATGGTTCTTTGTGCCGGAGAAAGGCGGCATAATCCTTCGCCTTGACCACCGCCTTCAGAAAGCGGTCAAACGGAATCGGTTTCACCAGGTAATCCACCACGTCCAATTCGTAACCTTCCAGGGCAAATTCACTGAATGCTGTGGTGAGTATGACCAGCGGAGGGTCTTTCAGCGATCGGAGAAACTGCAATCCGGATTGGCGGGGCATCTGGACGTCCAGCAGCATAAGGTCGAAGGGCATACGACGAAGCAGGGAATCGGCCTCGGCGGCATCCGCGGCAACACCAGCCAGCTCGAGAAAATCAACGGCGCGAACGTAGTCTTCCATCCCTTTCCGGGCCAGCGGCTCATCGTCGACAATCAGGCAACGCAACTTCATGACTGACATTCCAGCGTTAACACGACCCGAAAAACCCCCTTGTCACGACTGATCTCCATCCCATGGCGCCCGGGGTACTGGAGCTCAAGCCGTCGTGCCAGATTGGACAGGCCAATACCTCCTTCCGGTGAAGAGGGGCGTTCGTCGAAGGTATTGGCTATCGTCGCCTTCAGCCGGTTTCCCTCCCGTCCAAGGGTAATTTCGATGCGGTTGTCGTCCGGGCGGTGCGAAACATGCTTAAATGCATTTTCAATGAGCGGCATGAGCACCAGCGGCGCGATCCGCACATCGCCCCAATCACGTTCTGACCGAAAGGAAATGTCGTATCGGTCATCTTTTCGCAGGCGCTGCAAGTCCACATAGTTCCGCAGGTAGGTCACCTCGCGCTCCACGGAAACATAGTCGGCCTTGCACTCATACAGTTGGTACCGAAGCATGTCAGCAAACTTGGACACCGTGTCCCTGGCTTGTTCATTGGTCTTGTCGATCTGAAAAAAGATCGTGTTGAGCGAATTGAACAGGAAATGCGGATTGATCTGGGCCTTGAGGTACTCCAATTCCGTAGTCAATTTCTCCAGTTCAAGCTGCCGCATTCGCTTACGCTGCAAATACCACTCTTTGCTCAAATGAAGAGCCAGGCTGAACGCCATATAGAAAAGCGCGATGGAGAAATTGTAAAATGAATACTTCCAAAAAGGCTGGGTCACCGCACCCGTATACACGGTGAGGAACACATCGTGGGTATTCTTGATCAGGACGTAGAACCCAAAACAGGCGGCCAGCCCGACCGCATAGAAGAGATACTGCCTCTTGGCGAGGTACTCCGGCAACAGGTACTCGAGGTGTGCATAAATGACCAGCGCCAGAAGCACGTTGCGGATAAACACCTCGAGGAGCCAATGACCCCATCCCGCCGACTCCAGGATGGCGGAAGAAGTGTACATGTGGAAACCCACCGTGACCAACCAGAAAAGAACATGGTCGAGATGATATTTCCAGAAACGGCTCACTCTACAAGGTTAGTAATCCGCGTAAATCCGGCAACGGTGCTGACTGCCCGATGATCAAGAAAATACTCCCACTCGTCCCAGAACGAGCGGCTACAGCCGCCACCACGCCACGATGACCAGTGAAAAAGTAAAAACCAGCACAAAATACGATTGCATTAGGGCTACCGAATAGGGAAGTGTCGGGTAGAACTGCTTCAGCCTGGCATACGTTCTTTGGTGCTGCAGGGTCGCCTGGAACAGGCCCACGAAAGCCATCAGCATCAGGAACAAACCAATACTTCGGCCATTATAGACTCCAGCCATCGGCTCCAGTCCGTCTTCGACACGCGACAAATAGTAGCGGTATGAAGTAAAACCCAGTGCGACAAAGGTGACGGCTGTTCGCAGCCAGGCTAATTGCAGTCGCTCAAGAGCCAGTCGAATTCGCTCGTAACCGAGCTCCTTTTTTCCTTTTTTCTTTTCCTCTTTCTGAGGTTCGGAATTCACTACCTCTTCGTCGGTCATGGTCCGCAGAT
>JAEUUE010000082.1 GCA_016787605.1 Cyclobacteriaceae bacterium
GCCATTACAACAGATTTTCATCTCACCACTATCGTCCATGGACCATGGACTATGGACCATTTCACCCCGCCCACCCATCACGATCCAAACTCCTATACTGAATGGCCTCCGCCAGATGCTCCGGCTTAATTTCAGTTGAGCCGGCCAGGTCGGCGATCGTGCGGGAGACTTTCAGGATACGGTCGTAAGCCCGGGCAGAAAGTCCCAACCGTTCCATGGCTGTTTTGAGAAGACTGACGCCCGCCTCCCCCACCACGCAAATTTCTTTCACGATATGAGACGGCATCATGGCATTGCAGAAGATCGCATCGTGACTGCGAAAGCGCTCCAGCTGGATGTTGCGCGCCTGCACTACGCGTTCACGAATGGATTCGCTGTTTTCCACCGGCCGTTGCTGCGTCATCTCGTCGAAACTCACGGGAACGACCTCGACATGCAAATCAATGCGGTCGAGAAGGGGTCCGCTGATCTTACTGAGATAGCGCTGGACTACGCCCGGACCGCAAACACATTCCTTTTCGGGGTGGTTGTAAAAACCACAGGGGCACGGGTTCATACTTGCCACCAGCATGAAGTTGGCCGGGTAGTCGATGGAAACCCTTGCGCGAGAAATGGTTACCCGCCGCTCTTCCATAGGTTGGCGCATCACCTCGAGTACGGCCCTCTTGAATTCAGGGAGTTCGTCCAGGAAAAGGACTCCGTTGTGCGACAGCGAAATCTCCCCAGGCTGCGGATTGCCTCCTCCGCCCACCAGTGCCACATCGGAGATGGTGTGGTGTGGCGACCGGAACGGCCGGATGGTCATGAGGGAACCGTTCTTCCCGATCTTGCCTGCCACCGAGTGAATTTTTGTGGTCTCGAGTGCCTCGTGAAGGGTCAGGGGCGGCAGGATGGTAGGCAGGCGCTTGGCCAGCATGGTCTTTCCGGCTCCCGGAGGGCCGATCATGATCACGTTGTGGCCACCCGCCGCCGCAATCTCCATAGCCCTCTTGATATTCTCCTGCCCCTGCACATCACGAAAATCTGCGTCATAGGCATTGACCTTCGCCTCAAAGATGTCGCGGGGATCAATCGACAATGGGACGATGGTTGTTTTGCCCTCGAAGAAATCGACGGCTTCTTTCAACGTATCGACCCCGATGATGTCCAGTCCTTCGACAATAGCGGCCTCGTTGGCGTTGACTTTCGGCAATACCAGGCCTTTGAACTTTTCGCGGTGCGATTGAATGGCAATCGGAAGCACGCCTTTGATCGGGCGGAGCGTGCCATCGAGGGCAAGTTCGCCCATGATGACATACTTGTCGAGGTCTGGCGACTCCATCTGGAGCGAAGCCTGCAGTACACTCAGGGCGATGGGCAGGTCATAGGCCGATCCTTCCTTACGGATGTCGGCGGGCGCCAGGTTGACCACCACCTTGTTGCGAGGCATGTAGTATTTCGCAGTCTTCATGGCCGACTCCACCCGATGCTGACTCTCTTTGACGGCCCCGTCGGGGAGCCCGGAAATGAAAAGGCCGTGACCGGTCGTAATATTGATTTCGACCGTAATGGTCCGGGCGTCTACGCCGAACACCGCACTGCCAAAAGTCCTGGAGACCATGATCCGTAAAGGTTACGGTGCAAGGAAAGCAAAGGCGGTCTTCTAAACCGGATTGCGGCGTGACGGTTTTCCTGATGATTTTGCGAAACCCCCTTCAGGGCGTGGCCAGGATTGAGCCGGGCTACTTCAACTTCTGCTCAATCAGAAGGATGAGGATATGAATTACCTTAATGTGAATCTCCTGGATGCGGTCGGCAAATCCCTGGTGGGGTACCCTGATTTCCACGTCGGCCAGTGAAGCCAGCTTACCACCGTCTTTCCCGGTAAGCGCGACGACCTTCATGCCACGCTGTTTTGCCGTCTCCGCTGCCTTGATCACGTTGGCCGACTTGCCGCTGGTGCTGATGGCCAGCAACACGTCGCCCTTGTTTCCCAGGGCCTCGAGGTAGCGGGAGAAAATATAGTCGTAGCCGTAGTCATTGCCCACGCAGGAGATGTGAGAAGGGTCGGAAATGCAGATCGCGGGTATGGCCTTGCGGGGTTCGCGGTATTTGCCAGTAAGCTCTTCGGCAAAGTGCATCGCATCGCAATGGGAGCCCCCGTTGCCACAGGAGATAATTTTACCGCCCGAAGTGACCGCGGTGGCCATCGCCGAGGCCGCGTCGCCGATCCGGGCAAGGGTCGAGGCGTTTTTCAGAAAAGCATCCAACACGCCGGACGCTTCGCGGAGTTCCTGTTCAATCAGTTGTAAATCGTTCATGGTTTTGGGGTTTCCTGGCCTTTCCGGGAAGCCTCCTGCAGGTCGTACAACTTCGCCTTCAGGTTCGTGTTTTCATCTTTCAGCTCCTGTCTTTCCTGCCGATTGGTACGCCAGTCGATGAAATACCAGGTAATATCGAGCACGATCATGAGGAGGCCAAGGAAGGCGATCCACTTGAACCAGGGGATGAATTTCAGCAGCCCCAGCAAGTCGAGATGCCCATCGACGAGGTAGGTGAAAGCAAACGCCCCGGCCTGGTAGAACACAAAGATCAGGTACAGGAGGATTCGCTTCCGGCTCATGCTTTTTCGTTGTCGTAAAACTAAGGAAATCCCCTTAATCCGGATAACCGCCCCACCTCAATCGTCCGTCCCCGGACACGCATGTCAGTTTTTCTGCAGGGTTGAAAGTTTCCAGTAGGTGCCCCGGTGTTCCAGCAATTGCTGGTGCGTACCCCGCTCCACGATCTGGCCCTCCTGGATAACCAATATTTCATCGGCATGCTGGATGGTACTCAGGCGGTGGGCAATAATCAGGGAGGTCCGGTTCTTCATCAGGTTAAATAGCGCCTCCTGGACGAGCTTCTCTGACTCCGAATCGAGCGCGGAGGTAGCCTCATCGAGGATGAGGATGGGTGGATTCTTGAGTACGGCCCGGGCGATGCTCAGCCGCTGGCGCTGGCCCCCGGAGAGCTTGGAGCCCCTCTCCCCGATCAGCGTCTGGTAACCATTCTCCGTCTGCATGATAAAATCGTGAGCATTGGCGATTCGCGCCGCTTCCATAACGGCCGCCTCGCTCACCCCTTCCTTTCCGAAAGCGATGTTGTTGAAGATGGTATCATTGAACAGGATCGACTCCTGGGTGACCACCCCCATGTGCTGCCGGATCGACTCGAGGTTGTAGTCGCGCAGCGAGGTGCCGTCGATCAGGACATCCCCGTCGGTGGGATCGTAGAAGCGCGGCACCAGGTCGGCCAGCGTCGATTTGCCGCCGCCGGAAGGACCGACCAGCGCCACCGTCTTTCCTTTCGGGATCACGAGGTCGACGTTTTTCAGCACCGGCTCCGTGTCGTAAGCAAATGAGACGTTGCGAAACTCGATGGAATCCCTGAAATCCGTCAGCACTCTGGCGTTGGGTTTGTCCCGTATCGCCGGCTCCATGTCGATCAATTCAAAAATTCGTTTGGCCGAAGCGGTGCCCCGCTGCAGCGAAGTGATGCCATTGGAGAAGTTCTTGGCCGGCTGGATAATCATGGAGAACACCGCGAGGAAGCCAATGAATACTTCCGGCTGTAACCCCGACTCATCGGCCAGGACGAGGTTGCCGCCGAAGAAGATGATGCCTGCCACAATGATGACGCCCAGAATCTCGGAAACCGGAGAGGCCAGTTCGTTCTTGTAGGACATCGACTTGTTGACTTTGCGATAGTAGGAACTTTCCTCCTCGATCTTGCGAAGGATGAAGTTCCGTGCGTTGAACGCCTTGATCACCCGCATGCCACTGAACGCTTCGTCCAGGATGTTGAGAATGCGGCCCATGGACTCCTGGCTCGCCGTGGCCTGCTTTTTCAATCGCTTGATGATCTCAGCCAGCACACCGCCCGTGACCGGCAGCACCAGCAAGGTAAACAGGGTCAGCTTGGGTGAAATGGTAAACAAAACGAAGAAATACACGATGATCGTGATCGGCTCCTTCAAAACCGCCTTGAGGCTGTTCATTACCGCCGTCTCCACCTCATACACATCGTTGGTGAAGCGGGAGATGAGATCCCCCTTGCGCTTGTCGTTGAAGAACCCGATGTGAAGAAGCGATACCTTACGGAAGATTTCCATCCGGATGTTACGCACGAGGTCCACGCGGATCTTGGTGGCGATCACCCGCTCGAGGAAGCGGAACAGGTTGGCGAAGATCACACAGCCTACAATAAGGGCACAGACAAAAAGCAAGGCATTCAGCTTGCCGTAGTCGTGGATGGTCCCCAGGAAGTAATGATTGAAAACCCCCGTGACCCACTCCGTGGAAAAGGAGAATTCGGGTAAATCCGGAACGACCACGTCCGCGCCTGATTTGTCAAAGAGCACCTTCAGCATCGGGATGACCAGGACGATGTTGAACGCGCCGAAGATGATGCCCAGGATGGAATAGAAAAAGAAGAGCGGCAGCCGGATGTTCAGCCGGTTGGAAAATGACAGGATGCGCCGAAAGATTTTCATCGGTCAGAAGTCATAGTTTCGTGCCGCCATGTTCCATCGTATCGCAAAAGTAGACAGCGAGGTGTTGTTATTGAAAGCCGGATCGGGGCTCGTGGAGTTGCGGATCGTTTGCCGAAGGTCGATAAAGAAATTGTGACGCAGCATGTACGACAACTGGATGTCGCTGAATATAATGGTATTGTCGGTTCCCTGGGCCACTTTATTGTTGTAGTCCTGCTGGCGCGAATCATAGCTCTTGTTGATGTCCTGGCCCCAGTTGGTATAAGGAGGCACCAGGCTGTCGCGACCGGTACTGAGGTAAGACCCTTTAACCGTAACAGCCAGCCGGGCTATAGGCTGGTACCTCACAATCGAAGCGATCTCGTAGAAGTTCGCTCCCAGGGGATGTCCGATGGGCTGAAGGAAGTGGGTATAGCTGGTAAACAGGTTCTTGTGTGCATAGGTGAACGGCCGGACGACATTCCCCTCCAGTTGCAGGTCGAGATTGGAGATACCCGCCACATCAATGAACTTGAAGCCGGCCTGAAGCCCGTACTTGTTTGCCCACCAGCCGCTTCCGGAAGTCACTTCTTTCAGCACAAACTCATCGAGCACAAACTGCCCGTAGAAGGAAAGACGCGGCCTGATGAGCCACTTCCAGTCAAAGCCGAGGATCACGTTGTCGGCACTGCCGTTCTGCTGCTCGATGGCACGATAAAAGATCACCGGGTTCAGGTAACTCAACTCGAACGTCCCCCCATTGACGGAATCCTGGGGCGAAAACATGACCGACTCAAAGAACCCGAGATTGAACTTCTTCCCGATGTTGAAACTGAGGTGATGAAAGGCCATGTACTTGTCGGGATATCGCTGGCCGTTGGGACTGCTGTTGGTGGCCACCATCCGGTTGATCTGAAACAGGTAGTTCAGCTTCCAGACTTTCACATTGGCCCGCAGGAACTGGCTGGGTGGCGCAAAGTCGGAGTAGATCAGCGAGCGGAAGCCGTTGCCGATGAAGGTCCGGTCATGGCCAAACTGCATCCAGATGCTTTTCGATAAGTTGAAGTCGATGTAGCCGCGGGCTTCGAAGAAGTCGACGCCCGAAGTCTTGAACCCCTTCCAGAAACCCTGGTGCGGCACAATGTTGTAGCCATAAAGACCGCCGTACTCGGTAGCATACAAGGGCAGTTGCGCCTGGTTCTCCGTGAGCGAGGTGTAGAACCCAATCTTGCGGTCAACCATGCCACGGATCTCCACGCCGCGGGTATTGATAAACGTACTGGTGTTGAGCCGCGAGTCTTTGCCTGCACCCAGGTACAGAATAGGACTGACATGCAGGTCGAATTCCGGTTCCTCCACCTTGAACAGGTCTGACTTCTTGCGATAGAGTGATTTCAGGAAGGGCTTTCGGCTATCGGCCGTGGGGGCCTGTGACCATTCCCAGCTGTCGTTGCGGAGGTACTCCAGGTTGAAAAGGTCAGCCTCCGACTGAAACACGTTTTCCCCGGCCTGGAGCGAATCGACCATGGCCACGATGGCTGAACGCTTGTAGGGTTTTACCGTGGTAAAGAGCTGAGGGACGATCTTGCCCGACTTTACCTCGTACCGGTCGATCCAGTGGTAATAAGCCTCATCCAGGGGGGCATTTACGCTCTGGGCATACAATCCCGGTTGGCCGGCAAGCAGGAAGGCGGCCAGCAAGAACAGGGAATGGCGCAGCAGGAAGCGGGAAGAGCCGATGGAGGGCAGGATTTTCGAGGTTTAGGGTCAAAAATACGATCCTATGGGGTTTTTAACAACGTGAAGGCCTTGCAATTACCCGCCCTACGGCTATCTTTGCAGTCCTTTTTGAAAGGAACCAGACTATGAAGAAAGATATTCACCCTGACTACAAAGAAGTTGTTTTTTGGGACACTTCGAGCGATTTCAAGTTTATGAGCCGCTCTACCCTGAAAACCAAAGAAACCATCAAGTGGACTGATGGCAAGGACTACCCCGTCATTAAAGTCGAGGTGAGTTCCGCCTCCCACCCTTTCTTTACCGGCAAGAAGATGTTCGTTGATTCCGCCGGCCGCGTGGAGAAGTTCCAGAAGAAATACACCAAGAAAGCCTGATCGCTTCTCCTGGATCTAACCTAACCTGTCAAAAAGGTCTCCCCCTCGGAGACCTTTTTGTTTACATGCCTTTTTTAAGGGTCAAAGCCATATTTTAGCACCATGAACCTCGTGCTGTTCGATGATCCGACCATCCGCCAGGACCTGATGCCCTTCACGCTTACCCGGCCCGTGGGCAATCTCCGGGTGGGCATCCTGACCCTCGACCAGAAATGGTCGGCCTGTTCCGGCACTCCTTGCACGTTTGCCACTGAACCTTACCTCCGGGAGAAGTTTCCGGTAAGCATTGCCTCCGGTCCTCTCTATGTCAACGGCGCACTTTGTCCCGATGACCAGCTGTGGAATGCCATCCAGAATCTTTCCGCGGGCGAATCGCTGGTGGCGGGCGACCGTCTACTCGCTGTTAACGGGCCCCGCCCCGAGAAGACGGCCAAGGCTACCCCGTACTCGGGATTACCCCTGTGGATCGACCAGGTCTGGAAGATCTTCCAGCATAATGGCGAGCAGATTCGCGCCGACTTCAAGAGACTAACGGCCGGAAGAAATTCCCAACCGATCACCGACCCACATACCCGCGTCTATCAGCCGGAGAACATATTCCTTGAGGATGGCGTGCAACTTCATGCCTGTGTGCTCAACGCCTCGACGGGACCGATCTACCTGGGCCGGAATGCGCAGATCCAGGAAGGCGCCGTCATTCGCGGGCCATTTTCGCTGGGCGAAGGTTCGGTGGTCAACATGGGCGCCAAAATCCGAGGAGATACCACGGTCGGTCCGCACTGCAAGGTCGGCGGCGAAATCAGCAACTCGGTACTCTACGGGTACAGCAACAAAGCCCATGACGGGTTCCTGGGCAATTCGGTAATCGGCGAATGGTGCAACCTTGGCGCCGATACCAACACGTCGAACCTGAAGAACAACTACGAAGACGTCAAACTCTGGAATTACCGCAAGGGTGGGTTTGTCCGAACCGGGCAGATGTTCTGCGGCCTGATGATGGGCGACCATAGCAAGTGCGGAATCAACACTATGTTTAACACCGGTACCGTGGTGGGTGTGTCCGCAAATATTTTCGGAGACGGGTACCCGAGGAATTTCATCCCCAGTTTTGCCTGGGGTGGTGCGGCGGGATTCTCCACTTTTCAGCTGAACAAAGTTTTTGAAACCGCCCAGCGAGCCATGGAACGTCGGCAGGTGACGTTGGCCGAGGCCGACAAGAAGATACTTACTTCCGTGTTTGAACAATCCGCGTCTGAACGCGTCTGGGAGAAAACCACATGAGATTTGCCGACATCCCCGGTCTGACCGACATCAAGCAACGCCTCACCCGCTCGGTGCGCGACGGCAAGATTGCCCATGCCCAACTGTTCATGGGCCGGGAGGGCGCCCTCAACCTTCCGCTGGCCATCGCCTACATGACCTATCTGCACTGTGCCAACCGGGGTGAGAGCGATGCCTGCGGAGAGTGCCCGGCCTGCTCGAAGAACCTGAAGTACATCCACCCGGACACGCACTTCGTCTTCCCCGTAAGCAACGTCAAAGGCGACAAAGACGATGATCGCTTTCGCGCCGACATGATGAAGAGCTGGCGGACGTTTCTCCTCGAGCAGCCGTTTGGTCATCCGGGCGACTGGACCACCTCCTACGGTGGGGAAGACAAGACGGCCATTATCTCCAAGGATGAAAGCCGGGAAATCGTCAAGGCGCTCTCCCTGAAGCCGTTTGAGAGCCCCATCAAGGTGATGATCATCTGGCAGCCGGAAGCCATGCACCCCTCGGCCGCCAACGGCATCCTGAAAATTCTCGAAGAGCCTCCGCAAAACACCTTCTTCCTTCTCGTCTCCAACAATGCGGAGCGGCTGCTCCCCACGATTCTCTCGCGTACACAGCAGGTGACTGTCCCGCTCCTGGCTGACGCCGACCTGGACGCCTTCCTTTTGTCCCGTGAACCTGATAAAAACAGGCGGGGTAAAGCCGTGGCCGATGCCGACGGCAATTTGCGGCTGGCACTGACCCTCCTGGAGAGCGAAGGAGAGAACCTGCACGAAAGCCTTGCCGGCTGGCTGAGGTTGTGTTATAAGCTGGATGCCGTAAAACTCCTGAGCCTGTCGGAGGAATTTCACGAGATGGACAAATTGAAGCAACACGCCTTCCTGGCTTACGCGTTGAAAATGCTAAGAGAAACCATGCTGGCCCGCGCAGGCGCCGATGAATTGCTGAGGAGCCGCGATGCGGAACAGCAATTCATCAGGAACTTCAGCAAGGTGATCCCGCTCCCCGCCGTGGAGGAAGCCTATGCGTTGCTCAACGATGCCGCCGCCATGCTGGAACGCAACGGCAGCGCCAAGATGATCTTCATGGACGCTTCTCTCCGCCTGGCCCGGTCGTTTGAGAAACATGCCGCGGCCGTGAATTAAATTTTCCGGTTTACCCGCAAGACCATATTTTTGCCGGTCTTCCGGCCCTTGCCGGCCGGTGAATCCATAATACTCTTACCATGAAAAGAACCATAACCGCACTTTTTGTCACCGTCCTGCTGATCACCTCCTGCGCGCAGGATAAGAAAGACTATGTCGTCACCATCAAGACCTCCTACGGAGACATGGTCGCTATTCTTTATGACGAGACACCCAAGCACAAGGAAAATTTCATCAAGCTGGCCAAGGAGCACTATTTCGACAGCCTCCTGTTTCACCGCGTGATCCAGGGCTTCATGATCCAGGGCGGCGATCCCAACTCGAAAAAGGCCAAGCCCGGAGAAAACCTGGGTACCGGCGGCCCGGGTTACACCGTTGACGCCGAGTTCGTGCCGCAATACTTTCATGAGAAAGGGGCTCTTTCTGCCGCCCGCATGGGAGACCAGGTGAATCCTACGAAGGCCTCGAGCGGAAGCCAGTTCTACATTGTACAGGGCACGGTGATCTCGCCGTCCGAAGTCAACAACCTGCGCTACGACCAGATGCAATTGATGACGGGACTTCGCAAGATGTTCGAAGACCCGGCCAACAAACCGCTGCTAGATTCCCTGAACCAGCTCTACTTCGCCGGCGATATGCAAGCCTATCAGGCCCGCCTCTTTGCCCTGGCCCCTCGGGTGGAAAAAGCAACCGGATTGAAAGTCACCCGGCACATTCCTGCCGCACAGCTAAATGCCTACACCACCGTGGGCGGCGCCCCTCACCTCGATGGGCAGTATACCGTGTTCGGCAAGGTGATCAAAGGACTGGAGGTGATCGACAAGATTGCCGCCGTGCAGCGCGACGGCAATGACCGCCCCGTGGAAGACATCCGCATGATGGTCACGGTGGAAGAAATGCCGAAGAAGAAGATCACCAAGGAGTACGGTTACGAATACCCGGCGACGAAGAAGTGATGCGCGTCCTGGTTACCGGCTCCAACGGATTGCTGGGTCAGAAACTGACCCGCCTGCTGGACCGCGAACCCGGCGTCGAACTGGTAGCCACCGGAAGAGGCCCTTCCCGGTTAACCCTCCGGCGAGGCGTCTACACAACCCTTGACGTAACCCGCGAAGCAGATATCAAGGCCACCCTGGACACCCATCGCCCGGAAGTCTTGATTCATACGGCGGCCATGACCCAGGTGGATCAGTGCGAGACAGAGCGCGAGGAGTGCTGGAGCCAGAACGTTACCGCGGTGGACTATCTCGCCAAAGCCTGTGAAGTGCGCGGCATTCACCTCATTCATCTTTCTACGGATTTCGTTTTTGATGGCAGCGATGGCCCGCTGGACGAAACGGCAACGCCCCATCCGTTGAGCCACTATGGCGAGTCCAAATTGGCCGCCGAACGGCTGGTTCAGGCCCTTGAAACTCCCTGGACGATCGTCAGGACCGTACTCGTCTATGGCGTCACGAAAGACCAGAGCCGCTCCAACATTGTATTGTGGGTGAAGAACAGCCTCGAAGCCGGCAAAGTCATCCGCGTGGTCAACGACCAGTGGCGCACGCCGACCCTGGCCGAAGACCTGGCGATGGGTTGCTGGCTGGTCGCTCAAAAGAAGGCGACGGGCATTTACCACATCAGCGGCGCCGAGATGATGACTCCTTATGATATCGCCCTTCGTACCGCCGAACATTTTGGCCTCAACCAGGGGCTGATCCGGGAGACCAACTCTGCGGAATTCAGGCAGCCTGCCCGGCGGCCGCTGAAGACCGGTTTCATCATCGAGAAGGCAAAGAAAAACCTGGGCTATCAGCCGCACTCATTCCGCGAAGGGCTTGAACTGCTGGGCCGCCAAATCAAGGGAGTTGGCGACTGACCCCTCCGCAATGATTATCCCGCATGGTTGAATTAATTGATCTTCAAACACTCTAAACCTAACTATTCTTTATGTCAGCGAATCGTGGTCAATGGGCCTCTTCTTTTGGATTTATCATGGCAGCCGCAGGATCTGCGGTGGGACTTGGCAACATTTGGCGGTTCCCCTATCTCACCGGCCAAAACGGCGGGGCAGCCTTCGTAGTCATCTACCTGCTGTGCGTGGTGCTCATTGGCGTACCCGTGCTGATGAACGAAATGGCCCTGGGCCGGATGACGGGCAAGAGCACGATCGGCACGTTTAAAGCTACCGGCGCGAAGCCCCTCTGGATGCTCTTGGGCGGCGTGCTCGCCATCCTGGTCAGCTTCTTCGTACTGAGCTACTACACGGTCATTGCCGGCTGGACGGTGGGGTACATGGCCACCTCGCTGGTCAACGCACCCGTTCCATTCAAGGAATTCATTGCCACGCCGTCTTACGTCATCCCGCTCACCGGGCTGGCCATGCTGGTGACCGTTATCATCGTGCTGGGCGGAATCTCCGGGGGCATTGAAAAGGCCAACAAGATCCTGATGCCGACCTTGTTTGTCCTGCTCATCATCACCATCATCCGCAGCCTCACCCTGGAAGGCGCCGGGGCGGGCATTGAGTACTACCTAGTTCCCGACTTTTCGAAGATCACCGGCATGACCATCCTCAAGGCTCTCACCCAGGCCTTCTTCTCTCTTGGAGTGGGCTGGGGGATCATGATCACGTATGGATCCTATCTTCCCAAGACCCAAAATATTGCCAGTAGCAGTGTTTGGGTAGGTGTTACGGATACCACTATCGCATTACTGAGTGGCTTGATGGTCTTTCCTGCCGTATTTGCCTTCGGGCATGACCCGGCCGCAGGCCCGACGCTCATCTTCGAAGTGTTGGCTAACATCTTCCCACAAATGCCTCTGGGCAATTTTGCCGGAGCCTTATTCTATATGCTCCTGTTCTTCGCGGCCATTACCTCAACCATTTCCATGGTAGAAGTGGTGGGTTCCTGGCTGATCGACTCACGAAGCTGGAACCGGAAGAAGGCGACCTGGACGGTGGGGATTGCGGCGTTTGCTGTAGGCGTACCTTCCGCCCTCTCCAACGGCAGTTCGGATCTCTTTTCCAACATTCAGTTGTTCGGTCAAACCGGCATCCTCAACATCATGGATCACGTGTTCGGGACGGTCTCCATGCTGATCGTGGTTTTGACCACTTGCCTCTACACGGGTTGGGTGATCGACACCAACAAAGTAATCGACGAGATCCACGAAGGGTCTCCCTATTTCAAGACAACGATACTGGCCAGCGGGTGGAAGTTCTTCATCCGCTACGTGTGCCCGGTGATAATCCTGCTTGTTGTGCTGAACGTCCTTGGGGTGATCGGCTGATTATTTCAGCGCCTTCGCTACCGGGTTTCCGGTATTGGCGCTCGGGAACTTAATGCGGAGCAATACCGACAGGGTCGGTGCAATGTCGGTGATCGGGTGGTAGTCCACCGAGCTACCCCGGGCGATTCCCCACCCGTAGAATATGACGGGTACATGGGTGTCGTAAGCATAGGCTGAGCCGTGGGTCGTACCCGACTCCCCTCCCTCAAACCACTGGGGTTCCAGGACTACGGCGATATCACCCGAGCGCTTGTGATGGAAACCACGGATCAGACTGCCCTTAAGGCCGCCTTCTGAAAAATTTCCATTGCGGAGCGCGGTGGCTGAATAGACCGCTGCAATTCCGTCCACGCTCTCGAGGTACTGCGTAATCAGCTCCGTGGCTACCAGCAAGTCCACACCGGCCGACCTCAAATCGCCGGCAAAGGCATCGTGGTTGAGAAAAATCTGTCCATTGCTGATCTTTTCAATGATTTGTTTGTCACCAAAATAGGGTTTGAGGAAATCCACCAAGCCCTTGACCACCGGCGTTTGCGTCAGGACTCCGGCCGGGATCTTGTACGACAACAGCTCGGCCGGGATGTCGGCGACTCCGTGATCGGAAGTCAGAAACACCACGTAGTTGCCGGCGCCCACTTTGCGGTCAAGCGTGTTGAGAAGGTCTTCCAGGTTCTTGTCGAGACGCATATAGATTTCCTGCACCTCCACCGAATTCGGACCCATGGCATGACCCACATAATCGGGGCTGGAGTAAGACACGGAAAGGAAATCGGCAACGGCATCGGCACCCATTTCTTCCCCGTCGAGCGCGGCCTTGGCCACGTCGGTCAATAGATCATTGCCAAACGGCGTACTGATCAGCACATCATAGCCCGTGCGATCGCCCCGGAGGGCTTTCGGAGAATAGGGAAACGTCGCCTTCTGATCTGGGCCTTTCCATTTCGTTTCATACGGGCTGTCGTCGGGACCGCTTTCTTCGTATTGGTCAAGGGGAAGCAACAACTTCCATTCCCGGTTGAGGTACTGCTCCGCCAGTTTAAGGCTATTGAATTTCTCCAGCCAGGTGGGCAAGCCCGGCTTGTAATACGTACTGCTGATGAATCGCCCGGAAGGACTGTCAAACCAGTACGCTCCGTCGGGCATGTGGCCGGCCGGCAATACGGCGCCACGGTCTTTCATCGACAAACCGATGACTTTGGCTTTTCGCTGCGTGGCCAGTTCCAGTTCGTCGGTTACCGTGGTGGAAAGCATCCGCCACGGCGAGACAGCGCCTCTTCCCTGTTCTACGCCAACCGGTTTCTGCCGGGGATCGCCCACGCAATTCACCATCTGCTGGGCATCCTTGTCATACCAATCGTTGCCGATTATTCCATGACCGGCCGGGGTGGTTCCCGTGAATATTGATGCGTGTCCGGGACCGGTATAGGTGGGGATGTAATTATAGTGGGCATTTTTCAGCATGAAACCGTCGTTCATCAGCCGGCGAAATCCTCCGGTTCCGAACTTCTTTTCATACCGATACAGGAATTCCTGGCGCATCTGGTCAACCGTAATGCCCACGACCAGCTTCGGCCGGTCCTGTGCGCATGCGGCGGAAAGCGCAAACACAAAAAATACGAAGAACAGTTTTCTCATAAGGGGTGCAACGCGGGGCAAATCTAATCCATTGGCTAGTTATCGCAAGTGATTTTATCCAGCTCATCGGCCTCAAGGGCCTGGCTGCGAACCGTTTTTCCATTTTGATCAAAATAGACAACTACCGTAATCCCGGCTTCCGCAATATGGCGCTCGGTGTAGTACAGGGGGTAATCCCGGGTCCCGAGGTTGACTACATCGGTGTACTGGATCGGCACGATGACCCCGTGGCGGCTGCTGATTACGCCGTAGACCTTTTCCTGTTGAACGAGGGCAAGCTTGTCAACGCCCTTCTCACGGATATAGGTATACTGCCTGATGTGGTCCAGCCTGGTTTTCTGGGTAGCGATCTCCAGCAATTTCCAGGTCGTGCCTTTGCGCACCCAGGCTACGGAGTCGCTCCAATAGGAAATCTCTTCCCACTCAAATTGGCCGATCGTCTTTCCGTCAGGCTTAAGAAAGGCATAACCCTTGTCCCTGAACGCCAGCCACAGGCCGGGTCGATAGGCCAGCACATTGCGGTCATAGACCGGCTTGACCAGTTGTCCTGACCGGCCGTCGTACCAGCCAAATTTCTTGTCCTTCAGCAGCGAGAAGGCATGCTCTCCTGCCGTGACAATGGCATCGTACTCCACGGGCAACACGATCTTGCCATCGCTTCTCACCAGGCCTTTCTTGCCTGCGCGAGTGAGGATGAACAACGACCTGCCCACAGGCTCCAGCTCGTCAAACTCCGCCGCCCACAGCCGGTGCCCGGTGGCTGCATCGTAAACCTGCTTCTTCTTTTTTTCTTCGATGATCATGAAGGCGGCCGAATCACGGGACTCGCGAAACTGGAACGGGGCGTCGGCGGCAAACGACACGGAACGCCCATCAGACAGATAGGCATGCACGGAGTCCTCCTGCTGGAGGAAGGCCAGCTGCCCGCGGAACCACAAGCTGTCACCGCTGAACAGCCGGGATTGAGCCCTGTCAAAAAGAAAGTGCCTCTGGGCAACATCAATCAGTTGCAGCCAGTTGCCGTGTTCCGTCACCGACCGGTAGGGCTTGCCCTCCAGGGCCGAAATACCCCGGACATAAAGTTGGTCGCCCTTTCGGGTGACGAAGCCAAAACCGGTCTTGCGCAATGCCTGGCGATCGAGAGGGATGATAAAATTCAGCCGTGCATCAATCACTCCTTCCATCACGCCGTTACGAACCCAATAATGCTGGTCGCCCCACTTCCGGGTTTCATCAAATACAAAGTCCTCATGAAAAGGCTGCCCTTCGGCGATGCGGGCCATCCGCGAAGGCGTAGTAAGAATGATTTTCCTGTCTTTGGTAAGCTGAACGACCGAGTCCAGCACGGCGAGATCGTCATAGGCAGAAGGTAGCAAGGGGAAGCCCGTCAAGGTGAGAATGCTCCATCGGTCACCCCGGTTGATCCCGATGAACCGGTTGGCAATGACCAGCGCATCGTCTATCCCTCCAGGTTGAATACGGAATCCGGACTCATGCACTACTTGCCCGCCGCTATCGGTGGCCAGGTAAATGTAGCCCATCCCCAGGTCGTCAAAGTCATTGATCTTGCCCGGCCATACCAGGTTTCCATTCCTTGACAGCAATCCGCGTGAAGTCACCACATACCGGTCCACAATTTCACCACAGAGATAGCCTTCCGGTATTTCATCAAACTGGGGAGGCACGACCTCCCTTCCACTTTCATTCATGAACCCGAAACGGCCGGATTTAATAATGGGCACCCAGTATCCTGCGGGTTCCTGGAGATTTCGCAGCGAGTCCGTCATCCACTCTCCTCTTCCCGTCGGTTCCCCCTCCCGGTGAAGGGAAAAGAGCAAAGCCCGTGCGCGCGATGCCCATCGGCTGCGGGGATAGTCCGACAGGAAATGAAGAAAAGCGCCCGGCGAGCCGGAGGCGGTCATCAATTCAAAGATGCGCTCCTCCGCGATGGGCCGAAACGGGTTGTTCGGAAATTCCCGATAGAAGCGGATGTAGCTGGCCAGTCGTTTGTCTTTGGTGTTTTCTTCGAACTCCAGTTTCTCCATACGGCTTTTCGCTTCCGCTGCCCGGTGCGATAACGGGTACTTCACCCGGAAAGCGCTGAACGAGCGGGCCGTATTGGACTTCAAAGCCTTGAGGAAAGCCAACTCATCCCTCAACTCAATGGCCTTCGGGGCTTCCGCGGCGGCAGGGAACTGGTTGAGAAATGCCTGGTATCCCTCTTCGGTATCCATTCGCTTGGCCCGTTCAAAGCCAGCACTGTCAATGGCCAAGCGAAGCCGGCGCAGCGCCATGGTGTCAGGAACATTCTTCCTGATGGATCCACGGATGGACAGCAGCCGCGCCGAGCGATGCAGGTACCGGCTGGCGGAATCGATTTGAAACGTGGGGTGCGAGGCTTGAAAAAAGTAAAGCGACAACAAGTAGGGAGGCTGGGGATCCAGGCTGTCCTTGACCATGGCTTTGCGAATTGCCAGGCCGGTCTTCGACCACTTGCCGGCGTCTGTGATTGCCACCAGCTTCTCGGGCTGAATTTGCCCACAGACTATGGACGGTATGCACCAGCAGGCAAGCCAGAGAAGTTGACGCATGGAGAGGGTTCCGCTTTACTGCAGAAACGCAAAAATAGCAAAGACCATCTACCGGCTGACCATAATTTTCGACGTGTAAACGCCTTCCCCGGTCTTCAGCCGGACGACGTAAACACCAGGTGGCTGCTGACCCATGGAAAACGTCTCTTGAAACGTACCCGAAATTTTGTGCCGGGTACCCCGGGTATGAATCATCTTCCCGGTAGGATCAATGATTTCCACGCTGGCCATGGACGGCGTCGAGATCGTGTAGCGCGCTGTTACTTCGGTGGTCACTGGATTGGGAAATACCTGCAGGGGATCAGTAGAGCTTGTCTCCAGCCCGGTGGGCTCCTCCTGGATCGCCACATAGTCCAATGCAGCACCCCAGCCCGTGATGGAGGCGTCGGAATGCAGACGGTAACGAAAGAGCAGCGTATCCCCCGCGACAAATCGGTCCAGCAGGTTGATCTCGTGCCTGCGAAGCAACGAGCGGGAACCGAGGACACCTCCTTCAAAGGAAGTCTGCCACTCGGTATGCAACCGTGCGTCATAGCCATCCTGCAGGGCAACCCAGTCGAGACCATTTCTTGAGGCCTCCATAACTACATAGTCGCGGAAATCAGCCGCACCGAACGCTGCGCCTGCCACTCCGGGTTCTACCAGGGCCACATCCTCGTAAATGAGCATGGGCTTCGTGGAAGAAACCACGACCGGGTGAAGGATGACAACGGTCGAGGTGCTGTTGACGAGATAAGGATGAAGGGTATGCATTGACTTTCGCTCTCCGGAAAAACTGTCGCTGTACAAACCCAGCAGGAATCCGTTGGCGGCCACACCAGTGATATTACCGAAGTAGTCGACATGCGAAGTAGTCACCGCTTTGATATCCAACTGGTCCATATCGTACGATTTTGAATGCACCGGGGCATCACCCCGGTAGCCCACTACCTTTACAAATTTGCCGCCGGGAGCAACACCCGGAAGCGCTGCGGTCCACACCCCGGAAGTCGCTCCATGGACAACACCTGCCTGCTGAGCGTCCACATAGAACTCCAGCTTGGTGTAATCCTCCTCCAAGTTTATACGCAGCATTAGCTGCTTCTTCGGCGAGGTACCAAAGGCCGAGACGGCCGGCCGCTTGGTTTCCTGCGTGGCGCCGATGGTGGCCGTCCAGATTCCGCGCCCGTGGGTGGCGATGACCACCTGGTCGTCCTGCCCCTGCATATCCCAGACCGACAAGGCCGGGAATTCCGTAATCAGGGCCCAGGATTGTCCGTTGTCGAGAGACTCCACGATGCCGATTTCGGTCCCTGCCCACAAAATGTCAGGATTTTCGGGACGAACATAGAGGCAGTAGACGGCGACATCCGGGAAACCCCGGCTGCTGACCGCTGTGCCGACGGCATCAAACCCCGAGATATCTTCCCATGTCTGACCGAGATCCGTGGTTCGCAGGATCTTCGGAGACTGCGACTGGGAAAACAGTGCATACGCGGTATGCGGTTGTGTCGGATGTGAAGCGAGCTTGGTAATGAATCCTTCCATGAGCGTTGGCGGCGGATTGTTCGCCGGCGTAAACGTCAGTCCTGCATCGGTAGAAACATGGAGATTCCGGCTGGGGCTGATCATGCCAGATCCCGCCCACACGATGTTCGCGTGGGCCCGGGAAACCTCCACGTCCATAAGCGAGGTGGCGCTGCCCCATTTGGTTGTAATGGGAGTCAGGGTCCACGTTTCCCCGAAGCTGGTGGAGTAGAATACTCCACTGGAGGAAAGCGTGTAGATCCTGTCGGGGTTATCCTTGGAGTTGGCCAGCTTGGAAACGAAAGGGTGTTCGCCGGAAAGACCGGCCGTGGCGGGAATCCAGGAGGCACCACCATTCAATGAGCGGGCAAAATTGTTTCCCTGCGATCCCCCGATCATTTTCCGGTCATCCAGGTTATGCCAGATCACCTCAAACCCATCGCCACCGAAACAATTGACGTATTCCGTGAGGGCGGTGGACACCCCGGCATTCGGCGACTTCCAGGTCCCGTTGTCCTGCGTTCCGCCAAAATACTGGTCGAAGCCTGGCCGTTTGGCGGCACCGTAAAACTGCGTGGTGCGGTATGACCTCCCCGACATGGTCCAGTTTCCCTGTGAAATGCCAGGCGCAGGAGAAATGTTGGAGACGAATATGCCGCCATCATTGGCCGTAAGAATCTTATAGGTGGAACCGCTCATCGGTATCATCACCGCATTGTGCTGATCCGGGTGTACATCAGAGCCGTATACCACGAAGCGGTTCTTTCCATCAAACTGGTTATAGGCATCTGAGACCGTGACCGTGGTCGCGTTGAACTTCTGCAGCCCAGTGTAGTCGATCACCAGCGTGGAAGCCGGAAGATTGTTCGGCTGCCAGGACGCCCCACTCGCCAGGGCCGGAAAGAAACTGTACATCAACCGGTGCTCCTGTCCCCCTGCCTGCGCGATGGCCGCGCTGGGGGTGCCGGCATAATCCACATCGTTGACATACACATACTCGCGGCTGTTCAACGCTGCGTCGGTTCCGAAGTTCTGGGGCACGAGGTCAAAACTGCCGTTGGCTGCCTGGTCGCGGAATGAAACCATCAGTTGGCGCGGACTCGACGGGTTGGTAACCTCCCAAACCTCGAACGGGACATCGACATAATTGGTGTACGAATAGTTGGCCACCGGGACTCCCGACGTGGCGCCGGCCGGAACGGTGAATCGATGGGCTTTCTGTGTCTTCCCCGGACCAAAGCGCACTTCCACTTCTCGCTGACCTGCCTGGGGCCCCGCCGTCAGCCGGGCGCCGCTGTATTGGATATTTGCGAATGAAACCAGGAACAGGAATGGCGTTGTCCCATTCTCCACGAGCTCATAGTTGGCGACTTCGGAGGATCCCGAACCCAGCGTCAGCCGGAAGAGGTTTACGCCGCCGAAGTAGACAATGTCTGCATTGAAAGGATCGCATGCGACTGTATTGTCGTACCATCCCTGGCCGCCAAGGAAGTCAAGGGGCTGAGCATTCCAGGAGACGTTGACCAGCGACCATGTGGCCCCGGCATCGTTGGAAACATAGAGATCCGATCCCTCACCCGACAAACCACCTTCTGCGGAAGCAAACAGCCGGCTGGTGTTAACCGGTGATACCGCAATCTCCACCCTTCCGTTCGGACTCATCCCGGTGTTGGCCAATGCCCAGGTCTGCCCTCCGTCGGTGGATTTCAGTACTCCTACCTCGTTCTGCGCCGCATACTGGATATTGAAGTTTGAGGGATCGGCTTTCAGGTCCTGCACAAAACTATTGTCGGCGCCGAACACGCGCGACCAGGATGTCCCCCCATCCGTAGTGCGATAGATGCCATTCGTGGCGGCGACCACCACGATATTCGGATCGGAAGGACTGACCACCATGCGGTTCACATCAGAGAAACCGGTGGTAGAGGCAAGGTGCGTCCAGGTGAGCCCGCGCGTAGCTGACTTGAATATCCCATTGCCCGAAATGCCGTCGAGGTTAAAGAAACCTTCGCCGGTGCCTGCATAGATGATGTTGTGATTGGAAGGAGCCATGGCGAGCACGGAGGTAGCCATGTTGGTGAGGTCCGGCGTGATCAGCGACCAGTTGGCCCCTGCGTTGGTTGTTTTCCACACCCCTCCGCCGACCGAGCCGGCAAACCAGGTGTTACGCGTGGGGTCATCGGGATCGACGAGCAATCCCCTGGTTCTGCCAGGCACATTAGAAGGTCCTCGTTCGGTGAAAGTGACCGGCGCTCCCAGGATGCGTGGCGGCAGGTTCTTGGCGGCCGTCAGCGCCTTCCTGTGTTCCCGATAACGGTAGCCCGGCTCGTAAGTGGGTCCGTCAGGCCGGAGGGGTGTGCGAATGAGTTTATGAAGACGGGCAAACTCTTTGGCGCCATCAAACTTTCCGGGCACATAGCTCGCGGGGGGCATTGGGGCAGGATGGCGGTTGACCTGCCACAGAATCAAGCCGCAGAACAGGAGATTAATCAGGACGATAGAGGAATAACGCATGCGTCAGTTTTTCGGAACTATGCGAATCGTTTTAATGTATTTCGAAAGGTCTTCTCCCCGTTTCAAGTTTCCGGGCACGCTGAGCACCTCGATGGCATCGGTGCCTTTCCATTCCACATAGCCCGGCATAAAGGAGCCTTCGACCACGATCATGCGCGTGCTCCGGTCAATGACCACAAACTTGGTATTTTGCCCGGGGACCGCCTGAAGCACGCACAGAATATGCGTCTCCGTCCGGTTGGGAAAGGTATCCACGTCACCACCCAGGTAGCGCCGGGCGATATCCAACTCTTCCGTGATGGGCGGGGAGGCCGATCGGCACGCCACCCAAAGGAAAGCAATCAGGAGAAAGATAGAGGGCGCAGGGCGGGCCATTATCAAAAGTAAGCCTTTGGACTTGGATATTATTTTGAACCCAAATTACAGCCCGTTCTTCGCTCTCCAGGGGTTTTAATGACCCCGTTGGGTAAAGTTGAGTTAAACAAAACTTGAACCACGGTGGGGCCTGCCCCGACAAGGCCCACACGTCTGGCTCGAAAACCACCAAAACAAAAAGCCCATCAGTTTCTTTCGAAAACCGATGGGCCTTGTCGGGGTGAGATGATTTCCCGACTACGCTTGCGCTGCGCCGGGACAGGCGAACATCCAACCTCCCTGAGAAGGTCTATGGGATTAAAGGAAGTATGGGTAATATTTGGACCTGATGTACTTCATATTCCGCAGGCTTTTCAAATGTTTCTCGAAGGCAACACAATCTTGGCGGGCCTCAAACTGACGCTGAAAGACAAAACGCCAAGGTCCCTTACCCTTCGTTGAGCGATTTCGGCCCCTATTGTGGTCATGGAGCCTACGGTTTAAATTATTCGTATGGCCAATGTAGAATCCTTTCGTTGAACTGGATTCAATTATGTAAACAACCCACATGGGGACAAGATACCTGAGGCTCCGGGCGCCAGGCAGAACTCGACTGAAGGAAATCCTGACATTCTCTCCCTGAAGCCCAAAAGCAGACCTTGCACCTTGTCGGGGCCTGCCCCGACAAGGCCCATACCCCTGGCTCGAAAACCACCAAAACAAAAAGCCCATCAGTTTCTTTCGAAAACCGATGGGCCTTGTCGGGGTGAGATGATTCGAACATCCGACCTCCACGTCCCTAACGTGATGCGCTAACCGGGCTGCGCTACACCCCGAATCCCTCAAATTGCAGCTTCACTGCAAATGAGGCTGCAATATTAGCAAAAAAACAGCTTTTGGAAATGCTACCCCGCAAAGGAGCCTGATTGACTACTTCTTTTTATTGGCCTTCAAATCGCGAAAGAACCGGGCCCAGTTGAAGGGGTTGAGAAACGGGTTGGTAACGCCCAACTGCCGGTTGGTGATGGAGCTGTTGTATTGATCCATATAATACCGGTAGTTCAGATTCCCGTCCATGGGCGTCGTACGCATCATCAAGGCCATCAACTCGGCGTTCATGTTGCGCGGGTCAATCCCGTTATCCATGGGCAC
>JAEUUE010000117.1 GCA_016787605.1 Cyclobacteriaceae bacterium
CACCCATCCGGATTCTCTGACAGGAATCTTTCCTGAGAGCTCAAGACTGGTGACCGGCTCCGGCTGCGTGTGAACACCAACCACCTGCCCGTTGTAGATCACTTCCACCTTTTCTACAGGAACGTTGCTGCGCAGCCAGCCCTTGTAGGCAAGCGTTTTCTTCTTACCTTCCAGGTTCAGGCTGTCACCGGCTTCCAGTCCCTCCAGCGTGAATCCGAGCAAGGGGCCGTTCGTGACAAAGCTCTTTCCTCGCTTGACCTGGTCAAGAAACTCCGGTGAGGGCATTCCTTCCTTGCCGCGCACATAAACCCGGTTCAGTCCTACCGGACCCCGGAGGCTGGCGTAGTTGGCCATGGCGTCGGTACCGGCTGCTGCAGGAACTTTCAGGCCGACATTGAGCAAGTGATACCACACCGCCTCCGACGCTTTGTGGTCTGAAAAGCCGACGAGCTCGTAGTAGTCGACGTTACCCAGCGCAGCATCAACGGGCAGGGCGTTGCTGAGATTCGCCGATTGCTGGGGAAAAATTTCCGATTGTTCGAATGGGTGCACATAGCCGACCAGCCCTTTTTGGGCGTGCGCCTGTTCGGCAATAAAGGTATTGTGTGGGAAAAGACTGGAGACTGCAGTGTACGGATAGCCGGAGTAATCGGGAAGGATGAGATGCTCGGTAAGGTTCAGCAGCCCCAGGTGCCCCCAGAAACTGGTGTGAAATTCCTGGCCGAAGAGAAAGGTGACATTAGCAGTGGAAGCAGGATCGGGACCTGGCGCGAAGATGGAAACATCAGGAATCCGCTGCTCTTTGTTTACGAGGAGGTTGTACACAAAGTTGACGTCTTCAGCCTCCGCTTGTTTCACCGTGTGTTCCGGAGTATTGCGGTAGTTCCCTCCGTAGTTCATGTGCACGTGCAGGTCGCCGCTCCGCCACGATCCGAAATTGGCAGGCAGCGCCAAGCCGTTTACCTTGACTTTCAGGTTGACAGCATCCACTTGTTTGGCTACGGTTTTCACCCGGCTGATGCCGAAGGCCGGGCCATGCGTAGCGGTAATCCACACGCTGTCATTCTTGGGTATCATGAGGCTGACGGGACCTTTGGCGTGGAAGTAGTGGCTTTCCATTTTTTGAGTAGCGGGATATCGGGAATCATCGGCGTGAACCCAGGCTTCGCGGGGCGCGTAGAATTTTCCTCGACCGTCCACTATGCTGAACCTAGCCGGGATGATTTTCCCATCGTTGTCAACGGCCGATAAGGTAAGGGGAACTCTTGGGGCGAGGTAATCCAGTTTTGCTGCAGTTACGGTCTCCTGTTTTCCGGTAAAGGCATCCAGGATTCGGAGTGATGTGTTTCCTTCCTGGTTGGTGATGAAGGCAATCTTTTTACCGTCGGGCGACCACCTGGGCGAACTCTTGTCATAATGGCCATACGTAATGGGAAAGGCATAACCCCCGTCAACCGGCAGGAGCCAGAGCTGATGCCAGTTCTGTCCGAGGTAGCTGCTGTAGACAAAGCGAGTACCGTCTGGCGACAAGTCGGGCCGCATTCCCCAGCTGGTCTCTTCGGAATGCACGGTCTTCATTTCACCAGTGGAAACATCCACGACGCAGAGATTTCCGGATCCGTGCGCCACCTCACGGTTGGACACGAAGTAGATCTTCTTGCCGTCCCTGGACCAGGCCGGATTGATGGCATGGTCGAAGGCGCTGTAGTAGTATCGCTTCACCTCGCTTTTCCGGTCAGGGATGATCACGCGCGCGTTGAGCAATTGGTTTTGCTCGACAGTGGCGGTGTGCAAAAGAAAATGGCCGGTGTTTGCCGTGGACACGAAGGCGAGGGAAGTGCCATCGGGTGACCAGCGCGGTTCCAGGTTCACGGCCTTTCCTTCCGTCAGGCGATAGGTCTTCTTTTCCATCAGGTCGAGGAGCATCAAGTCGACGGCCTCCCCGGTGTATCGAACGAAAGCCACCCGCCGGCCATCCGATGCCACATCGGGCTGGTAGTCGTACCCGGCCTCATCGGTCAGTTGCCTGGCGATCGTGCTACCCATGTCTTGAATCCAGAGACTTCCGGCCATGGAATAGATGACTGATTTTCCATCCGGTGTCCACGCGGCGGAGGAGGGTCCGCTGGTGAGTTGAGGCAGGTACAATTCCCGGAAGTAGTAGTTATGCGGAAGGTCAATCTGGTTGAGAACGGGAACGCGCTGGGCGATTGCAGAAAGGCCTAAAAAGTGGAGCAGTAGGATAAAGAGTATTCGCATTCTTGAACAAGTTAATCTACCGATGTTCAAAACCCAATCGCAACATGATCGCCACCACGTGTTCCCCGCTCCCCCGACCCCTAAAGGGGGACAGCAATTTCCCCCGGCGGTAAGAAGAACCGGAATCGTTGTTCCCCTTCAGGGGCAAGGGGTGGGGGAAATCGCAGATGCGACCTCATCGGTCAGCAACACGCAACGTATAATCACGCTCAGCCTGACGTTGTTCTATCAAAAGATTTGTACCACACATTCATATCCTCCATCCCGGAATAAATCATGCAGTTTTTTGTCATTCGGCCCCCAAAGGCGTATCCTAATTGATGGAACGCTTTATTCATCCCGAAGGACGCCGATCGTGCAATGGTATACAAACAGGTGATGCCCCGCCTCTTTAGTTCTTCTTCCAGGGCCATGAGCAGAGCGCGCATGTAACCCTTTCCTTCATGGCCTTCTGCGGTGGCGCAGTCGGTGAGTTCTGCATTCCGGTATTTCGCATTGATCTCTGCGGAGGCTGCACTGATCACCTTGCCACTTTCGCGAATCAGCACATAGAGGGTCCCTTCTTCCATGGTTTTCCGGACATGGTCAGGATCGTAAACAGGCGTTGGGTAGATGCGGAAAGCCTCGCGATATAGCCTGGCCAGATCTTCCGCATCTTCCGGCCCCGCGAACTTCACCTGGACGGAAGTTGCCGGAGAAGTCGAGGGAGGGACCAACAGGACGGCGCGTACGATGGCGTCTTCGTCGGCTTCTCTCGATGAATGACTTCGCTCAGTAGACAGGTACCGTACCATGAAGTGCATGTCAGTGCCGGCATAGTACCCGGCAATAAAGGCTTCGCGGCGCAGTCCTTTGGATTCAAAAAAGCGCACATCATCCGGCCGCGATTTCACGATCAGTTTCTCGGCCCACGAGGGCATTTTGGCTTCGACAAGGGTGAGTATTTCATCCAGGGAACCTTCGTAGTCATCCACGCGCACGCGTCGGCTATACTCGTCGAAATAGCAAGTGGCGGTTGAGCGCCCATTTTCGAGAACGCGAACCATGAATCAAGGGTTGGTTCCGCACCATTCGATGAGCAGCCGGGAAAATACTTTAGCCGCTCCTATCATCTCCTTCACTTCGATGTATTCGTCCGGGTAGTGGGCCATGCGAGTTTCACCCGGGCCAATGATCAGGGTAGGGATGCCCCCCACTTTTCCCAGCAGCCCGCCATCGGTGCCCCAGGGAGAAGCTTCGATCCGTACAGGCTTCTGATAAACGGCCTCAAACGATTTCTTCATGACGCCGACAAACGGATGGGTTTCCTCCAATGCGTTGGGAACCCATTGAGCACCGAAAAACTCCACCTTTGCAGGATGATCCTTCAACCACGGGTCCTGGTTCGAAATATCCTGGACACAGGCCCTAAGTTCCTTCCGCACCTCCTCCATCTCTTCGGAAGGCGCTACGCCGATGCGACCTTCAATGGTGACCAGGTCGGCTACGGAGGAAGGCCATGATCCACCCTGGATCTTACCCATATTGATAGGGACGGGAATCGGGATGTTCTTGTACAGTGGATCGGTGATGCGCGCATTTCGCCGGGCTTCAAGCTGAAGGATAGCCTGGTGTACGAGGACGGCCTTTTCAATGGCCGACACGCCTTCATAGCGCGTTCCACCATGCGCCGACCTGCCCTCAACAGTCACCCGGAACCACATCGATCCCTGTTGCTTGATGAAGAGCTTCATGTTGGTAGGCTCGGGAATGATCGCGGCATCAGCTTTGTACCCGCGCAGGGTTGCTGCTAATGTGCCAGCCCCGCCAGATTCCTCTTCAATGACGGATTCAAAAATGACATCGCCCTTCAGCCGAATTCCGGATCGAATGAGGGATTCGATGGCCAGCAGCATGGAGACATTGCCGCCTTTCATGTCGGTGGTGCCGCGGCCATAGACCCGGCCATCAACCACCTTGCCTGAAAAAGGGTCGTGTGTCCATTTGGTGCGATCGCCTTCTGGTACTACATCGATATGACCATTGAGGATGATGGATTTTCCGCCACCGGTTCCTTTGAGCACACCGACCACATTGGGACTCCCTCCGAAATTGTTTCGCGATGGAACAAAATAGAGGCTCGTGGCCAACACGCTGTATTCGGGGTCCCAGACGTCCACCTCAAGTCCCAGGCTCTTCAGTTTTTCAATGACCACGGCTTGCACACCCTGTTCATTGCCCTGGGTGCTGGCTTGCTGAACCAATCGGCTGAGCAGCTCAACTGCGCTTGCCGTGTTTGAATCAATGTAGTTTGAAGCTTTGGAGAATGACATCGTGAGAAAGTTAACGACTTCGTGCCTTACATGCGCCTTACGCGCCTTAGCGAGATCAATAAAATTTTTACGCAAAGCCCGCGAAGACGCAGGAAGACGCTAAGGATTATTGGTAGAATGTGGTGCCGGTCTTTGCCCTTACTTCCTCCAGGGTGGTACCCGGCATCAATTCATCCAATCTCAATTTCCCGCCAATGATGCTAAACACAGCCAGGTCCGTGATAATCTTCTTCACGCAATGGTAAGTGGTAATCGGCAGTGTGCACTGTTCGACAATCTTCGGCTGACCGTCCTTTTCCGTATGCGTCATGAGGGTAATCAGGTTCTTGGCCCCATACGCCAGTTCCATGGCCCCGCCCACACCCGGCACGCGCTTGCCAGGGACAATCCAGTTAGCCAGGTCGCCCGAGGCACTCACTTGGAGGGCGCCTAAAATGGAAACATCAATGCATCCGCGTCGGATCATGCCGAAGGCCACGGCGCTGTCGAAATAACTACCGCCTGTCAGCAGGGTGACGGGGTACCCGGCCGCATTGCTCAGGTTGCCGTCTGTATTCTCTTTCGGGGTAGGGCCCATACCGAGGATGCCGTTCTCCGCCTGGAAAAAGACGCTAATGGACGGATCGAGATAATCGGGAACCAGGGAAGGAATACCGATCCCGAGGTTCACGATCATCCCGTCGCTTATTTCGCGGGCGGCGCGTTGCGCGATAATTTGTCGGGCATCTCCCATATCCATTTCCAGTTGTAGCCTTCAGAAGGCACGATGTACTTCACGTAAATACCCGGCACAATGATTTCCTCCGGGTTCAAGGAGCCCATTTCCACGATCTCGTCGGCTTCCACGACCGTGATCTTCCCGGCCATGGCCACGTAGGGGTTCGTGTTGCGTGCGGTTTTGTCGAAGACCAGGTTGCCGAAGGTGTCGGCTTTGCGGGCATAGACGATGCTTACGTCGCCGGTGATCGGGGCTTCATACATGTACTCCTTTCCGTCGATGGTCACGCGCGGCTTGTTGTACTCCAGCTTCGTGCCCATCCCGATCTCCGTGAGAAACCCGTTTAGCCCTACGCCCCCGGACCGGATCCTCTCCACCAGTATGCCCTGCGGAGAGAATTCCACTTTCAGTTTGCCCTGGTTCATCAGTTCGCCGGCCACGGGATTGGATCCGATGTGAGAGGCAATGAGCGTTTTGGCTCGCTCCAGGCAAATGAACTTGCCCATGCCGATCCACGGGAACCCGGCGTCGTTGCCCACCAGGTTCACTTCTTTCACGCCGGACTCGATGAGACAGTCGACTAAACCGGGCGGGGAACCTACACCTCCGAATCCACCAAACAAAAGCGTCATGCCGTCGAAGAACAGCGGGCGGATTGTTTCGTAGGTGGTTACTTTGTTGAAGAGAGGCATACGGCTACTGCAAGCTAAAAACAATTTACATCCCTTTGCGCCTCAATAGCGCCTTATGCGCCTTTGCGCGAAACAATAAATTCTCACGCAAAGCTCGCCAAGTCGCCAATAAGGCGCGAAGCAGATCAACTTTCATTCGCCATTGAATCGACCAGCTTCTCCAGCAGTTCATCACACTGACCTCTGTTGATATTGAATGGAGGCGTCACCAGTATGCCGTTTTCATCTTTTCCCTCGGGACCACCCACAGAGGGGTACACAAGAAGTCCATTGTCAAAACAACGGTCGATCAATTTGGCCTGGAAGCCTTTTTGTGCCGGATCAAATTCGACACCGAGCAGCAAGCCCTTGCCCCGTACGTGCCGGATGACAGGGAACCTGCGCTGAAGGGCCTGCAGGTTTGCCTTGAGATAATCACCCTGGTCATTGACGTTTTGCAGCAAATGCTCCTCTTCGACCACTTCAAGGACACGCAGCGCAGTGGCGCAGGAGAGCGGATGACCGGAGTACGTATGTCCGCTCATGATCAGGCCCGTTCCTTTCCTGATTGGCTCGAGCACGGCGTCGGTCATCAGCGTCGCGGCGATGGGCGCATAGCCGGCACCGAGACTCTTGCCCACTGCCACAATGTCGGCCGATTCCTTCCAGTGATCCAGTCCAAACCACTTGCCGGTTCGTCCCAGCCCGGTCATTACTTCATCGGCGATGAAGAGAATGTCATGATCACGGCAGACCGCTTTCATGCGTGGATAGTAATCCGGAGCCGGAGTGAGAGCGGTGCCGGCGGCGCCGACAATCGGCTCGGCAACAAAGGCAGCGATGTTTTCAGCTCCGATGCGGCGGATATGATCACGCAGTTCCTGCTCGTGTTTATCGGTGGGATCACCTTCCAGATTGGCGGAGAGCCCGGGGAATTTCTGCAGGGAAGATTCGAATCGCTGCCGCCTCAGGGGGTGACCCGACAGAGACAGTGCGCCCATGGTAATCCCATGATAGCTCTTCCACCGGCTGATGAATTGTGTTTTTTTCGGCTGCCCGCGTTCCAGGAAGTATTGCAAGGCGATCTTCATGGCCGTTTCGATGGCTTCCGTACCGCTGTTGACAAAAAACGTGTGGGCATAGGCCTGACCGGGCGACAGGGAGAAGAGTTTGGTGGCCAGCCTTTCTGCCTCCTCCGATCCGAATTGTGAACGATAGACAAACTGAAGTCTGCCCGCCTGCTGCCGCATGGCTTCAAGTACCTTGGGATGGGAGTGACCCACGGAACAGGTCACTGCTCCCGAGGAGCCATCGAGATACGATTTGCCGTTTTCGTCCGTGATATAAACCCCCTGCGCGCTCTTTGCCTTCAGGTACGCTTTGTTCAGCAGCGGCTGTATGTTGTGTGCCATGGGGAGGATACTCTAGTTAAGCAAAGTGGGCTTAACCGCAAAATGTATGATGACCAATGTAAAAGGCAAATGAATGGTGCTTGCAACCTTTTACATTCTGCGGTTTTACATTCTACATTTTTCGCTTTAACGGCTAAAGACCGATTTGTTAGCTTTGATTGATGTCCCGCTTTCCCCACACCCTCCTCATCATCGTCCTGTTCATCGGGCTGGCCGGGGTGGCCACCTACCTGTTGCCGAAGGGGGAGTATGAGCGTCGCTTCGATGAATCCACCCGTAGGGAGGCGGTAGTGCCGGGATCGTACCATACGGTAAATGCAGAGCCCTTGTCACCCTTTGAGATTTTGGTGGCAATACCGAGGGGGATTGTGGCAGGCGGCGAGGTGATCGCCCTGATCTTCATGGTGGGCGCCTGCTTTTATGTCATTGAAAAGACAGGAGCTCTGAAAGAAGGCATTGTGATGCTCACGCGCCGGCTGAAAGGGCGCGAGGAAGTTACGTTGGTGCTCACCGGGCTCTTCTTTCTCACCGGCGGCGCCCTCGAGGGCATGGAAGAAGAAGTGATTCCGTTGATTCCTGTGTTGACGATGCTCACCCGCCGGCTGGGCTATGATGCGTTTGTCATGGTAGCCGGCAGTTACGGATGTACGGTAATCGGCGCTGCATTCAGTCCGCTGAATCCGTTCGGCGCCGTTACCGCCCAGAAGATCGCCGGGCTTCCGTTCCTGAACGCCGCTGGGTTTCAGGCTGTGGCCATGGCCATTGCGTTTGCCTTGTGGATGATGATGGTAATCGGCTATGGCCGCAGAAACCGTATTCCGGTGACGACCGAAGAAGTTTCGGTAGTAGTCCCGGTTTCCATTCAGCACAAGGTTATTCTTTTGATCGTTGGCCTGGCCTTTGTCATCCTGATCATCGGGTTGATGGCCTGGGGCTGGAGCTTTAATGAGATGGCCGCGGAATTTTTCGTGGTGGCAATCCTGGCGGGCGCCCTGGGCAAGTTGGGGTTGAATGGCACCTGCGTCGCTTATGTCGAAGGACTTCGTGAGATGACCTTTGCTTCCCTGATCGTGGGCTTTGCGCATGGGATTTCGCTGGTCATGATCGACGGGAAGATCCTGGATACGATTATTTATGGATTGTTCATCCCGATGGAGGAGTTGCCCACGGCGCTGTCGGCGGTCGGGATGATGATGTCGCAGTTTGCGCTGCACATCGTGGTTCCGAGCTACGCCGGGCAGGCGGTTCTGACAATACCCATTCTCGCACCGTTGTCGGATCTCATCGGGTTATCCCGCCAGGTTTGTGTACTCGCTTTCCAATACGGCGCCATTCTCATGAACATGATCAGCCCGACCAACGGGGCGCTGATGGCCATCATCGGGCTGGCCGGGATAGGGTATGATCAGTGGATCCGGTTTGCTTTGAGGCGCTTGATGGTGATTGGATTTTTTTGTGTGGTTACCCTGATCATCGCCGGGCTTTTGATTTGAATGGTTAACGTGGAGCCATCGCAGCGTCGGATCGTGCTTATTCCCTATGGCAATAACGGACAACTGCGATGGGAAGACCTAACCAGCACAAAAGGTGCTCGGCCGGATGGGGCGAAGCCATCAGATTTTGTTGAATGGGTGATCCCAATGAAATAGGCGCCGGAAAGGGAGTCGGAATGCTGACTCAGCCGCGTTGCCTGAGGACTTCAACTGGACTAATGCTCGTCATTCTGATGAAGTGATAGAGAATGGTGGTGCTGACTACTGCGACCACCAGCACAAACGCAGCAAGAAACATGAAAGGGGAGATCACGATCCTTGATGGATACTGCTCCAGCCACTTGCTCCCCGATAGAAAAGCCACCGGGATGCCTGCTGCACACGCTGCCGTGACAAGAGCAATAACCGGGCGAACCAGCAGCACCAGCAAGCTGGTACGTGATGAGCCCAGCATCTTCCTGATGCCGACTTCCCGCGTTCGTCTCTGCACCACGAAAAGTGTTGTGCCGAAAATGCCAAGGGCGGCGAGGACAATGGCAATAACCGACATGCCACCAATGAGATTCTTTTGCCTCATCTCATTGTCGTAGAATCGGGCGAATCGCTCGTCCATGAAGTAGTATTCGAAGGGCAGCCCGGGTACCGTGTTCTTCCAGGCCCGCCCGGCAGCTTCAACCACCTCGCGAGCCGATCCGCCTTGCAGCCGAACGAGGAGGTAATTGCATCGCCGGGGGTTGTACTCCAGCAACAGGGGCTCGACTACCTTGTGGAAAGAAGCAAAATGAAAGTCGTTAACTACCCCAACCGCCTTCTTTGATGTTTGCGTGGATGAACCAAGTAAGTTTGGGATATTGATGTTGGTAGTGAGGACGTCGTTGCCCAATGCGCCCAGGGCGGCGCTGTTGATTACAATGGAGCCGGTGGAGTCGGCTGGGATAAGGGGGTCAAAAAAACGCCCAGATTCCAATTGGATGCCCAGGGCATTCATGAAGTCTTCATCTACGAAAGACTGGTAAGCCATAATCCGACGTTCGTCCTCACCCTCGTGTTGGGGTAGCGTGACCCCCAGGCTGAAGAGAGGTTCCCCGGGAGGCACCGAGCATTGGCCGGTGTGGCTTACCGCCGGCTCTCTAAGCAGTTCACTTTTCAAGGCCATTCGCTGTTCAAAAGTTGCGGCGGTAGCATTGATGGTCATCACCTGGTCGGCGTCAAAGCCCGGGTCTTTGCGAATGAGAAAATCAAGTTGCCCGTACATGAGCATTGACACGGACACCAGGGAGAATGAGGTAAGCAACTGGAAGAAGATTAGCCCATTGTGCAGCCAATTTCCGGATCGTGAGGGGCGCACATCGCCTCGAAACGCCTCCAGTCCTTTAGCACGTGCAATGAAAATCGCCGGGTAAAGCCCGGAGAAAAGGATAATGACCACAAGGATGACGGTGAGGAGCAAAAGGCCCGTGGTGTCCAGGTAAGTGATTTGCCGGTTGATAAGATTGTTGAAAGCGCCGCCACCCGTACCCGCGATAATGACGCAAACCAAGAGACTGATGACCGCAACCACGGAAGTCTCCACCAGGTGATTCAGGATCAGGGAAGAGCGTTTGATGCCAAGGATTTTTTTCAACCCGATGCCTTTAGCCCGGTTCATTAAGTCTGCGGTGGAGAGATTGATATAGTTGATGCAGGCGATTAGCAAAACAATCAGACCGATCGAAAAGTAGACAACCACAGTCATGATGGATCCGTTTTGGTCGAGTTCGTAGAGTAGCTTCGATTCCAGGTGAATGGATGTCATGGGTTGTAACGATGGTTTGAGTCGTTCAGAGACCCCCTTTCCGCGGAAGTCTTCAATGAAGGAAGGGAATTTGGCCTCCAGCCCGGCCGCGGATCCGGGTACTAGCCTTAGGTAGGTACAAAAAACGTTGTAGCCCTTTTTTTCCAGATTCAGCGAAATGGGAATTTGGCCAGCTATGCTGGGGTTGTTGCGAATGACTTCGAGTGATTCGTAGGAGGTGACAAAGTCGAAATTGAAGTGGGTTCGCCTGAAATTTTCCTTAAAGACACCGGCCACCGTAAACTCCATTTCTCCATTGAGGATAAGTACTTTCCCCACCGGTTCATCGTCACCGAAGTACTTCTTGGCCATTGCAGGGGTAAGGATAATACTGAGCGGGTTGTTCAGTGCCGCTGGATTCCCGGATTGCAGGGGAAAGCGGAAGAGATCGAGGAAGGTACTGTCGGCAAAGGCGAAGCGGCGCTCATTGAACGACACGTCCTTGACCGGGTTCCGGAGACTCACCCGGGTGGCGAAGACCCTGCAGTAGGCAGCTACCTCCGGGAATCTCTCTTTAAGAGCAGGCCCGGTCATGGCCGAGGTAACCGCGAAGCTCTGCAGGCCTTCTGGCGTGATGACCCGATGCACGTAGCGATACACGTTTTCAGCCCCCGGATGCTGCTGATCGTATTGCAGTTCCTCCAGACAAAAATGCGTGGTCAACAGGAATACCGCTGAACCGACGGCAAGGCCGATGATTTTCACCGATGAAAGCACTCTGTTGCGGGACAGAAGCCGGAAACTGGATTTGATGAGCAAAGGGATCATGGCACGAGGGATTGATGTCCTCAAGGTAGACGCCTCATTTATATTAGAAAAATGAATTATTTTTATCAAATCAATAGAAGAAAACTATGATTGAAATCCGTCACCTCCGGTTGATCCGGGAGATCGTGGAAGCCGGGAACCTGACCCTGGCGGCCAAACGGCTCCACCTTACGCAGCCCTCGCTGAGCCACCAATTGCAGGAGATCGAGACGCGACTTGGGGTACAACTATTCCTCAGGATCAACAAAAAGATGCGGATCACCCCCGCCGGTCAGCGGATGCTCCGTGCGGCCGAGACCATTCTCCCGCAAATGGGGATGGTTGAGAAGGAGATCAGGGAGAACGGCACGGCGAAAGAGATCCGCGTGAGCACCCATTGCTACACCTGCTATCACTGGCTGCCGGCCCTGATGAAGGACTTTCGCAGGCAGTTTCCTGACGTTCAGATTGAGATTGTCACCGAAGCGATGAAAGAACCCGTACAATACCTGCTGGCCGGGAAGATCGACATCGCACTGACGAGCATCCGAAGCGCTGAGCGTGGCCTCCATTTCGAAAAACTCTTTGATGATGAACAAGTGCTTCTGTTGCGTAACGATCACCCTCTCGCTTCACGGGAATATGTGACGGCCAGGGATTTATCATCCGAATGCTTGATCACCTATACAGAACCTTTCGAGCGCGGCTACTTCGCGAGTCGCGTTCTCATTCCGGCCGGCGTAACGCCCGCGAAAATTACGCAGATGCAGCTGACCGAGGCACGTGTGGAGCTCGTAAAGGCCGGAATGGGAATAACCGTTTTATCGAAGTGGCTGGCGAAGCCATTCCTGGGGAACGGCCGTGAATTGTCACAGCTCAGGATTTCACGTTCAGGCTTCTTCCGGCCGTGGTACCTGGTGATGTTGAAGCAGAAAATGACGGACAAGGGCCTCAGGGCGTTCACAGAGCACTTGAGAGAATACCAGCTGGGTATGAAACTGCCGTGAAGACTGTCGCAACTTGTGGAGGCAATTATCTGTATAGATCTCCGCTCAGGTATTTCAGCCCTGAATCAACGATCAATGTAACGATCTTCTTGCCCTTGCCCAGCTGTTTAGCGCGTTGCAAGGCAGCCCATACATTTGCTCCCGACGTCGTGCCGCCCCAGATTCCTTCCAGAAGGGCGAGTTTGCGGGCTGTATCGTAGGCATCCTCGTCCTTGATTGCCATGATATCATCGGCAAGATCAAGCCGCGTAATGGAAGGCACGAAACCTGCACCAATACCTTCCAACTTGTGCTTGCCTGATTTGTTACCACCGGAGAGCGATCTTACATAGTAGGGCTCGAGTGCTATGCACCGTATTCCGGGAATTTTGTCTTTCAGGATTTCTGCGTTGCCAGAAAAAGATCCACCGGTGCCAACCCCGGTGACGAATTCATCAATTTGAGTTCCCAAATCGCTAATAATTTCAAGCGCCATGGCATGATAGGCGTTGCGATTGTCAATGTTATTGAATTGATCCGTCCAGAACGTGTTGGGTTGCCGACTCAGCTCTCGCGCCCGGGTAACCAGCGAATCGATAAGTTTTGCAGAAATCTTGCCGTCCTCACTTTGTATGATCTCCAGTTTCGCTCCGAACACTCGCATGGTTTGCAGTTTCTCAGCCGAAAAGGCATCCGAGGAGACAAAATGAGCATGGTATCCCTTTGTGGCACAAACCATAGCCAACGAACTTCCGGTACTTCCTCCTGTGTATTCCACAACCGTACCCCCGGGCTTCAATTGCCCTCTTCGTTCCGCTCCTTCAATCATGGATAGTGCCATGCGATCCTTCATGCTTCCGGTGGGATTGGCACCTTCGTACTTGACATAAATGTCCGCACAATTGGGCGGAGTGATTCGCAGAAGCTTGATGAGGGGGGTATTTCCAATGGATGGCATATTCGGGTGAAATCTGGTTGTAATTCCTTAAAACGAAGGAAGGCAGGGGTTGGATTCCAGGCGGGAGTTTGGATATTGATGGGCTTCGGGCTACTTTTGTGGCTTCAAATCGCGGGGTGGAGCAGTTGGTAGCTCGTTGGGCTCATAACCCAAAGGTCGCAAGTTCGAGTCTTGCCCCCGCTACGGAGAAAATGGCAGCCGATTGGCTGCCATTTTGCATTCTGGCCCTACCCCCGTCAGGTCTGGCTAAGTGACTTTTCGTACTTTCGGCTTCCGTTCAAGAAGAATTTATGGTTATCGACCTGCGCAGTGATACCGTCACCAAACCCACCCCTGCCATGCGGGACGCCATGTTCCAGGCTGAAGTGGGGGATGACGTTTTCGGGGAGGATCCCTCGGTCAAGAAACTGGAAGAAAAGTGCGCCCGCCTCCTCGGCATGGACGTGGCCGTCTACTGCCCCTCAGGCACTATGACTAACCAGATTGGAATCAAAGTGCTCACGCAGCCTTATGACGAAGTCATCTGCTACCAGGGAGCTCACATTTACAAATACGAAGGAGGAGGATTGGCCGGCAACAGCAACGTCAGTGTGCGATTGCTCAAGGGTGACCGCGGGAGAATCTCCGTGGAAGAGATTGCGCCGAACATAAATTCCTCCGATTCTCACTACCCGAATACCTCCGTGGTGGCCCTGGAAAACACGGTGGTCCGTGAAGCGGGAAGTTACTACACCCTCAGCCAGATTGAATCCGTCTGTACGTTTGCAAAGTCAAAGGGCCTTCGCACGCATCTCGATGGGGCGCGACTGTTCAATGCGCTGACGGAGACGGGCGACAAGCCGGAATCCATCGGCAAGCACTTCGATACCGTATCCATTTGCTTATCCAAAGGTCTTGGCGCGCCGGTTGGATCCGTGTTGGTGTGCAAGAAGGAGCATGAATCCAAAGCGCGCCGCATGCGCAAAGTTTTCGGCGGAGGAATGCGGCAAGCAGGCTACCTGGCCGCCGCCGGCATCTATGCCCTCGACCACCATATTGCCCGATTGAAGGAAGACCATCATCGGGCCCGGACACTTGGTCAGGCCATCGCCGCTTTGCCTTTTGTCAAGTCCATGATGCCGGTCGATACCAACATCGTCATCTTTGAGCTGGCGTCGCCGGTTACTCCGGACCGTTTCTTGGGCGAACTGTCGACTCATGGGGTGAAGGCCCTGGCGTTCAGCGCCACGGAGATCCGGATGGTCACCCACCTGGATTTCGACGATCGAATGCTCGAGAGAACCATAGACACACTTAAAAAGCTTCATTTCTGAGATGGAAGACCTGGACAAATCCTCCCCTGTTGCGGAGGGAATGGTCAGTGCCGAGCAATCCGTTGCGGGGCAGCGCCACAATGAGTTTTGCCTCAACTGCGGCACCCGGCTCCAGGATACCTTCTGTCATCATTGTGGCCAGAAGGACCTGCCGCGGAGGCAGGCGCTGGGTGAGCTCTGGACAAACTTCATTTCCTCTTTCTGGAGCTATGAGGGAAAATTCTTCCTCACCACGAAGTACTTGCTCACACGTCCGGGATTTTTGGCTGCGGAATACAATGTGGGCCGGCGCGAGCGGTACTTTCACCCGGCCCGGATGTATGCGTTCATCAGTTTTGTCTTCTTTCTTTTCTTCTTCAGCCTTCCAGACGATGAAGTGACTGAATTGACCGAGGAGGACAAACAGGAACTGGCGCAAAATGAACGCAGCGTAAAGGAAAGCCTGGCCAGGTCGGGACTCGACACCGTGGTCATGAATGGCGTCGATACGGTGGTGCAAACCCGGGAGGGTGGTGTTCGGTACAGCCTTTCGGAGGCAGAGTACAAGACGGTGGAGGCCTATGATTCCGCACAGGCCCTGCTCCCTGAATCCGAGCGTGATGGCTGGGTCGAAAGAAAATTCACCATCCGGGGGATTGAGCTGAACAAGAAGTACGGAGCAGATGAATCACGTTTTGGAAAAGATCTCCTGGCGGCGATCAAAGACAATTTCTCGAAGATGTTGTTTTTCCTGTTGCCGGTGTTTGCGCTGGTGTTGAAGCTCCTGTACGTCCGAAGGAATCTGTTTTACAGTGAACACCTGGTGTTTTCCATCTACTACTACAATTTCTTCTACCTGGCCGGGTCGGTGATGATGTTGATTGGGCTGATTCCTTCCCTGGATTGGCTGTCTACAGGGATCGGCTTCTGGATCTATTTCTACCTGCTTTTTGCCATGAAGCGAATGTATGGGCAGGGTTGGGGGAAGACACTCGTTAAGTTTACTGCATTTTCGTTTCTCTTCATGATTGCCTTTGTGATAGGATTTGCATTGAATGTTCTGGCTATCATAATGTTCATCTGATGTCTCTCCTCAACGCTTCTTCACCCCCGTTGGCCGAACGGATGAGACCTTCAAAGCTCGATGACCTCATCGGGCAGCAGCACCTCGTGGGTCCCGGGGGTATCATCCGCGTGGCCATCACTTCGGGCAACATTCCATCGATGATCCTGTGGGGTCCTCCCGGCGTGGGAAAGACCACCATTGCCAACATCATCGCCAATGAGGTCAAGAGACCTTTCCACACGTTGTCGGCCGTAAGCGCGGGAGTGAAGGATGTGCGGGAGGTGATTGAGAAGGCCAAGCACGCCAATCGTCCCATCCTGTTCATCGATGAGATCCATCGTTTCAACAAGTCACAGCAGGACGCGTTGCTGGGAGCCGTCGAGAAGGGAACCATTACCCTCATTGGCGCCACGACGGAGAACCCGTCATTTGAAGTGAATTCCGCTCTTCTTTCGCGGTGCCAGGTGTATGTTCTCAAGCCGCTCGACGAGAAAGACCTGTTGCAACTGATTCATCGGGTTATCGATCGCGATCCCGAATTGAAGAAGCGGTCCATTACCGTCCGCGAGCATGCGGCCATGCTCAACATCAGCGGGGGCGACGCCCGGAAGATACTTAACCTGCTGGAGCTGATCACCGAATCGGTGACCGGTGAGATCGTGATCACCGATAAACTTGTGATGGATGTCGCACAGAAGCACATCGCCATCTACGACAAGAGCGGCGAGCAGCATTATGACATTATTTCCGCGTTCATCAAGTCGATCCGCGGCAGCGACCCGAATGCGGCGGTGTATTATCTCGCCCGGATGGTGGAAGGAGGGGAGGATGTCAAGTTTATTGCCCGGCGCATGGTCATCCTGGCCTCGGAAGACATCGGTAACGCCAACCCCACGGCCCTGGTCATGGCTACCAGCGCGTTTCAGGCAGTCAATGTCATCGGCTACCCGGAAGCCCGAATCATCCTGTCCCAATGCGCGATCTACCTGGCGTGTTCGCCCAAGAGCAATGCGAGCTATATGGCGATCGAGTCAGCGATTGGTAAGGTAGGCGAGACCGGCGACCTCCCTGTGCCGTTGTCGGTACGGAATGCCCCGACCAAACTCATGAAGGAGCTGGGTTATGGCAAGGATTACCAGTATGCCCATGGCTTCGAGGGAAACTTTGCGAACATGGAATTCATGCCTGACGCATTACGGGGTACAACGTTCTACGACCCGGGCAAAAATCCCCGCGAAGACGAGCTCAGAAGTTTTCTGCGCAACTTGTGGAAGGAAAAGTACGGATATTAGCGGCGAGCTCATTGCATGCAACGACTTCTGTTTGACTATTCACCGGTTTATTTTGTGCTCTGCCTGGCGGTGGGCATCGGCTATGCCTGGCTTTTGTACACGGCAAAATATACCTGGAGCACGACGCTGAATCGTATTCTGTTTGGGATCCGTGCGGTACTGGCGACCGCTTTGCTCATCCTTCTCCTGGGTCCCGTATTGCGGCAGGTGACGAATTCGGTCGAGAAACCGACGCTCGTCTTTTTAGTCGACAACTCCCGCTCCGTAAAGGAGACGACCGACACGGTACAACTGCTCTCCGCCATCGACCGTGCCATGGAGGAGATCGGCAAGAGCGACTGGCAGACAGAGCTCAGTACACTGGACGGAGCGACGGGCAAGAGCATTTCCTTTTCCCGGGGTTCCTCCGACCTGGCGGCCTCGCTGAAGCAGGTTGCCAACCGGTTTGAGGGCCGCAACCTGGGCGGGATTGTCCTGGTCTCCGATGGGATTTATAACAGCGGCTTATCTCCGCTTTACCAACCATTGCGCGTGCCGGTGTTTACGGTTGGTGTGGGAGATACCGTGCAACGGGCAGATCTCGTGTTGAAGAATGTGGCCTATAACCGGGTCGTCTACCAGGGCAACAAATTTCCCCTGAGAGCCGAGATAGGTGTAAACACATTGCCCAATGAGGACGTGACCGTCTCTGTGCGGCAGCAAGGAGTGGTATTGCAGCAGATGACCAAGAACAGCGGAAACCGGGCCTTGCTGGAGTTCGATTTTCAGATCGATGCAGCCAAGGCAGGAATGCAGCGGTTGGAAATCAGGGTGGCTCCACACAGCCGGGAGAGCAACCAGCAAAACAACCGGGGATCTGCCTTTGTCGAAGTGGTGGAGGGAAAAAAGAAGATTGTCGTGTTGGCCGCGGCACCTCACCCCGACATCAAAGCGCTGCGATCGGTGGTTGAAAAGAACCCTAACTATGAATTCCTGGTACATATGCCGGGCATTAAAGAGCTCAATCCCGCCGCGCTTGACCCCAAAGGAATAGACTTGCTTATCGCCCACCAGAGTCCGGATGTCCTGGGGCGGACTTCCGGATTGTTGTCCGCCCTCCTTAAGGCCAAGGTGCCGGTGCTTGTGGTTATCGGTGAGCAAACGCAGCTGCGTGGACTCGACGCCGCGGGAATCCCGATCACGTTTGAGGTTTCGGCCCAACGGGATGAAGTGCAGCCTTCGCTCAACCCAGCTTTCCAGGATCTTGGATTTCCCCAGGAGCTGGGCGCAATCGTGGCGCGCTACCCCCCGGTATCTGTCCCTTTTGGAAAATTTACGTTTCCGGCAGGTGTCAAGTCGATCTTGTTTCAGCAGATCGGCAACCTGGTGACCGAACGCCCGCTGTTGTTTACCTGGGACCGCGAAGGACACAAGCTGGGAGTGCTTATTGGCGACGGGGTATGGAGATGGCGCCTGAGTGAGTACCAGGAGACAGGGAAGACCGTCGGATTTGACGAGTGGATGGCGAAATTGCTCCAGTACCTCAGCACCCGTGACGACAGGCGCCGGTTCAGGGCATTCCCCGTGCAACAGGAGTTTAGCAGCGATGGACCCGCCATCATCGAAAGCCAGGTGTACAACGAGCTGTTTGAACCGGTCTACGGGAATACCGTCGATATTGAACTTAGCCCGGAGACAGGTCCGGCCAGTCAATACCGCTATATCACCGGTCCGGCGTCAGGCAGTCGTTATCGCATTGGTGGTCTTCGGGAAGGCGTCTACCGGTTCGTCGCCTCCACCGAGGTGGGCGGAAAGAGGGAAACAGCCCGGGGTGAATTTCTCGTCGTTGAACAAAGCCAGGAGTCCAGAAACCTAACGGCAGACTTTGGATTGTTGCGTAAGCTGGCCGAAAGCACCGAGGGCAGATTCTATCGGGCCGCTGATCTGGGCGCGCTTGCCAAAGACGTTTCGTCCAGGCAGGCGGTGTCGACGCTTCATTCGGAAGAGAGTTTCAACCCACTCATCAATATCAAGGCGGTATTCTTTATCCTTCTCCTGTTGATCAGCATGGAGTGGTTTCTCCGGAAGTTTGCCGGGTCGTACTAAAGCAAAAAGGCATCCGGGAGGATGCCTTTTGTTCACGTTAGCCGTGGTAAGTTAGTTCTTCTCTTTCGAAGCTTTGGGCTTCTTGACCTTGATGGTGAGCGTGTCACCTTTGCCATCGTAGTCGGCCAGGATGGTGCCGCCCTCTTCCACTTCGCCCTTGAGAATTTCTTCGGCGACGGGGTCTTCCAGGTACTTCTGGATGGCCCGGTTGAGCGGACGAGCTCCGAACTGCTGGTCGTAACCCTTCTCGGACAGGAAATCCTTGGCCTTGTCGGTGAGTTCGACATGGTAGCCGATCGACAGGATGCGGGCAAAGAGTTTCGCCAGCGTGATGTCGATGATCTTGTGAATGTGCTCGCGCTGCAGGGAGTTGAACACGATCACATCGTCGAGGCGATTGAGGAACTCCGGGGAGAATGCCTTTTTCAGGGCGCTCTGAATGGTGCTCTTCATGATCTCCTCTTCGCTGGCCTGTTTCGCCTTGGTGGCAAAACCGATGCCTGATCCGTAGTCTTTCAGGTCGCGGACCCCGATGTTGGATGTCATGATGATGATCGTATTGCGGAAATCCACCCGGCGGCCAAGGCCGTCGGTAAGGATGCCGTCATCCAGCACCTGCAACAGGATATTGAAAACATCCGGGTGTGCTTTCTCGATTTCATCGAGGAGGACAACGCTGTAGGGTTTGCGGCGAACCTTCTCGGTCAGCTGGCCGCCCTCTTCGTAGCCGACGTAACCGGGAGGCGCGCCGACGAGGCGGGACACCGAGAACTTTTCCATGTATTCACTCATGTCGATGCGGATCAGCGCATCTTCCTTGTCGAAAAGATACGTCGCCAGCACCTTGGCCAATTCCGTTTTACCTACGCCGGTAGGGCCCAGGAACACGAAGGAGCCAATCGGCTTCTTGGGGTCTTTCAATCCGACGCGCGTGCGCTGGATGGCTTTCGAGAGTTTCTTGATGGCCTCCTCCTGCCCGATCACTTTGCCGCTGAGTTCGTTGGCCATGCCCAGGAGCTTGTTGCTTTCCTTCTGGGCGATGCGATTGGTCGGGATGCCGGTCATCATGCCGATCACGTCGGCGACATTGTCTTCAGTGACCGTATATTTCTCCGTCCGCGTCTTCTCTTCCCAGCGTGCCTTGGCCAGGTCAAGCTGCTCAATGAGTTTCTTTTCCTTGTCGCGCAGTTGGGCGGCTTCTTCGTATTTCTGGCTCTTGACCACCCGGTTCTTTTCCTTCTTCACGTCTTCGATGGCCTCTTCCAGCTTCACGATTTCTTCCGGGACGTGGATGTTGTTAATGTGCACCCGTGCGCCGGCTTCGTCGAGCACGTCGATCGCCTTGTCGGGGAGAAAACGGTCACTGATGTAACGGTCGGACAGGCGTACGCAGGCGGTAATCGCCTCCTTGGTGTAGTTCACGTGGTGGTGATCCTCGTACTTCTCCTTGATGTTCTCCAGGATCTGGATGGTCTCTTCCACGGTGGTGGAATCCACCATCACCATCTGGAAGCGACGGGCGAGGGCTCCGTCCTTTTCAATGTACTGCCGGTATTCATCGAGCGTAGTGGCACCGATGCACTGGATTTCTCCGCGGGCCAGGGCCGGCTTGAACATGTTGGAGGCATCCAACGAGCCGGAGGCACCGCCGGCGCCCACGATCGTGTGCAACTCGTCGATGAACAGGATGACGTCCTGGGACTTCTCCAGTTCATTCATGACAGCCTTCATCCGCTCTTCAAATTGACCGCGGTACTTGGTACCGGCGACCAGCGAGGCGAGATCGAGGGTGACGACACGCTTGCCGAACAGCACGCGGGAAACTTTCTTCTGGATGATCCGCAAGGCAAGACCTTCCGCAATGGCGGTCTTGCCCACGCCGGGTTCCCCGATCAGGATCGGGTTGTTCTTCTTGCGGCGGGACAGAATTTGAGCGACTCGTTCAATTTCTTTTTCACGCCCTACGATCGGATCGAGTTTATTTTCTTCGGCGAGCTTGGTGAGGTCGCGACCGAAATTGTCGAGTACCGGCGTGCGTGACTTCTCGGCGCCTTTCTTCTCTTTTCCCGAGCCCCCTGCGCCGGCGCCGCCTCCGGCACCGAACATTTTCGAGGAGTCATCATCCGGATCGTCCGTATCGGAAGATGCGGAGGGTTGATCATTCTGGTATTCCAGCATTTCTTTTACGACGTCATAGCTGACGTCAAATTTGTTCAGGATCTGGGTGGCCAGGTTGTCCGGGTCGCGGAGGATGGAGAGCAGCAGGTGCTCCGTGCCGATCAGCTGGGCCTTGAATACTTTGGCTTCGAGGTAGGTGATTTTCAACACCTTCTCCGATGCGCGGGTCAACGGGATGTTGGACAGATTCTTGACCTGGTGGGTAGCCGTGCCCTTCGAAACTTTTTCGATTTCATTGCGCAGTTCGTCGATGGGCACGCCGAGTTTCTTCAGCACGCCAACGGCCACACCTTCGCCTTCCCGGATCATGCCCAGGATCAGGTGCTCGGTTCCTATATAATCATGTCCCAACCGTAACGCTTCCTCTCGGCTGAGGGAGATCACCTCTTTTACGCGGTTAGAGAATTTTGCTTCCATCAGGGAAAATGGGGTTTTAAAGTTTTATAAATGTAGCCGGACGACGACTCATATGCAACCGGGGTGTTCAGGGCCCGGCCGGCCTTCGCTGGGGTCCATTTTGATGTTTAACGCTTGGGCAATTCTAATAGTTCTCGTTCGCCCCTGCCGCCGCGCTCCCGGAAATGTAGCGCCCGGCATCCGGCCCCACACAACATACCAGGTCGAGGATACTGAGGTTGGGAACAAAAGGGTTGCCAAACACCTGTGGGTACGGGTTTGCCCGCAAAATTGTCCGGTTCCGGAAGTCACGCTTGTCAGAAATCAGATTTCGGAAGTCATCCCGATCGGTTTTCACCTCGTAGGAGGCACTCAGGGAGACGGACTTCTTCCAGCCGAGCCATTTCAGACACAATGACAGCATGTCGAGATTCAGGCCCAGCAAATACGGTTTCGACGCAAAAAGTGCATCGTGCAGGTCATCGCGGTAGTGCTCAAAGAAGGGGGAATTGGCGTAGGCACTTTGCACGCTCCGCCAAAAGTTAGCCTGCCAGCGCACCGAGTAATCGATCCTCACCTCGTGGATGGGGACCTTGCCGTGCTTGCCCGTGAGCGGGATGGTGTGTCGCTCGGCACCATGCGCGGAAAGAAGATAACACCGGTTGCGGTAGCTTTGTTTTACATAATACTCATGGGCCTCCAACCGGATGTCTTCGTAGCGGCTTAGTAGGCAGAAATATTCGAGGCTGGGAAGAAAGTGGGATTCAATGAGGAGACCGCTCATGATCAGAAAGGAAATTGACCCAACCCCTGCCGGGTGATCACGGCTTCTCCGGAAGTAAGGTCAACCACGGTAGAAGGAATATTGCCGCTCAGACCGCTGTGGATAACCAGGTCGACGCGATGCTTGAATGCCTCGTAGATTTCTTCGGGGTCGGTGGTATATTCCTTCATCGGATCGGGATCCTTCACGGAGGCAGAGACGATCGGGTGGCCGAGGGCAGCCACCAGCTCGTGCGGCACCGCGTGGTCGGGCACCCGGATGCCGACCGCCTTTTTGTTCACGCCCATGATCTTGGGGACGAGAGTCCCGGCGGGAAGAATGTAAGTGAACGGACCGGGAAGTGTTTGCTTGAGCATCCGGAAATGCGAGGAGGGAAGCGGCATGACGAATTGCGCGACCTGCGAGAGGTCGGCGCAGATGAACGACAGCTGAAACTTTTGCGGTTTGATGCCCACAATCTGGACGAGACGGTCGATGGCCTTTCGATTCATCAGGTCACAACCGATCCCGTAAACCGTATCGGTGGGATAGATGATGACGCCTCCATCGCGCAGCATCTCCACCACCCTGGCGATCTTGCGGGGTTCCGGATTCTTAGGATGAACAGGGAGCAGCGGGCACGCCATGACTTCCGCAAAACTAACGCTTTCTATCCCATGTGCTTTTGTTATTTTTGCGCCTTCTATGGCTGAATTCAAGAAAGTGAAGATGATCGTGTTCCTCGTGGGGTCCACGTTGCTCATCACGTTTGTCTTTTATTTCTACCAGATTCTCTACACGCCCAATATCCTGGTGGACACGTCAGACCGGCTGTTCGTGATCAAGTCGGGCAGCACCTATCGCCAGGTGTTGAGCGATTTGCATGAGCAACGGTTTGTCAATGACATGGTCTCGTTTGGATTCCTGGCCCGCCTGAAGAATTTTGACCGCAAGATCCAGCCGGGCCGCTATCTACTGCGCCGCGACATGACCAACCTGCAGGCCATCGATGCCCTGATGGGCGGACGACGCGAGGCCGTATCCATTACCTTCACCAATGTGCGCCTGCTGAGCGACCTGGCCGACCGGATTACCAAAGACATCGGCGTCACCGAAAAGGAATTCCAGGAATCACTGGATGACTTTATACGCACCAACGACCAGGGGTTCACGCGGGAGAATGTCCTGTGCATGTTTATTCCGAACACCTATGAAGTGTATTTCAACGTGGTGCCGCAGGAGCTGGTCGCACGCATGAACAATGAGTACAAGCGTTTCTGGACGGCCGATCGAAAAGCCAAGGCCGAAGCCATCGGGTTAAGCTCCATTGAAGTATCTATCCTGGCCTCCATTGTGCAAGCCGAGACGATCAAAGGCGATGAGGCGCCCATCGTGGCCGGCTTGTACCTCAACCGCCTGAAGAAGAAGATCCCCCTGCAGGCCGACCCCACGCTGGTCTATGCGGCCGGCGACTTTACCATCAAGCGGGTGCTGGACAAGCACAAGGAGATCGACTCACCCTACAATACCTACAAGAACGCCGGGCTTCCTCCGGGGCCGATCAATATGCCCTCCATTGCCAATATCGATGCGGTGCTCAATGCCGCCCAGCATGACTTCCTCTACATGTGCGCGCGCGAGGACTTCTCGGGTTATCACAATTTTGCACGAACCCTGCGGGAGCACAACCAGAATGCCGCCCGCTACCAACGGGCCCTCACCATCGAACAGCGCAAAGGAGCCGCCCTGCGAGCCCGGAAGAAGTAAAGTGCTTTCGTCATCCGGTATATGGCCGGATCATCGTAATTTTCCCCTGTGTATACCACCGAGACCCGCATTCGCGTTCGCTACGGAGAGACCGACCAGATGCAGTATGTGTATTACGGCAACTACGCCATGTACTATGAAGTAGGTCGCGTCGAAAGCCTTCGGCAACTGGGGCTGACGTACAAGGAGCTGGAAGCCATGGGCATCATCATGCCGGTGCT
>JAEUUE010000168.1 GCA_016787605.1 Cyclobacteriaceae bacterium
ATTTACCAATACGAGGAAGATATCGCCGGGCCAGTGGTATCAGTATTTCAAGCAGCGCATCAAGATACCCCGTATCGAGGAAGTCAAGGTGCCTTTGCCGGTGACGCAGCGGATCCCGAACTGGTTCAAGCAGCTGAAGACTTTTGTGACGCGAGACCTGCTCTCCAAGCTGGCCAACAAGCAGTACATGGTGATCAACCTGTCGCTGTCGCCCGTGCTGGCCTTGTTCATGGCTTTTTTTACCAAGTACTATGATGCCACGGGCCCGGAGAACAAGGGTTATGTCTTTTTTGAAAATGAAAACATCCCGGTATACTTTTTCATGAGCGTGGTGGTGGCCCTGTTTGTCGGGCTCATTGTCAGCGCGGAAGAAATTTTTCGCGACCGGAAGATCCGGAAGCGGGAGGCCTTTCTTCACCTGAGCAACAGCAGCTACCTCTTTTCAAAATTGGTTATTCTCTTTGGGCTGTCGGCGATTCAGACCTTCACTTTCCTGGTCCTCGGCAACCTGATCCTGGAGATTCCGCTCACCGAGATTCGCTATTGGCTCATCCTCTTTTCCTGTTCGTGTTTCGCCAACGTGCTGGGTTTGAATATCTCCTCGGCCTTCGACTCGGCCGTTACCATCTATATTCTCATCCCGGTTCTGGTAATCCCCCAGTTGCTGATGAGCGGTGTGGTGATACCCTTTGACAAGTTTAACCCCAAAGTAGGTGATCCGGTCACCATCCCGGTGATGGGTGAGTTGATGGCTTCCCGATGGGCGTATGAGGCGTTTATGGTCACGCAATTCAAGGACAATCCTTACGAGAAGATCTTTTACGGACTTGATCAAGAGGAACAGGCAGCTGAAGGAAAGCACATGTGGTGGTATAGTCACATGGAGACCGAACTTTCTAATCTGATCAGATGGAAATCTCATTGGAGGGACCAGAACCATGAAGGGGTGACGAAGGCATTGGAAATCGTGCGATCCGAATTGAAGTATGAAACGGAATCGATCGACAGGCCCAGGCCGGAACTAATGGCGAGGCTGGAGGTGGGGAAATTTGATTCGACAACGTTTCTGGAAACCCGTCAGTTATTGAGACGATTTGCGGAGATGTATCGCAAAATTGATTCCACGGCGGAGGCCAGGAAGGAAGCATTAAGGCTGAAATTGACATCAACACCAGAGAATAGTGCACGCCTGGATGAAATGAAGTGGCGTTATACGAACCGCGCGATTAAAGATCTGGTGGAAGCGCGCCTGGTGATACACAAGGTTGTTCCTTACGGGGGTCGACTTCATCTTAAGTACAAACCCATTTACTTCGACGACCATCGCCCCTCTAACTTTTTGGATTTCCGTGCCAATTTCTATGTGCCCACGAAGCACTTCATGGGACAGAAATTCGACACCCTTTATTTTAATGTCTCGGCCATCTGGTTCATGACGATCATTCTCTTTATCACCCTATACTTTGACCTGTTGAAGAAGGGAGTCCAGGCGCTGGAGACACGCCGGAAATACCGCCGGAAAAATATTACCTAACCTAAATTGTTGCATACTATGAAAATGAGTTTGAATCTGAGATCGCTGTTCTTCCTTTCGGGTATCGTAGCCCTGCTGTTCGCCTGTGGAGGCAAAAAGGAAACGTCCACCGAAGCCACCGGCGACGATATGACCTGGGCCGGCATGGACGCGTATCACATGGTGATGGCTGAATCCTATCACCCGCTCCGCGATTCTTCCAACCTGGCGCCCGCCAAAGCCAACGCCGAATCGCTGGCCGCCGAGGCTGAGAAGTGGGCGAGTGCCCCGCTGCCTGAACGCGTCAACAACGATGAGATG
>JAEUUE010000171.1 GCA_016787605.1 Cyclobacteriaceae bacterium
AAACCCGGCGATGAAGAGTACCAACCCGAACACGGATAGCGGCGTAGCGATGACCTGCGATGACAACTCGTTGAAATACAGGTTTCCGTACGCTCCGTAGAGCAGCGAAAGACCCATCAGGAGCACGGCCGAAGAGACGGCCGATGACATGAGTAATTTAATGCCAGCCTCCGCGCTGCGGCGCAACTTCTTGTCGAAGGCAGCCATCAGGGTGAGCGGGAGGGTAGCCGTTTCCAGCCCGAGGTAGAGTATCAGGAAGTGCCCCGAGGAAACCATGAAGGACATGCCCATCAGCGTGGAGAAAATCAGCATGTAGAACGCGCCTGTTTTCGCCTGGTTCTCCGGCTTGCGTAGCCAGCTGGCCGATTGCAGGAGGATGATGAGCGTCGATACATTGAGGATGAACTTGAGGAAGCTGCGCAGCGGGTCAATCAGAAACATGCCGCCGAACAGGCTGGTGGTCTCCACGGGGAGAAGCCCCACGGCGGAAATCAGTGCGAAGCCGATGATCGTGCCGTTGACCTGGTTACGATTATCCCTGCCCTCTGCCAGGTCGGCGATGAGATGGTAAAGTACCAGCAGGGTCAGCAGGACCTCGTTGCGGAGAATATAGACGTCGTTCCAGGTCATAGCCGGGTAATTAAGTGTTGGATCATCTCACCGAGTGGTTCGCGGATCAGCTCCGAGAGCCAGAACGGGGCCATCCCGATGGCGGCGATGGAGACCACCAGCGTGATGGTGCTCACCCGTTCAAACCAGGTGGCATCGGTGAGTTCATTGAAGTGCGCGTTCTTGATGGGACCCAGCAGCAGGATGCCCACTACACGCAGGATGTACACCGCCGTGATCACGATGGACGATGCGGCTACGATGGTGGCTACCCGGTGGAAGGTGTCAGCGTTCTGGAAGCTGCCCACGAAGATGGTCATCTCGGCAACAAAGCCGCTGAGACCAGGGAGCCCCAGGGAGGCCAGACCGGCGATGACATACACTACAGAGAGGAAGGGGATCACCTTCATCAGGCCGCCCATCTCATCAATCATCCGCGTGTGTGTCCGGCCGTAGATCATGCCGATCAGGGCAAAGAAGAGGGCTGTCATCAGTCCGTGTGAGATCATCTGCAGGATGGCGCCGGTCGTGGCGGTCTCATTCATCATGAGCAGGGCGAAGAGCACCAGTCCGCAGTGGCTCACCGAAGAGTAGGCGTTGATGTATTTGAGGTCTTTCTGCCAGATGGCGCCGAAAGCTCCGTAGACGACGCTGATGGTGGTGAGGATGATGAAAATCCAGGCCATGGAATGGGCCGCCTCCGGAAGGAGGTACATGGCCACGCGGAAGCAACCGTAACCACCAAGCTTCATGAGCACGCCGGCGTGAAGCATGGATACCGCCGTGGGCGCCGAAGCGTGACCGTCGGGCGACCAGGTATGGAAGGGGAACAGCGCGCCGAGGACCCCGAAGCCGATAAAGGTGAAGGGGAAGAAGAACAGCTGGGCGTCATAAGGGATCTTCACCTGTGCGATGGCAGTGAGGTCGAAGGTGAGCGGTCCACCGTCGGGAGCGGAGTTGAAGTAAATGCCCAGGAGACCGACGAGCAGCAGCGCGGATCCGCCCATGAGCATCAGGGTAAGCTTCATCGCCGAGTATTCCTTGGGTCCACTGCCCCAGATGCCGATGAGCAGGTACATGGGGATCACCGCGACCTCATAGAAGAGGAACATGGTGAAGAGGTCGAGCGAGATAAAGAATCCGAATACCCCCGAAGCCAGGATGATGAGGGAGATGAAAAACTCCTTGGTAAGAAATTCCACCTGCCAGGAGGCAAACACGCCGGCAAAGGTCACGAGGGAGGTGAGCACGATCATCGACAGGGAAATGCCGTCGATGCCGAACTTGTACTGGATGTTGAAGGCTTCATACCATGTCGAGGTTGATACGAAGAGCATGGCCTCATTATTTCCAGCTCCCCGCAGAGTGTAGAAGGCATACACGAGATAGAAGGAAAACAACAGCTGGGCGCCCATGCCGATGGCGGAGACCACGCGCACCTGGCGGATGTCTTTGACCAGGGCAATGCCGGCCACCGTGAGTACCGGGATGAGGATGAGTAAGAGCAGTGGATTCATGGCCATGTTCAGTTAAGGTAGAGAATCAGCAAGGCCAGCAGGAGGGCGCCTGAGGCGAAGAACCAGATGTACAGTTGAACGTGTCCCGATTGCATCTTCTTGATGGCTGACGCCGATGCCACCGTCGAATTGCCGATGAAGTTCATGGTGCCATCCACAATATGGCGGTCAAACCAGGCGACGGGACGGGAGATATACTGGAAGATGATGTTCTTGGTGATGAAGAGGTAGATCTCGTCGATGTAGAATTTGTTGTACACCGCGGTGTAGAATCCGGACAGCGCCTTGGCCACGTTCTCGGGTCTCGGGTTTTGCTTTCTGTACATCATGGCGGCGACAAGTATTCCGACCAGCGCAATCAGGATGGAAGGAGCGGCGATGGCCCAGTGGAAGTGGGTCTCCATGGGCTTGTTGTCGCTGGTGACCAGGTCGTGGAACGGTACAAAGCCGGCGAATATCGAGGCAATAGCCAGGAGGGTCAGCGGCACCGTCATGACTACGGGCGACTCGTGCGGAGGATGATGGTAAGCGGGCTCATGGCTCCAGAAAATGCGGAAGTATAACCGGAACATATAGAAGGCGGTCAGGCCGGCCACAAGCCACTGGACGGCAAACACCACCTTGTTGTAATTAAATGCGGCGACCAGGATTTCATCCTTACTAAAGAACCCGGAGAGCGGGGGCAGCCCGGCGATGGTGAGACAGGCGATGAGGAAGGTCAGGTGAGTCACGGGCATCGACTTCCGCAAGCCTCCCATCTCGGTCATCAGGTTGCTGTGCACGGCGTGGATCACGGAGCCGGCT
>JAEUUE010000191.1 GCA_016787605.1 Cyclobacteriaceae bacterium
CTTATCTACGTAGGAAACCAGGTTGTTGAAGCCTTCTTTCTGGAGGATGCGGGAGCGGTCAAAGGACAGGCTCTCTACCCGGATGAATTCACCCACATCATGGCACAATTCCATCACGTGCTGCTCAACCGGCTTTAAGTCGATTTTCATTTTCTGATTTGCTGTCTGACGAACGTAAAGAGAAGGATAAGAATGGACAGCCATGCTGCGGTCCGAACCATCAGTTCGCCGCGCGCAAGATAGGTAACATCCGCTTCAGTAGGCAGGTTGCGGTAAAAATTGATCATTTGATCACGTGCTATCGGGGAGTGATTGAGGCTGTAGGAGTAAGCGGCCGGCGCGAAAAGGAAGAGAAGTCCTGCGCCAAGCCAAGCCCACTGTATTCCTTTCGGTTGCAGGAAGGTAAGGTACCAGCACCAGTTGACGGCGATAATCCAAAGGCTGGTTCCCAGGTAGCCGGTATGGATCGTCCAACGGGTCCAGTCCGGCTGCAGGGCAAGGGTGTCGGCCAGAAAGATACCCTGGGCAGGAATCGCCTTGAGTACCGCGTATTCGAGAGCCAGCCAAAAGAGGATCAAGGTGATCTTACCGGTTCTGACCCCGAGCGTTTGGCGAACCCATGCATGGGCTACGAAGGAGAGCGTGTAAACAATACCCATACCCAGGGCGGTCACCACCGATGCATCACGGACCAGGGCGTGGATGACCAGTGGTGCGGTAAGGGCAATCAGGACCAATTCCATTTTTTCAAAGATGGACCCTTCACTATCGCGCGGTTCCGACAGGGCCAGCAGCGGGCTTATCCCGACAAAAACCAGGAGAGGAAACGAGGCCATCAGCCAGCCACCGGTCAGAAGCAGGAGGGACAGGGCGGCCAGTAGCAGGGGAGGAAATTCAGTGTTCTTTTTTCCCATCGATGACAATGACAATCTCTCCTTTCACGTCTTTGCCCTGGAAGTGAGCCAGGACTTTGGGCACGGTGCCCGTCACGGTCTCTTCATGAATTTTAGTCAGCTCCCGCGATACGGAAATCACCCGATCGGCCCCCAGGTGGAGTTGCAGGTCTTCCAGGGTTTTGATCAGTCGGTGCGGCGATTCGTAGACCACCACGGTCCGGTCTTCTTCCGCCAGCCGCTTCAGGGTGGTTTGCTTTCCTTTCTTGTGTGGAAGGAACCCTTCAAAGACAAAGCGGTCGCAGGGAAAGCCGGATTGAACGAGCGCAGGGATCAGTGCCGTCGGCCCCGGAAGGCATTCCACGTTCAGGCCGGCTTTCCGGCACTCCCGCACCAGGAGAAAGCCGGGATCGGCTATGCCTGGCGTGCCCGCATCGCTCACCAGCGCAAATTGCTCGCCGGCCGCCATTCGCTCGATCAGCTTTTCGACGGCGCGGTGTTCATTGTGAATGTGAAAGGCCTGCAGGGGCCTGGAGATTCCATAATGGGCAAGTAACGCGCCCGAGGTACGGGTATCTTCGGCCAGCACAACGTCAACCGACTTGAGAACATCCAGGGCGCGTAGGGTAATGTCGGCACGGTTGCCGATCGGCGTGGGGACGAGATAGAGGGAGATCTTTCTGTCCACGGTTACAGCAGTTGATCAATGGCGGCGGCCAGTTGGCGGTCCTTTTCAGTTACCTGGTTCCCCGCATCGTGGGTGCTTAATTCAATATCCACGCGGTTCCAGGTGTTCGTCCAGGTGGGATGATGGTTCATTTTTTCGGCCAGGAGAGCCACCTGGGTCATGAAAGCAAAAGCCTCGCTGAAGTCAGCAAAGACAAACGACTTTTTCAGTTTATGGTCAGCTTCCGTCCACACGGATATAATGTTACGGAAATTTCCCCGTTTCGGAAGGGATCAGAGTGCGACGATGCCTTCGATGACTGACACTTTCTTGTAGACCTCAATGACGGAGTCACTGGAAGGCATCATCATTTGGTAGGTGAGACTGATGTAGTTTCCTTTCTCCGATCGTTTTTCGGTGGAGGTGACATGAAGGGGAAACAGCCGGCGAAGCTCCTCCTGCTTGTGGGAGGGCACGATGAACTTGAATATGTACAACGACGGCCAGGCATAATGCTGGTCCAGTTTCTCGCGGAAGGAAGTATACCAATGGGTGTCCATCTGGTTCAATAGAAAAGGCCGCGGTACCACCCGGGCAGCCGCGGCCTTTTTAACGAGTGTGATTAAAAGAACTTGTAACGCTTGTCTTCCACGTTGGCCGCCTCTTTCAGGGCCTCCGTGATGTAGTATCCGCCACGTCCACTCAGGCTGTTCAGCAGCTGGTTCTTGAACATGGTAAAGTCACCGATAGCAGGGGCCTCCGTTTTGTTCTGGAGTTCGAGGACAACGATCCCGTTTTCGCCGGAGAGGGGCAGCGAGCGCTTGCCGGCCTCGAGCGAGAATACCGAACCTACGATGACCGGATCAAACCCGACGGACGTCATTGAGCTGGCATTCAATTTCAGGTCGCTCGAGGAGTTGACTACCGCGTCGCGAGGGTACAACTTGGCCAGGTCTTCCAGCGATTCGGTCTTGCCGGTAAGCTTGGCCTGCAGGTATTTGCCCTTGGCTTCATTCTTGACCAACGGGGTGATTTCATCCTTCACTTTCTCGAAGGACTTGAGGCCCTTTTCCGTTTCGCCGGTCATCACGGCCACCACATACGTATCGGTGAGGTCAAATACCGTAGACACCTTGCCGACTTTGGCTTCACGGAAGAGCCAGGTAACCATCTGGCGAGCCTCCCCGAGATCATTGATTCGACGCTCGGCGGTACCGATGTCGTTGGCTTCGAACACGGAGAGATTCTGCTCCTTGGCCTTGGCCTTGAACTCTTCAACGCCCGAAAGGTCGGAGGCGAAGCTGTCGGCTTTCCGAAGCGCTTCATTGAGTGTCTCGTCGCTGGGGCTGATGCTGCGCTCCAGGATGGCTACATCGTAGGCGGTGTTGTCTTTCACGTTGGTTACTTCGATGATGTGGTAGCCGAACTGGGTCTCCACCACGTCGTTGAGGAGGCCGGTTTTCTTGGCGTCGAAGACCGGCTTTTCAAATTCCTTGACCATCTGCCCGGAGGTAAACCATCCCAGGTCGCCACCCGAGGAGGCCGTTCCATCGGTACCGAACTCACGGGCTTTGGCGGCAAAACTTGCGCCCGCCTTGATCTCCTTGAGAATCTTCTGCGCCTTTTCCTTGGCGGTCTTCTTGGCCTCCGGGGTTTCGGCATCCCAACGAATGAGAATATGGCTGGCTTTAGCTGTGTAAATGGTGTCTTTGCTGATGCGGGAAACCTTGTAAACCCGGAAGTTTCCGTCTTCGAGAACAGGACCGATCACCTGGCCGTCCGTCAGGGAGTTGCGCTGGTTCAGCAGCGTCGGAGGCAGAGTGGCAATGGTGTACTTGCCAAAGGGCGTAGAGGCATCCGAATTGGAGATCGCAAAGAGCGAATCCTCGCTGGTGTTTTTGATGTCGTTGCTCATCCGCGTGATCTCTTCACGGATGGCGGCGGTGTCTTCCGGGGAGGGATTTACGGCAAACGCAACATAGCTCATGCTGCGCGTGGTTTCAACTTTGTATTTCTTCTTGTTCTTGTTGTAGTATTCCCGGAGGGCATTGTCGGAGATCGTCACCAACGAGTCGCTCACGGCGTAATAGGGTATGTAGAGATACTTCACCTCCGCTACGTCGTTCTGATTGTGGTAGTCGCGCTCCGCTTCAGCCTCGGTCACATAGGTGGTCTTGATCATCAGGTTCTCGTACTTGAGTCGTTCGCGCGACGGCTGCAGATCGTTTTTGAAGATATCCCAGCGGATACGGGCTTCTGAACCCACCGGCATGGCCTCGATTTGCTTCAGGTAGTTGATCAGGCGAGTGCGGTCAAACCGGCCGGCGCTGTCGAGGAAAGAAGATTTGATGCTCTCATCGACGTTCTTGCCCTGGACCATGTCCCACACTTCGTCGGAGGTTACACGGACGCCTACGCGTGCATATTCCGGCTGGATAGCGTTGCGGTTGAGGAGCATGTCCCAGGCCTGGGCTTCCAGCGTGGCATTTTCGCGTTCGCCGGGGTTGCGGCCAAAGTTCAGGATATAGCTGTTCTTCCTTTCCTGGATGGCGATCTGGTAATCCTCGAGGGAGATGGAGGTGCCGGCAATCTCTCCGACTTCCTTATCCTCGCCTCCGAAAATGGAGTTGGGCCCGCTGCCGAACAGGTCGCTTCCCACGATGAATGCTCCCATCGACAAGGCGATGGCTCCCACCACCCACTTGGTCATTTTTTCCCTCAACGTACTGATCAGTGCCATAAGTCCTAATGAAGTTTATTCCCTGTCAACTGCTGACAAAAGAGCCGCAAATTTAAACGGTTTGAGGTATTCGGCAAAGGGCGCCGGAAACGCCCCCTGCGGGCCTGCAGAGGGGTATTTTAGTCCTTGTCGGACCCCGGGTTGACTTCCACCCGCACGGTTTCTATGCGGTTACCCTTGGTAGACTGTATGGTGAAGGTGTAGGGCGGAACCATGACGCTTTCACCCTTTTTGGGAAAGTCTTCGGTATAGCTCAAAATGAGCCCTCCCAGCGTTTCGTAATCGCCCGTGGGGAGGTTCCATTGGTATTGCTCG
>JAEUUE010000009.1 GCA_016787605.1 Cyclobacteriaceae bacterium
ACCAATACACCGGCGGGCTTGTTGATCACCAACAAGTGATTGTCCTCAAACAGCACATCCAATGTCATACTCCGGGTTTAGCGCCACCCCGGAAACCAGCGTCGCCCGGGTTCGAAATAGTGCGTACCTTCGCGAAGGTAAAGCATTTATGCAATGCTGAGAACGCGGAATCATTTCCTGTCAATTGCCGTGTGGTGCATCGGCGTCCACGCGGCCTGCGCACAACCCCAGGAGGCCAAGGCTCTTTTGGATCAGATTCGCACCACCCTCGCCGGCCATGCCGGGACCTTTGCCGTCGCTTACAAGGACGCGCAGACCGGAGAACAAATCCTGCTTCACGAACGGGAAGTATTCCACGCGGCCAGCACCATGAAGACGCCGGTCATGATCGAAGTGTTCCGGAAAGCTTCGGCCGGCCAATTCAAGCTCACCGACAGCATTCTTATCAAGAACGAATTCAAAAGCATCGTAGACGGCAGCCCGTATAGTCTTCATGTGGCCGACGACAGCGAGCCGGAACTCTACGGCAAAGTCGGGCAACGGCTTCCGCTGTATGATGTCATGTACCAGATGATCATTGCCAGCAGCAACCTGGCCACCAACCTGATCATTGAGTGGGTGGATGCCCGCGATGTGACGCATACCATGCGGACGCTGGGCGCCATGGATATCGAGGTGCGGCGCGGAGTCGAGGACTCCAAGGCATTTGCCAAGGGACTGAACAACACGGTCACTGCCTTCGATCTCATGATCCTCTTTGACCAGATGGCCCGCGGCAAGATTGTGGATGCCAAGGCGTGCGAGCAAATGATGGCCATCCTGCTCGATCAGAAATTCAATGAAATTATCCCGGCCAAATTACCCCAAGGAGTGAAGGTGGCCCATAAGACCGGCTCCATCCGCGGCGTACAGCACGACTCCGGCATCGTTATCCTGCCCGATGGCCGCCGCTATTCGCTGGTCCTGCTCTCGAAGAACCTTCGTGACGAACCGGCAGCCATTGAAGCGATGGCCACCGTTTCCCGGCTCATTTATGATTACGCCAACCGGGCGCGTTAGTCTTTGAACTCGGAGGTGAAGTGGAAACGAATGTCGGGGAAGTTGTCCTGCACCATCTGCAACCACGCTTTTGACTCGGCCATAAACACGAGCTTGTCGTCCTTGTCGCGGGCGATATACCGGAGTTTCGACTGCACGAACTCATTCAGCTTGCGTTCATCGGGGCTGCTGATCCAGCAGGCTTTGTAGATCTGCTGCGGGTGAAATTCCACGGTGGCGCCGTATTCGTGAAGGAGGCGGAACTGGATTACCTCAAACTGCAGCGCGCCGACGGTTCCCACTACTTTGCGCTTGCCCACGTCAAACGTGAAGAGCTGGGCGACGCCTTCTTCCATGAGCTGGAGCAATCCCTTTTCGAGCTGCTTGCTCTTCATGGCGTCCTTATTCACCACCTCCTTGAAGATTTCCGGGGAAAAGCTGGGGATGCCTGTGTACGTCAGCTTCTCTCCCTCCGTCAGCGTATCGCCGATCTTGAGGTTGCCTGTGTCATAGATTCCGACGATGTCGCCGGGCCATGCCTCGTCAATGGTTTCCCGGTCCTGGGCAAGGAAAGCCGTGGCATTGGAAAACCGGAAGCTCTTATTATGACGCACATGGAAGTAGGTATCGCCGCGATGAAAGGCACCGGAACACACCCGCACGAAGGCGATGCGGTTGCGGTGCTTGGGATCCATGTTGGCGTGGATCTTGAAGACAAACCCGGTGAACTTCGTCTCGTCGGGGGCCACGTCGCGCAGCGTGGTCGCCCGCGGGCGCGGCGTGGGCGCGATGCGGATAAACGTATCGAGCAATTCCTTTACGCCGAAGTTATTCACCGCACTGCCGAAGAAGACCGGGGCCACTTCACCGGCGGCATAGGTATCGACGGAGAAATCGGGATATACGCCCTCGATGAGTTCCACGTCGGCACGGAGCTGCATGGCGTTGTTTTCGCCGACCAGGCGATCCAGTTCCTTGCTGTGGATGTCGGAAATTTCGATGCCCTCTTCCACTACGGTTTTGCTCGCGGTGAACAAATGGAGGCTCTTTTCATAGAGGCTATAGACGCCCTTGAACGTCTTGCCCATGCTGATCGGCCAGCTCAGCGGACGGACCTTGATCCTCAGCTTCTCCTCGATTTCATCCAGCAGATCAAAAGGATCCCGGCCTTCGCGGTCGAGTTTATTGATAAAACAGATCACCGGTGTGCTCCGCATGCGGCAGACTTCCATGAGCTTCTCCGTCTGCGTCTCTACGCCCTTCACACAGTCGATCACCATGATGACCGAGTCGACCGCGGTGAGGGTGCGGTACGTATCTTCAGCAAAGTCCTGGTGGCCGGGCGTATCGAGCAGGTTGATCTTGACGTCCTTGTAGGTGAATCCCATGACCGATGTGGCCACCGAGATACCCCGTTGCTTTTCGATTTCCATCCAGTCGCTGCGAGCGTGGTCCTTGATTTTGCTGGACTTCACGGCGCCCGCCTTCTGAATAGCCCCGCCAAAGAGGAGGAGTTTTTCTGTCAGCGTCGTTTTTCCCGCGTCCGGGTGACTAATGATACCGAAAGTCCGGCGTCGGGATATTTCCTGTTCGAGGTTCATGGACGAATAAAGGGCGCAAAGCTAACAGATTCGGACAGGAAGTACAGGAAGCAGGACCGGAAACCGGATCCCTAGCGCTCCAGGGCGAAATTCTTCACCTTGATGTCGTCCAAGCCATGCTCGTCAAACGGATTCTCCATTTGATCCTGCACATTGAACAGGGAAATCAGGATGAACCCGGTCACACAGCTGAGACCGTAGACTACCCAATCAGGCGTCCCTTCTTCGAGGCGGTGAAGCAGCGCCGGGGAATAAATGAACGGGAATACGTAAATGAAAATCTGGCAATATGCCCGAAGGCTTATCGGGGTATGGTGGGTGTGGATGGCAATGGTGCCCTCCACGCCGTTGTGGACATCCTTCATGAATCGCAATATCTTGAAGGCTTCTCCGGACCCGATCTCTTCCCGGTGGTTCATCAGAAAATCGGAGACCTTGGCCAGGTTGCTTCTCATGGGCGCCTGTTCGTTCTTGCCCGACCGGAAATAGGAAATCAAGGAATCGGAGACATCGCGCAGGATGGCCTGGATCTCCGTCTGCTTTTCCGGTGGGAGCTTCTTGCAACGCTCAAAGCAGCGGGACACAATCAGCAGCCCCGATTTGAAACGGGCGAGATAATCCAGTGCTTTCTCGCGTCGCCGAAATGCGGCACGAATCGTAAAAACCAGCGGAAAAATGATGGCAATGCTGATGATGGTCAAATCGAAATTGTACTTGATTTCATAGCGCAAGACCGAAAAAGAAGTTGCCAGACAG
>JAEUUE010000010.1 GCA_016787605.1 Cyclobacteriaceae bacterium
TTTGGGCTGGACTTCCAGCGCGAGGGAATGCTCATCGCCATGATCCAGCGGCCGACGTCCTTCGGCACCAAGATCAAGTCCGTCGACAGCGCGGCCGCCAAGGCAAGCCCTGGTATCGTGGATGTCGTCACCTTCAAGAACAACGTGGCCGTGGTCGGCAAGACGACCTGGCAGGTCATGAAGGCGCGCAAACTGCTGAAGATCGAATACGAACCGGATGGGGCGGTCGAAAGCACTACCGATCATGATCGTCTTTTCAAGGAACTCTTGGACAAAGGGGAGGCCACGCAGCGGCGCAAGGATGGCGACGTAGAAGCCGCTTTCCGCAGTGCCGCCAAAATTATCCGCAGCGAATACCAGTGCCCGTTCCTGCCGCACAACCCGATGGAGCCGATGAATTTCTTCGCCCACGTGCGTCCGGATGGAGTGGAACTGGTCGGACCGACGCAGACCCCTGATCTCGCCCGGAACGAGACGGCCAAACTGTTGGGCATTTCCCCGGACAAGATTACCCTTGAGCTTACGCGGATGGGAGGCGGTTTTGGACGCCGGCTCAAAGCCGACTTCGTGGTGGAAGCCGCCGAATTGTCGAGCCTCATCAAGGCCCCGGTGAAAGTCATCTGGACGCGTGAAGACGATATGGGCGGCGGCAGCTATCGCCCCGCCGTTCGCTATCGCTTTGAGGCTTCGCTGGATGCGCAAGGCAACATGACCGGATACCGCTTGCGTGGCGTTGGCATTAATGCCGGCAACTGTACAAGAGAAAACAACTTTCCTTCCGGCGCGGTCGACAATCTCCTGATTGAATCGGTCGAGCATAAATCACCGATCACCACGGGAGCGTGGAGAGCGCCGATCACCAACTTCCTCGCATTTGCCGAGCAGTCGTTCCTCGATGAGGTGGCGCAGGCCGCCAACATGGACCCAGTGCAATTCCGGCTCAAGCTGCTTGACCGGGCCAAGACATCCCCCGTGGGAACGCTGGGCTATGATGTAGACCGCATGAAGGGCGTGATCCAGCTGGCGGCTGAGAAGTCGGGTTGGGGCACGAAGAAAGGATTATCGCAGGGATTCAGTGTTTACTTCTCTCACCGGTCGTACGTCGCCCAGGTGGCCGAGGTGGAAAACAAGAACGGCAAGCCCGTGATCCAGAAGATTCATGCGGCGATCGATTGCGGAATCGTCATCAACAAGAGTGGTGCGGAACAGCAGGTGAGGGGCGGTATTGTAGACGGGATGGGACATGCCATGTTCAGCAACCTTACTTTCAAAGATGGAGCGGCCGAGCAGCGCAACTTCAATGCATACCGGCTTATCCGGCTCAAGGAAGTCCCTGAAATCGACGTTCATTTTGTGGATAATGGAATTGACCCGACCGGGTTGGGTGAACCGGCGCTCCCGCCGACGGGCGCCGCCATCGCCAACGCCATCTACAAGGCCACCGGCAAGCGGTTGCACAACCAGCCGTTTGTCCTGCAGGAAGAGTTGAAAGGCGTTAAACTGGGAGATCGGCTCTAGTTAGTTATTTCTTGAATTATGGGTTACTATAAAGTAGTTGACGGCAAAACATTCGACGCGGACCTTTTCGCGCTGGCCGAGCGCGCACAAACAAAAGATCCTGACGGTAAAATTTCCCTGGAAACCGCCCGGAAGATGTTCGAAGCGGTGATCGACGGAGGCGTCTACAGCCAGGTGGAGCGCGACACGGTAGAGCACTTGCTGAATACCATGTCGTGGGATTCGAAAGCCAAGTCCTGGTTCCTGTCTGAACTGGATGCCTGGGAATCGAAGAAAGCGGTACCCGAGCATCGCATTGTTGAGGGCAAGGAGGTCGACAAGCAACTCTACGCCATCGCGGAAGATGCCGTGGCGAACAACCCCGACAAGAAGATCTCCCTGGCCGATGCCCGGCTTCTCTACGAAGCGGTAATCGACGGCGGGATTTACACCAGCGTGGAATGGGAAACGGTCAGGCTGATCAAGAAAAACATGGCCTGGCATCCCGAAGCCCTGGAGTGGTTTGATAAAGAACTGGCCAACTGGCAGGCCGAGCAAAGGAAGTTCGTAACCATGTCCCTGGACGAGATAGCCCGTGAGCACTTTGTGAAGGAAGATGTATTCCGTGAATTGTACGATCGCCAATCCAGGGAAATCGACCTGAAGGCGGCCACCATGGAGTCGTTCGACCACCACGAGGAGATCGGGCTGATTGTCCGGCTCATTGACGGCCGGCGGGTCCAGGTGAAATCAAACCTCTTTGAATTGCATGAAGGACATGTGGAACTGCGGGGTGGGGTGACGATTCCGATACGGGCCATCGAGAAGGTCCAAATCTGATCCCGGGACAGCGCAGCGCATGACTTCCCGAAGAGCGTTTATTCAACAGGCCGGCGCGTTGGCCGGGGCGGGTGTACTGCAGGGTATCGCAGGCACCACTTCCCTGGCGGCGCCTGTCGACGAATCGCTCCCGGAACGCGTGCGCCGCGAACTGCTTCTTCCCCGCGGAAAAAATTACCTCAACACCGGAAGCCTCGGGCCCAGCCCCCGCGCCGTGGTCGACACCGTGGTGGACGCCATGTGGACACTTGAGCGCGATCCCGTGTCGGAGAACTGGGGAAGGCTGGGGCAGCAGATGGAAGCCGTCCGAAAGAAAGTGGCCGACTTCATCCACGCCGACCCCAAAGAAGTGCTGCTTACACGCAACACGACCGAAGGACTGAGCCTGGTGTGCCAGGTGTTGCCACTGGCGCCCGGTGACGAGATCATTACCACTACCCTTGAGCACGGAGGGGGAGAAGTGGGACTTGAGTACCTCGTGAAAACGCGTGGTGCTGTATTGAAGAAAGTGGAGCTGCCCCTGCCGCCGGAGAGCAAGGAAGAAATTGTCAGCGTCATCGAAAAGTCGCTGACGCCGTCCACCAGAGTGCTGATGCTGAGCCACGTCAACACCATCACCGGGCTGCTGATGCCGCTGGCTGAAATCTCCGCCATCGCCAAAGCGCGGAGCATCTTCCTGCTGATCGATGGGGCACAGGCACCCGGCCTGACACCGGTCGATGCCAGGGCGATCGGCGCAGACGCCTACGCCAGCAGCGGCCACAAGTGGCTCCTCGGCCCCAAGGAAACAGGATTCCTGTACTTGAGAAGTGGATTTCCCGGGAAAGTGCCGCCGGTTTTTGCGCTCTATGGTTCCGATGTTTATACGCAGTCATCGGGCACCCGCAATGTGGCCACCATCATGGGATTGGGCGCGGCGATCGACTGGCACACGTCACTGGGAATTGAAACTACATCGAAGTATTGTCTTTGGCTGCGGAATGAATGCTACCGGCGCCTGAAAGCCGTGCCGGGAGTGAAGATGTTGAGCCCTGAAAACCCTGCTTTGTCTACCGGAATCGTCAGCTTTGAAATGACGAACCGGAAGAACACGGAAGTTTACGCCAGGCTGAAAGAGCAGAATGTCATCGTCAAAGTGCTCCCCCAGCACAACGGCATTCGCATTTCCTGCCACCTGTTTGTCACCCCTGCCGATATCGACCAGTTTATCACCCTCCTGACCGCGCTTAGCTAGTCACCCGCAGACAGGCATGCACCCGACCATCCGCCATCTCTTCCTGGGATCCAGAAGAATTCCCTCGCGGCAGGAGTACAAGTTTGCGCGCCTGCGGGCCGAGTTCGCCGGGTTGATTGCCCTCGTGGCGATTTTCTACACGGTGCTTGACTGGTACAATGGCATGACCGCCTTCTACCTGTGGTACGGGATCATGCTGGTCATTGCGGTGATATCGGTACTCCTCAACCGGGCGGGGCGCTATGACGCGGCCAATTTCTTTATCCTGCTCACCATCAACCTCGTTATTTTTCTTTTCGCGGACGTCGACCGGCCGCAGGGCGGGGTGTATTTCTACTTCATGTGTGCCTCCGTGGCCGGGTTGATTCTCTTCAGCAACAGTTCGACCACGATTCGACTGACTTTCGGTCTGCTTCCGATCGGGCTGGCGCTCCTCGCCAGGCTGTATGATGTGAACATCCTGCCGCCCCCGTCTTCTGACCCGACGGTGAGCCGCATTAACTTCCTGGCTAACCTGACCATCGGCATGCTCACCACCGTGGTGATGGTCATGTTCCTGATTGCCCGTCACCGGGAATCGGAGCGGTCGCTGTTGGGCAGCCAGCATGCGATTACTACAGCGTCTGACGCATTGAAGCGGAGCGAGGAGCGCTATGCGATGGCTCTCCAGGGTACGCGCGCCGGGATCTACGAATGGCATGTGCCGGAAGATCGCGTGGAGTTGAGTCCCCACTGGAGGAGTCTGCTGGGTTACAGCCCTTCGGAACTAAGCCACCTTTCACTGCGGGCTTTCCTCGAAATGGTTCACCCTGAGGACCTGGCCAGAACATCGGCTGAAGTTCAGTATGTTGTCAAGAACCAAATGCCCTACCAGAACGAAGTCAGGTTGCGGACTAAAGACGGAACCTACCGGTGGTTCCAGGATTCGGGCATCGGCAAGTCCGACGCCGAGGGTAACCTGCAGGTTGTCATCGGGTCGATCATCGATATTCACGAGCGCAAAATGGCGGAAGAAAAGATCCGCCAACAAAACGAACTGCTGGCCAAAGCCAACAAGGAGCTTGACTATTTTGTGTACAGTGTTTCCCATGACCTGCGCGCGCCGCTCAGTTCCATCCTGGGGCTGACGTCCATTTACCCCATGTCGAAGTCGCAGGCGGAGAAGGATGAGGTTGTAAAGATGATCAGCGACCGGGCCAATGTGCTGGATGATTTCATCCGTGAAGTCCTGGACTACTCGCGCAATTCGAGACTCGACCTGAAGCTGCAGCCCGTATTGCTCTGGCAATTGGTGGACGAACTGCTGGCCGGGCTGGCTCACATGGAAGGGTACCGTTCCATCGATATCCGCGTGGAGATCCCTTCCGACCTGACGGTGGTAACTGACCCGGAGCGGGTGAAAGTAATCCTGTCGAACCTGTTGACCAATGCCATCCACTACCGGGATACGGGCAAAGACTCTTATATCATTATTCGCGCCCAGCGTACGGAAAAGGAGTGGATGCTGGAGGTGACCGACAATGGCATCGGGATCCGGACGGAACACCTGCCGAGGATTTTCGACATGTTTTACAAGGCACACGACACCTCCAAGGGAAGCGGGCTGGGCCTTTATATCGCCCATGAAGCTGCGCACCGCCTGAAGGGCAGGCTTGAAGTTACCTCCGTCTATACCGAAGGCACCACCTTCCGTCTTATCGTAAGCAACTGACTATTCTGTGCCTAGAACTTAAATTGATTCTCACCATATTTGCTCCCTTTAACCTAAGCCTACCATGCGGAACTTCCTGACCATCCTACTGCTTGTCCTGATTATCGCTTCATGCCAGGCACCCCAGCAAACTGAAACTAAAGTTGCCACTGATGGGTCCATCGACCGGACGGTGTTGCCGATCCGGGAGCCGGATCCGCCCGTCATTACCGAACTGGACGCTCGCAACGTGAAAGCGCCGGCCCGCTTTGAAGTGAAGGC
>JAEUUE010000013.1 GCA_016787605.1 Cyclobacteriaceae bacterium
GCCGCCTTGCGTAAAGCCGAGTCGGACAACGATACTGTAAATACCATTCATACCGCCAGGCGGCTCGGGGAGTATTATGAGCGTTATTCCCGCCCCCATGAAGCCATTCCCTACTACCGGCGTGCCTATGATTTGTCAAAACATACCGACAGCACGCGCGAGACGGCCAGTTTGAGCAACCTGCTCGCCTGGAATTACCACAAGACGAAGCAGGTGGATTCAGCCCTTCGCTTTGCGGAAGAAGCGGTTCGTCGCCACCGCGCACTTCCGTCGCGCGTGCCGGAGTCGTACGCCGTAGCCCTCGAGTCGCTGGGGGAAATCTATTCGCTCAAGGGCCGCTACGCGGAGGCCGAACTCATACTCGACGAATGCATGGACACCGGACGGAAAGCCAATAACGAGATCATCCAGGGATTCACCCGTTATGGACTTGCCTTCAACGCCTTCAATCAAGGGAAATACGAGGAGGCCAGGAAATACATCCTCGGATGCGTTCCGGTAGCGGCCAGGTACGCCACCCCGGAAGCGCTTGCCCTGGTATACCGGCTGGCCTACGAGGTACATGATGCCCTCAGGCAGGAGAAAGAAGCGTTGAGATTCCTGAAGGAATTCACCGCGTTGAACGACCGGCTGCACTCCGAAGACATCGAAAAGAAAGCGGCCATCATCAACGCGAACTTTGAAATTCAGAAGAAGGAGGATGACCTCCGCCTCCTGGCTCAGCAAAACGCAATTCAAAAACTGGAGATCGAGCAGCGGGCACTGACACTCCGGATCACCATCGGCGCCATTATCGCACTCCTCATTATTGTCGTTCTGGTCTTCAATCGCATCCAGAACAAGCGAAAATTTGAGCGGATGGAGTTGCAGCGCAAGAACGAGGAACTGGAGCAAGCCCGGAGAGTGCAGCTATCCTTGCTGCCCAAACAGCCCCTGCAAAACGAACTTTTTGAAGTCCATGGCAAAATGATCACGGCCACCGAGGTGGGTGGCGATTATTTTGACTTCATTCCTCTTGACCCTCATCGTGTGCTCATCGCATTCGGCGATGCCACCGGACATGGCATGACTGCCGGAATGATGGTGACCATTACCAAGGTTGCCCTTCTCAACAACCTCAGTCTGTTGAAAGACTCCAATGACGTCGTACCGGTGGCCCGGGCCATTAACGAATCCATTCTTGCCAGTGTGTCGGTCAAGGGGATCGGGATGGCATTGCAGCTGTGCGTCGTCGATGCTGCCCAAAAGACTCTTTCCATCACCTCTTGCGGAATGCCTTATCCGGTAGTCGCCAATCCCGAAACGGGAACCCTGGAAACGGCCATCATCCGGCAGCCGCCACTCGGCTTCCTGAGGAGCGTTCGTATGGAACTCCGCCAGCTGCATTTCAAGAAAGGCGATCTGCTTGTACTCACCTCCGACGGCATCCTGGAACGATTCAATCGCACCAGAGAAGAGTACGGGATCGAACGACTAACCGGGCTCCTCCAACGCGCCGAACCGCACGATGAATTGCAGCAGGTGCTTGACTCCATCTTCACTGATACAGACGCCTTTGCCTCCGGCGTCGCGCATCATGACGATATGACGGCCCTGTGTGCCCGGCTGCGGGCCTAAACGGTGTACTTCGACTCGTTCAGCTTGGCATGGGCCACCGCGAGCCGCGCTACCGGAACACGTGGTCCGGAACACGACACGTAGTTCAACCCGAGGTAGTGGCAGAACATGATTGACTCCGGGTGTCCGCCGTGCTCACCACAAATGCCCACCTTCAGGTCGCCCCGTTTGCGGCGACCATCATCCACCGCAAGCTTCATCAGCTTGCCCATGGCCTTGCGGTCGAGCACCTCAAACGGGTTGTCCTTCAGGATGCCCTGCGTGATGTAGAACGGCATAAACTTGTTCTCCGCATCCTCTCGGGAGAAGGAGAAGGTGGCCTGGGTGAGGTCGTTGGTACCGAAGGAGAAGAACTCCGCTACATCGGCCAATTCCTCGGCCTGGAGACAGGCACGTACCACTTCGATCATCGTGCCAAACTTGAGGTTCAGTTTCACCCCATATTCCGCCTCGATGGCTGCGCGTGATTCATCAACAAAGGCCTTTACCTTGCGGATCTCCTCCGCGATGCACACCTGCGGGATCATGATCTCGGGGTGCACATCAATGTGAGCACGCTGACAATCGGCCGCCGCTTCCAGGATGGCCCGGACCTGCATCTGGTAGATCTCCGGGAAGGTGAGGCCAAGCCGCACACCGCGATGCCCCAACATCGGGTTCACTTCATGCAGTTCGCGCACTTTTCTCAGCATTTGGGTTTTCTTCTCCAGGGCCTGAGAAATCAGCTCTTCACCGTCCATATTAAATGGTGCGGTCGACTGGTTCGCCAGGTTAATGTCGGCTTTCAACAAGCGAAGACTGGCAAACAAGTTGGTTACACCGCTCACCGTCGTCTTCAGGTGCTCGAGGTGAACCAATTCATCACGAAGGGCATCCTCGGTGGGCAGGAATTCATGGATGGGCGGATCCAGGAGACGAATCGTCACCGGGCGTGGCGCCATCGCCGTCAAGATTTCCTTAAAGTCCTTCCGCTGCATTTCCTTCAGGTGGTTAAGTGCAGCTTCCCGTAGTTCTTTGGTGTCCGCGAGAATCATTTCCACAACGACCGGCAAGCGATCCACGTCATTAAACATGCGCTCGGTACGGCACAAACCGATTCCCATGGCACCGAACTGAAGCGCCTTCTTCGCTGCCGACGGGGTATCGGCATTGGCAAAAACCTTCAACTGCGCTACTTCATCGGCCCAACTGAGCAATGTTTTCAGTTCATCAGAGAAAGTGGGTTCCACCGTGGGAATCACACCCTGGTAAACGAATCCGCTTCCTCCATCGATGGTGATGAAATCTCCCTCATGCAACACCTTCTCGCCCACCCTCGCCTGGCGAAGTTTGGTATCCACCTGGATACCTTCCGCTCCGGCCACGCAGGGCTTGCCCATGCCGCGTGCCACCACGGCGGCGTGAGACGTTTTACCGCCACGACTGGTCAGCACCCCTTGGGCTGCAAAGAACCCGTGAATGTCTTCCGGCTTGGTCTCCTCACGAACCAGGATCACTTTTTCGCCTTGCTTGCCCAACTGCTCAGCGCGGTCAGCGTCAAAAACGACATGTCCTGAGGCCGCACCCGGTGAGGCGGGCAGGCCTTGCGCCAGCGGCACCGACTTATGGGTAGAATCGAGATGGGGATGCAACAGCTGTTCCAGCATATCGGGCTTGATGCGAAGCAATGCCTGCTCCCGGGTAATCAATCCCTCCTTGACCATCTCCACCGAGGTGCGAACCATGGCGGTGGTATTCATTTTCCCGTTGCGGGTCTGCAGGCAGTAGAGCACTCCTTTTTCAATGGTGTACTCAAAATCCTGCACCTCCTTATAATGCGATTCAAGTTTCCTGCGCAATGCCTCCAGTTGCTTGTAGAGGTCCGGCATCTCCTGGGCGAGCTCGCTCACCGGCTTGGGGGTGCGGATACCCGCCACCACATCCTCGCCTTGTGCGTTCGTCAGGTATTCTCCAAACATTACATTCTCACCGGTGCCGGGGTCGCGGGTGAAGCCGACGCCGGTAGCGCAATCATTGCCCATGTTTCCAAAAACCATGGTCACCACGTTAACGGCCGTGCCGTTGGCCATTTGAGGCGTGATCTTGAACTCACGGCGATAGTCGATGGCGCGCTTGCCCATCCAGGAATTGAAGACGGCCCGCACGGCAATTTCCAGCTGCTCGTAGACATCTTCCGGGAAAGGCTTGCCCAGGGTTTCGCGTACCACGCCCAGGAAACGTTCACTGACGTTTTTCAGGTCGGCAGCGCTCAGCCCGATGTCAACCTTGACGCCGGCTTTCTTTTTTACTTCTTCAAAATGCTTGTCAAACTTTTCGTCGGGAACACCCAGCGCCACTTTGCCGAACAGCTGGATAAACCGGCGGTAGGCATCATAGCCAAAGCGCTCGTTATTGGTTTGCTTGATCAGGCCCACCAGTGTTTTCTGGTTGAGCCCCAGGTTGAGAATGGTGTCCATCATCCCGGGCATCGACATAGCGGAACCTGAGCGGACGCTCACCAAAAGCGGGTTCTCCGGATCGCCGAAGCGCTTGCCGGTGGCTTTCTCAATCTCCTTGACCTGTTTGTGAACTTCCTCCATCAATCCCTCCGGAAGCTTGCGCTCGGGGGTTTCGAGGTACTTCAGGCAGGCTTCGGTGGTGATCACAAAGCCGGGGGGAACATTGAGCCCGATTTGGGTCATTTCACAAAGGTTGGCGCCTTTGCCGCCCAGGAGTTGCTTGTTTTTTCCATCGCCTTCACGGAAGGCATATACATATCGGGGTGTTTTCATGGTTTCGGATTTTTTGGCCGGTTCGGCAAGGGTTGACATATTCATTGCTGTTGGTTTGGTCGCTCAAGGTAAAATGACCCCGTCGGGCCAAAATATGACATCAGTCAGGCCGAATTCGATTTTAAGTCATGGATTGAAATGGGTTAAGGAAGGTAGCTTAGTATCGTAGCCAAGAAATCGATTGCAGTATGATACCCACATTTTTAGCCCACGAACTCTACCTGATTTTCAACCCTGAAACCGAGTTGGGCCGGAAAACCCGCGCCCTGGCTCCCTCCATCAGCGGGATTGTCCACGAAATTGACATCAAAAGCAAGTGGGTGACGCCCTTCCGGTGGAAGGAGATCATCAATCTGCTCCACGTTCAGAGCGCCAAGGACCTTGTCAATCCCACGCACCCGGATTTCGCCAAAATTCTTGGCGGTAAAGACTTTTCTGAACGCGACCTGCTGGAAATCCTTTATCAGAACCCACAGTTGGTCAAGGGCCCGATCGGGGTGTTGGAAAATCACGCCGTGCTGTGTGAAGATGCGGCTGACATCCTGAACCTGGAGCACACCCCTGCCGCAGAGCGGGATGCGTTTGCTTCCTGATTGAAACATAGGCAACACCCTTCCAACGGGCATCCCCGTTCCTTCGCTGTTACTCGGATTTGTTGCTGAAATCGAATTCGAGGCTGGAATTACCTTTTCAGGCTATTGATCTGTCAGGCCGGCTAAATGCAGGGCAACTGTTATTTAGAACCCCGACCGTAGTCCAGGACCAAGTTCGTCATGGCGATCAGCCCCAGCTTCAGCCCGCTGTCGTCAATAATAAACTGGGGCGTGTGATGAGGCCCTGCCTTGAGGGGATCCAGTCCCTTGGGCATACCCCCCAGGAAGATGTACAAACCGGGTACCTCATTGCTGAAGAATGAAAAGTCTTCCGACCCGGTCTTTGCCTTGGAGAGGACGACATTTTCTGTGCCGGCCGATTTCTGCAGGGAGGGAAGCATCTGCGCCGTCAATTTCGGATCGTTGTAGGTAACAGGGTATCGTATCGTGTAGGGAAGCTCCACCACGGCCGTGGCTCCTGCGGCTTGTGCGGTGTGTGTCGCCACTTCGTTGATGCGCTTGATAAAGTAGGCTTCGTCTTCCTTGCTCAGCGTACGAACCGTACCCAACATTTCCACCTGCTCGGCGATGATGTTCGACCGGTTTCCCCCGTGAATCGCACCAATCGTAATGACCGCACCATTGTTCGCAACATTCAGGTTACGACTGACGACCGTTTGCAGGTTGTTGACGATCTGGGCAGCGGTCACCACCGGGTCAACGGACAGCCAGGGGTAAGCGCCGTGCGAAGGCTTCCCTTTCACCGTGATCTTCATGTCCATGGCTCCGGCCATCGCGCCTTCCGGCCGGTATTCGATCTTGCCCACCTCGGCGCCGGAAGAAATGTGAAGACCAAAGATGACATCCACTTTGGGATTATCCAGCACGCCCTCTTTAACCATCAGGGCGGCGCCACCCTCCTCACCTACCGGCGGACCTTCTTCGGCGGGCTGGAAGATGAACTTGACCGTTCC
>JAEUUE010000050.1 GCA_016787605.1 Cyclobacteriaceae bacterium
GAATTACCTCGATTTTAAGATACACCACTTCAGGAAAAGCAAAGCAACAAGTTACCTCGCAGACACCGGTTGCGTCCACGCCATCTCCTTATCTCCCTCCTGGAAGGGGTTTGGCTTCAGCTTGCTCGAGGTGATGCGCGCGCGCACAAAACGGTATGACTTCGTTACTTTAAAGGTAGCCGTCGTGCCCTTGACGGTCTGCAGCACCTCGGCCGACTTCTTCCCTTTTTTGGCTCCTACAAACTCGATCGTGTAGGTGACTCCCGCCTCGGGCTTTACCTGAACGGTAAGGGTGTTGCCCGAAAAACGAACTTCGTCCAGCACCACGCCGGTCGATGAATAGAAATCGCCGGCCTCCATTGCGCCGATGAGAGCTTCGGGCGTAAGCGCCGTCGCCCTGACCATCACCCATCCCCGGCCGGCGTTGCTGAAGGCGGCGCCGAACTCGTGGTAGTTGTGGCTGTCGTCGGTGGCCAGGCCGTACATGAGGGGCTGACCCCGGTCGTGGTAGGCGATGTTGATGCGGTCCCACATGGCTTCCATCCCGGGCCGGGTGGAATCGCCGTAGTTGTTCACCAGCGGATGACCGTTGTACACTTCGAAGAACTGCTCTCCTTTCAGGGCGATCATGTCGTCGACGGTGATGCTGTAAAAAAAGTTGGGGTGGTTGATGTGCGGGAACATGGGCACGCCCGTTGCCTTCCGTTGCTCCAGCACCGCATTAACGGAATTCTGCATCATCTCGGCCACCGTGTTCCCCGGCTGGGCGCCCACCAGCTTTTGGACGTTGGTGGCATTCACATGGACATGCTTCTCTCCCTTTTCACCAAAACGCGAGGTGATCTCCTCCGACTTGATGATGAGAAAGTTCTTGTCCTCGAATAACGGACGGTATTCCGCGAGCGTCTTCAGGCGGACCGAGTAACGCCCGCTGTCGACCCGGTAACTGGCAAACTGGCCGTATTTCTCCAGGTACGTTTTCAGCGCATCCTCGCGCAACTTGCTGCGGGTGATCTTCTTCCACTTCTCCCCTTCCTGGAACGTGTTGTGGTCGGAAAGCCCGACAAAGTTGTAGCCGTTGGCCTTGTACCATTCCATGATTCGCTCCGGAAACTCGTCCCCATCGCTCCAGTAGGAATGCGTATGCAGGTTGCCCTTGTACCACACCTGCCCGTTCAACGCAGTGATGGCCGACAGAGACAGAATAAGAATGAGGAATGGCTTCTTGATCATGGTGCTCGTTACTCG
>JAEUUE010000057.1 GCA_016787605.1 Cyclobacteriaceae bacterium
TGATCGGCCAAAAACCGAATTACTTTTTGCTCGGCCTCTCCGTAGGTAAACTTCATTCCCCTCAACGTCTTTAACCGCCGGATAACTTCCACCATCTCCCGGCTGGCCCGAATGGTTTGGTCCTTTTCACGCACAAACGAGGCGCTTTTTTCGCCCTGGACATACCGGTGTGGACGCCGATCGCTTTTCTCAACCTCAAGCCACAAAACGAATCTCTTTTCATTCACCCTGACCAGGTGAACGTGCAGGGGAAGTGCAGGCCTGCAATGTGCTTCCAATTCCTTTTCGATGACCAGCAATTCTTCCTCCGGGAACTTGACCCCGGTTACCGTCCCGTCATCATCCACGCCCACGAGCAAAGTGCCCCCGTCGGTATTGGCAAAGGCGATCAGTTCCCGGGCAATTTTATCCGGAAAAGCCGCCTTGCGTTTGAATTCCAGGTGCAATCCTTCCCCTTCACGCACCAGGCGATTGAGTTCGGCCAGCTGCCGGCTGTCCATGGCAATATGTTCGGGGCGCGCCATGATCGTTGTACGGGCTTAACGGGATCGATTGCCGATATCCTCGTCATCCTCATCGCTGTCTTCCTCTTCCCCGCGGGGCATGTTGAACATGCCGCTGATGAGGTCTTTGAACTGCAGCCCGCGTTCCAGGTGGTGCTTGCTGAGCAAGCTGTATTCGGCCAGGCCATGCAGGGCGAATTCCATCAGGAGCAGTTTCGTGGCGGGGTTCTGGTCCTTCTGAAACTCGTTGATGAGTTCGAGAAGGCCGGAGACCGACCGGAGTTGTTTTTCGTATTCGTGGTTGGAAATTTCGGTGAGCAGGTCAAGCGTATTGCCATCGCTGAACCACTGAGTGATTTTTCGGTAAGGGCTCTTTTCCTTTTGCTTGCGGAATTTATCGGGGTCGGGGAAGTAGAGGAGAAACTGGCTGCGGATGGCCTTACCCACCAGGTTCTGCGCCACGATGGCCGGGCCTTCCTGCTCGCCTTCGTAAACCAGTTCCACTTTTCCTGTAATGGAGGGAACCACCCCCACAAAATCGCTGATCCGAACGGTGGCCTCCTTCTCACCGTTCATCAGTGCCCGGCGCTCGGCCGCAGCCACCAGCGACTCATAAGCCGAAATGGTCAGACGTGCCGAGACCCCGCTCTTGGGATCCACGTATTCGCTCTTGCGGGCTTCAAAGGCGATCTGTTCGATAAGATCCAGGGCAATTTCGGGTGCTTCAACGAGGTTCTGCTGTTCCAGCGTGATGTTGGCTTCCTGGCCGGTGATCTTTCTTCCGATCTCGATGGTTTTGGGGTAGTGGGTGATGATCTGGCTGTCGATGCGGTCTTTGAGCGGCGTGACGATACTTCCCCGGTTGGTGTAGTCTTCCGGGTTGGCAGTAAATACAAATTGGAGATCCAGGGGAAGCCGCAGCCGGAATCCCCGGATCTGGATGTCACCTTCCTGCAAGATGTTGAACAAGGCCACCTGGATCCGGGCCTGCAGGTCGGGCAACTCGTTGATGACGAACAGGCCGCGGTTGGCACGGGGAATCAGCCCGAAGTGGATGACACGTTCGTCGGCATAAGGCAGCTTGAGAGAGGCCGCCTTGATGGGATCGACGTCGCCAATGAGGTCGGCGATGGAAACATCCGGTGTAGCCAGTTTTTCCGTGTAACGGTCATCGCGGTGCAGCCAGGCGATGGGAGTGAGGTCTCCTTTCTCGGTTACCAAGTCTCGCCCGAAGCGGGACAGCGGTTTGAGCGGATCGTCGTTGAGCTCGGAGCCGGCGATGACAGGGATGTATTCGTCCAGAAGATGAACCATGAGCCTGGCCAGCCGTGTCTTGGCTTGCCCCCTCAATCCCAGGAAGTTGATGTCGTGACCGGCGAGCAGCGCGCGTTCAACGTCGGGGATCACGGTTTCTTCGTAGCCCCAGATTCCTTCAAAAACCTTTTCCTTGCGCTGGAGTTTGGCGATGAGGTTGGAACGCAATTCCTCCTTGATGGATCGGCTGCGGTATCCGGCGGCCTTGAGCTGGCCAAGGGTGGTAATTTGGTGTATGTCCATGATAATTAAAGTGTCTTGCGCCGGTTGCGCTTGAAATCTTCGAAAACCAGATTGCCCAGTCCTTCCAGGCTGCTGTAATAGGCGTTGCCGTTGTTGGCCTTGGTAAACTCACGCACGAAGGCTTTGAGGTAAGGGTCGGTCGCAATCATGAACGTGGTTACCGGAATCTTCAGTTTGCGCAACTGGTCAGCGAGGTTCAACGTTCGGTGCAGGATCTTGTGATCGAGGCCAAAGGCGTTCTTATAATAGTGGATTCCTTGTTTGATACAGGTCGGCTTCCCGTCTGTGATCATGAAGATCTGCTTGTTGGTATTCTTCCGCTTGCGGAGGATATCCATCGCCAGTTCGAGGCCGGCCACCGTATTGGTATGGTAGGGCCCGACCTGGAGGTAGGGGAGGTCCTTGATTTCAATTTGCCAGGCATCGTCACCGAAAACCAGGATATCAAGAGTGTCTTTCGGGTATTTTCGCGTGATCAGTTCGGCGAGTGCCATGGCCACCTTCTTGGCGGGTGTGATGCGGTCTTCACCATAGAGGATCATCGAGTGGGAAATATCGATCATCAGAACGGTCGAAGTCTGCGTCTTGAATTCGTTTTCCACGACCTCCAGGTCTTCCTCCGTCATGAGGAACTCCTCAAAACCGTGATTGATCTGGGCGTTACGCAGCGAATCCGTCATGGCGATCTGTTCCATGGTGTCACCGAATTCATAATCGCGGCGATCGGTGGTGGCTTCATCGCCTCGCCCGCTGTGATGGGTCTTGTGCTCTCCTCCACGGGTCTTCTTGAGCTTGCCGAAGATTTCTTCCAGGGCCGATTGCCGGAGGTTCTGCTCGCTTTTCGGGCGCAGTTTATATTGGCCGTCGGGGCCTTCGTCGCTGATGTACCCTCTCTTTTTGAGGTCCTCGATAAAGTCGCCCATGCCGTAATTGGGCGTTGTGATCTTGTGTTGGCGGTCCACCTCGGTCATCCATTGCAGTGCTTCCGATACATTGCCCGAGGTGATCAGGACCAACTGCATGAAGATCTTCAGCAGCCGGTCGAAATCGCTCTGCTGTTGGTCTGGCGGCGGGGTGTATTGGGAGAATCGATAGCCCAGCATGAGGGTTCAATAGGAGTTTAAACATAACCAAAAAGCAGGGGATATTGTTTCCCAACCCTACGTGCATCCACAAAAAAAGCCCCGGGGTAACCAGGGCTTTGATGTGTTTGAAAAGTTCCGGTTACAGCGAAGTCGCCGTGGCTTGCGCGCGGTCTTCCTTGGAATTTTTGCCCATGGTACCGTAGATATAGTCCCACAAAGGCGACGACACGCCGAAAACCATTTCTCCGTCTTTGTAATGATGGATCGCGTGGTTGACCCAAAGCACTTTTAGGAAATTCTGCGGAGGTGCGTACGCATGAACCATGTAGTGTACAGCGAGGTACATGGCGTACCCGACAAGGAAGCCCGGCAGAAAGGAGAAAACCAGGTCACCCAGGATCAGGCGAAATACCAGGAGTAGAATGGTCGACAGCGTGATGCTGAGCAGCGGAGGCATGGCCAGGCGAGTCTTGTCTTTCGGGAACTCGTGGTGTACCCCGTGCATGGTGTACTGGAAGTTAGCCCTGCGCTGCGTGGTGGGCGCCAGGTGGAAGATGTAGCGGTGCACGTTGTATTCTACCCAGGTGAAGGCCACGAGACCGATGAAGAACATGGCTACCGTGGTACCTGCGGAAAGCGAAGTATGGGTAATGCTCCAGTAAAGCAATCCTCCCGAATACGAGAAGAAGATGACGAGAGGAACAGCAATGTGGGTACGGCTGAGCTTCTCCAGGATGGGGTTCTTGAAAAGCTGCTTGGTGCCTTTATTTTGAGGTTTTACAATGGTCTCCATACACGGTTCGTTAAGCGCCACAAAGGTAATGGCGGACGCTGTTTTTTTCAACCCGTTGGCCGGTTGAGAGAGGCTTTATTCGACCGGTTTTGCGGCTTTTTCGATGACTCGTTGATAAACGCGCTCGTAAAGCGGGAGAATATTGGCGATATCGAATTCACGGGCCCGCTTCAGGGCATTCTCCTTGAAGGTGGGTAGGTTGTTCTTGTCGAGGACAAAAAGGGCCTTGCGGCTCATGTCTTCCACATCGCCTACTTCGCTCATGAACCCGGTTACTCCTTGCACGTTAAGTTCGGGCAGGCCGCCGGCATTGGAGGAGATGAGAGGAACTTCGCAGGCCATCGCTTCCAGGGCTGCCAATCCAAAGCTCTCTTTTTCCGAGGGCATCAGGAAAAGGTCGGCGACCGAGAGTACTTCCTCGATGACCTCCAGCTTACCGAGGAAACGGACGTCGGCTTCAATGCCAAGTTCTTTGCTCAGCGCTTCTGCTCCTGCACGTTCCGGACCGTCGCCGATCATCAGTAGTTTGGAGGGTATTTCGCGGTGGATGTTGGCGAAAACCTGGACCACATCGCCGATGCGTTTCACTTTCCTGAAGTTGGAGGTATGCACGATAAGGGCTTCACCTTTCGGGCAGATCGCCTTCTTGAAGTGATCCTTCTTTTGCTTCTTGAATTTTTCGAGATCGATGAAGTTGGGAATGACATCGATGTCGACCGTAATCTTAAAATGGTCGTAGGTTTCCCGGCGAAGATCTTCCGATACCGCAGTCACGCCGTCTGACTGGTTAATGCTGAACGTCACCACGGGCTCGTACGACGCATCTTTCCCCACCAGGGTAATGTCGGTGCCGTGCAGGGTGGTCACCACCGGAATAGTGATCCCCTCGGTCTTCAGAATCTGCTTGGCCATGTAGGCTGCCGAAGCATGAGGGATGGCGTAGTGGACGTGGAGCAAGTCAAGTTTTTCGTTTTTCACCACACTCACCATTTTGCTGGCCAGCGCGAGTTCATAGGGAGGATATTCAAACAGGGGATAGGTCCGGAAATCCACTTCATGATAGAAGAGGTTTTCGTTGAGGAAGTCGAGCCGCGTGGGTTGGGAATAGGTGATGAAATGCACTTTGTGCCCTTCCTTGGCCAGCGCCTTTCCGAGTTCGGTGGCGACCACGCCGCTGCCCCCGAACGTTGGGTAACAGACAATGCCTATGTTGATTTGATCCAAAATCGCTGGGGTTAGAGTCTAATAACCGAGTTCGGGGGTGTTTAGTTTCATTTTCCGGAGGCGCAATAATCAAATATCGCCTCGTAGATGATCTCTTGTATGCGGGGACGAATATTAGCGGTTAATAGTTTATTGTTATTCATGTCGGGCATGACCCGGTTGGACAGGAAGATGTAAACAAGGTTAAATTCCGGGTCCACCCAAATGCAGGTACCGGTAAACCCGGTGTGGCCAAAGGTTTTGGAAGAGGCATATAACGAGGTGGGGCTGTTCCAGTCGCTCGGGATAGGTTTATCCCAGCCCAGGCCTCGCCGGCTGTCGGCATACTGCCTGGTGGTAAAGAGCTCGATGGTTTCCGGTCTGAAGAATTGCTGGCCGCCGAACCGCCCCTTCTGCAGCCACATCTGCCCGACTTTGGCGAGGTCATTAGCGGTGCTAAACAGGCCGGCGTGACCGGCGATCCCTCCGTGCATCGCCGCTCCCTGGTCGTGAACGTATCCCACCAGCAGTGACTTTCTGAAGAGGGTGTCTTGCTCCGTAGGGGCAATCCGCTCACGCGGGAATCGCTGCAGCGGCAAGTACCCGGTGGTGAAGGCCCCCAAGGGCTCGTACAGGTTCTGCGCAAGGAAGTCCTCCATGGGCTGATTCAACAATTTCTCGGCGAGGTGCTGAAGCAGGTAGAAACCCATGTCACTGTACCGATAATCGTACGGGGTCCGGGGAGCCTTTTCCCGGACGCGCGATTTGATGATCCATTGCCAAAGGCTGTCTTTCATGGAACGGGAAGCATAGAGTCCTTCGGCAACCGGGTATGGATAGGCTTCACTGGATGAAGAACTGTAATATTCCGGCCTCCATTGATTTCCGTTCATCGTCTGAGCCCAGAACGGAAGGAAAGGCCACAGCCCGGCTTGGTGCGTGAGAATGTCTTTGAGGGTGAAATCGGCTTTGTTGGAGTTCTTCAGTTCGGGCAGATAGACCGACGCTTTCTTGTTGATATCAATCAGCCCGTGGTCGTACATGAACAGGACGGTCTGAAGAGTGGCGGAGATTTTCGTTACGGAGGCAAGATCGTAGATGGTTTCTTCCGTGACGGGTTGTTTCTTTTCCCAGGTGAGGTGTCCGGCTGACTCGCTGTAGATCACTTTGCCGTCTTTAACCACCAGGGTGTGTGCGCCGGGCGTAGCGCCGGAAGCAATAGCCTCTTCCATGATGGGCCGGATCCTGGCCAATGTTGCGCTGCTGACGCCGACCGATTCGGGCACTCCATAGGAAAGACGTTGCAGACCCGGCGTTGCGTGGGTAGTTCCGGTCGGCCACGATCCGACAGTCAACGGTAACGCCCCTTGACCGGGAATTCCTCCGAATAGTAATTGAGCTGCCGCCAAGGGCATGCGGTCTTGATCGGTATAGGCTGCCACCAGTGCTTTGCATGCGGTGTAATTGACAAGCGCCGCCGGGTGACCAAAGTGCACCATTACAACCGTGTGCCGCGAAGCCACTCGTTTAATCCATTGGCTGATGTTTCTTTCCAGCACTGTCGCGTGGGGGAATACACTTAGCACAACGACATCACCGGGCACGAGGCTGACTATAGCGGTGTCGGCGGCATTCGTTACGCTGAACATTCGGAAGGGAACATACTTCCCAAGCGCCCGGTCAAAAGTGTTCCCGGATTCCCGGCCGATCGAAATGGTTGTGAACGATCTGTTTTCCAGCATTCGAAAAGGCAGGATCGAATCTGTATTTTGGATTACGGTAACGGCTGAGGCAGCAATCCGATCGGTGACACTCTCCAATTCAGGATGGTTCAGTCGCCGGCCGAGATTGTCGGTATTTACAGGACGATAATGATGGAGACCGGCGTCATACTTGGCGCCCAGGATCTTCCGCACGCTTTCATCAAGCTGTTGCTCGAGTAACTTGTTACGCCGCACTTCGCGGACAATATTCCTGATGCCCGCTGAAGCGTGGACGGGTTGCAGGATGATGTCGGCACCCGTCTGGAAAGCAAGAAGCTCAGCTTCGCCCGACTTGACCTTTCCCATCCGGCGCTGAATGGTTCGTGCATCGACTACCACCAGCCCGCGGAACCCAAGGCGATTGCGAAGCACTTCCGAAACGAACACCTGGGAGACAACGGCCGGAACGATGCCTTCTTCATTCTGGATCGAGAAATGGAGATAGTCGGTGGCAATGCCCGCAATCCCTTCCCGGATGAGTCGCTGAAAAGGTCTCATCGTTGTGGTGTCGATGTGGGACAAGTTCAGGACCACCATGGAATCCGGCAGCGAGCGCTCGGTGCTCCAGCGTCGCGGGAGATGACGCGCAATGGAATGAATGCCTTCTTCCCGCAAAGCCCGGATGAGCAGCGTTGTGCGATCACCGATCAGGCGCTCCTTATCGCTGAAGTAACGCAAGTAGTCTCCTGAGAATATCTCGTCATCGGCGTTGGGCCCGAGATGGACATGCACCCCCGCGTCCTTCAGTTGACGGGCGATGGCCTGCGCCCAGAGCGGCACCAGGCTGTCGGACGGCAGCGCTCCAATGACGAGAGGCTTGGGCAAAGCAGCGACGCTGTCAAGCGTTTGACCCAACCCCCATTCTGCGGAGGCCGCCACCAGCAACCGGGATGGGGATGCCTCCTGGAGACGGTTGACGAGGGCGGCGTGACTTTGGGGACCTCCTCGCGTTATATAGATGCCGCCCACGCCGTCTTTCACCAGGTCCAGGGCGTTTTCTGCAGCCTCCTCAGAGGGATCGGCCGGGATCATGAATAGCTGGGCCGCTTTTTCCTGGCGGTTAAGTTTGCGGAATACGCTGTCTACCCATCGGTCGCGGTCGGATTGAGCCAGCGACACGGAGGCCAGTACGGAAAGCAGGACAACGAAGAAAACTTTCTGTGACATGACCCGGTTAACTTTGTATTTGGAAGCGAATAAAGCAATTTTACCCGCAAGTTTAAGGTGGGTCCGCGCGATATGAAGTTTATTTCCCTTTTCTCAAAAACACCCAATCACAAGCGTTTCAGCTATCGTCCCCGGTATTGGGACCAGGCGGCTGAGGAGCGCAAGGAGCGGGAAGAGCGCATTCGCCGGGAACTGGAACGCGAACAGGGGCTTTCCCCTGAAGGGACGCCCGATTACCGGGCTCGAATCGCCGGCTCATTTCAATCGGCAAGGAAGAGATCAAACAAATCGTCCGGCGAGCTTAATGCGGTGCTGCTTCGAAGCGGCGTGTTGCTGTTTCTCGTGCTGTTCCTGATGGCTTTTCTCACCTGGGGCGTTGATTCGTTCTATGCGCTGCTGATCTTTGTTCCCTTGTATTTCTATTTCAAGTTCAAGAAGTAGGCCATCCCAACCGCCTTAATTTCAGTTCATGGCTGACCTCATCCATTTGCTTCCGGATTCCATCGCCAATCAGATCGCGGCGGGCGAGGTGGTACAGCGCCCCGCCTCGGTCGTGAAAGAGTTGATGGAAAATTCGGTGGATGCCGGAGCCAATCGAATCCAGGTGATCATCAAAGAGGCCGGCCGGTCGCTGGTCCAGATTGTCGACAACGGTTCCGGCATGAGTGAAACGGATGCCCGCATGAGCCTGGAGCGTCACGCCACCTCGAAGATTCGTAAAGCCGAAGACTTGTTTTCCCTTCGAACGATGGGCTTCCGCGGTGAAGCGCTGGCGTCCATTGCTGCCGTGGCTCAGTTGGAAATGAAGACGCGGCTCGCCGACAAGGATCTCGGTACGCTGCTGGTGGTCGAGGGCTCGGAAGTAAAACGCCAGGAACCAACCGCCACGGAGAAGGGGACGTCGATTGCCGTCAAGAACCTGTTTTACAACATTCCCGCCCGGCGGAATTTCCTGAAATCGAATCCCGTCGAGATGCGCCACATCGTGGAGGAATTCCAGCGCGTCGCCCTGGCGCACCCCGGTCTTTCGTTCTCCCTCCAGCATGGCGACGAGTTGCTCTATGATCTTGAGCCGGGCAACCTCGCCCAACGCGTAGTGGGACTGTTCGGCAAATCCTACCAATCGCAGTTGGCGCCCTGCACGGAAGAGACCGACCTGGTTTCAGTGGACGGATTCATCGGCAAACCTGATTCGGCCAAAAAGACACGGGGCGAGCAGTTCCTTTTTGTCAATGACCGCTTCATCCGGAATAACTACCTCAATCATGCGGTGGTGAGCGCCTATGAAGGCCTTTTGCCTGATGGCAGTTTTCCCTTCTATGTGCTCTTCCTCACCATCGACCCGAAGCACGTCGATGTGAATGTGCATCCTACCAAGACGGAAATCAAATTTGACGATGAGCGGGCCGTGTATGCAGTCGTTCGGGCTGCGGTTCGCCAGGCCCTCGGTGCTCATAACCTGACACCCACCCTGGATTATTCGGCGGATATCAACCTGGTGAGCAAGGTGGCGCGCACGCAGGCGCTGAGCCGGGAGCAGTACCTCGATGAGCAATTGGGTTCCGGCTTGCAGCGATCGAACTTGAGCAACTGGGAAAAACTCTTCGAGGAAGAGCGCCCCGCGCAATCGGCGTTGTTCAGCCAGGCCCAGGCCATGCCTGCCGAGCCGGAAAAAGTGCCGGGCAAGACTCCGGTTTTCCAGCTGGGCTCAGGACACCTGGTACGCCCGGCCAAAAACGGGGTGATGATCATTGACCCCGTGGCCGCCTCCGAGCGCGTGTTGTATGAGAGTTACCAGAAGAAACTACGGGACAAGTCGGCCTCCACGCTGCAGAGCCTGTTTCCTCAAACGGTGACCCTGGGCACGGCCGACTTCACCCTGCTCATGGAGCTGGAGCAGGAGATCAAGGCACTTGGATTTCAATTCGATGTTTTTGGAAAGAATACCATCGTGGTGACAGGACTTCCGGCAGAGGCTTCCGGAAAAAATGAAAAGGAACTGGTGGAGGGGCTGTTGGAGCAGTTCAAGCAGAACCAGGCTACTCTTTCGGTACCGTTGCAGGACAACCTGGCCCGATCGCTGGCCCGTCGGACGGCCGTGCGGCGAGGGCAGGTGCTGGCCCAGGCGGAGATGGAGTCCCTGGTGGAGCGCCTCCTCGCCAGCCACAATCCCAACTATTCTCCTGATGGAAGTACAACATTTTTTATTTTTGAAACGTCTAAGATCGAAACCCACTTCCGAAGCTGATGTTCAATTTCACCCCGCTCGTCCGAAACCTCATCATCATCAATGTGGTCGTCTTTGTGCTTCAGAAGCTGATGGGCGACTATTTCACCGCCATGGTGTCACTCTGGCCCCTCGGGACGGAGGGATTCGCACCCTACCAGTTTTTCACCTACATGTTCGCGCATGGCGGGTTCGGGCACATCTTCTTTAACATGCTGGCGCTGGCTTCCTTTGCCCCGATTCTTGAGCATTATTGGGGAGAAAAGAAGTTCCTGCTTTTCTACGTCATCACCGGTATGGGCGCAGGAATTCTCTATGCGGCGGTCAACTATTTCCTGTTCCCCAATAACGTGGGCATCATGCTGGGCGCTTCGGGAGCGATTTATGGTATCCTGATGGCTTTCGGAATGGTATTTCCCAACCTGGAGATCATGCTGCTGTTTCCGCCCATTCCCATGAAGGCCAAGTACATGGTGTTCTTCATGGGTCTGCTCACTTATTTTATGGACCGGAGCGGCAGCGTAGCGCACCTGGCTCACTTCGGGGGCGCCTTTGTAGCCTTCCTCCTCATTTCCTTTTGGCGAAGTTCGGGCCGTTAGCCGGATTGCTTAACTTTATTCCGGTCAACCTTTCCTCAACCGCATCTGTCCATGTTCGAAGAGTTCAAGAATGCTTTCAGTCGTCCCAACAACAGCCACGTTCAGCTGATCCTGATCAACGTGGGGGTCTTTGTGGCACTGGCGGTGATCATGGTCTTTTCCAAGTGGTTTGGATTGGATGATTTCTTCCGGGTGCTGCACAACCAGTTCTCCCTGCCCAGCCCGATTACCGAATTCCTTACGCGCCCGTGGACTATCATCACCTACTTCTTCACCCACGACCTGCGGGGCATCATGCATATCTTGTTCAACATGCTTATGTTGTACTGGTTTGGCAAGGTACTGGTCAGCTACCTCGGCAGCGACAAAGTGACGGCCATTTATGTGCTGGGCGGGCTGGCGGGCGGTGTCCTCTACCTGATGGTGTATAACCTGATCCCCAACCCGCCGGAATTTCTTAGCGGCCGAGCCGAACTCGTCGGTGCCTCGGCGGCGGTCTTCGCCATTATGGTGGCGGCGGCCACCCTGCTTCCGGACTACACGTTCTTTTTGCTCTTTTTCGGACCGGTGAAGATCAAGTGGATTGCGGCGATCTATATCTTCCTGTCCTTCCTCGGCTCGGTAGGCCAGAATGCCGGCGGAGAAATTGCCCACCTGGGAGGCGCCCTGATCGGTTTTGTCTACATCAAGCAATTGCAGGTGGGTGTCAATTGGGGTGGCTGGATCACCGCCACACTGAACGGTATCGCTGGGTTGTTTTCATCAAAGCCGAAAGTGAAAGTCTCCTACCGCAAGGAGCCGAACACCAGCCGGCCACATAGTGCAACGCCCTCTTCCGTCTCCCAGCAGGAGATCGACGCTATCCTCGATAAGATTTCGGAGGGCGGCTATGAAAGTCTTTCCAAAGAGGAGCGGGAGAAGCTGTTTAAGGCTTCGAAGAAATAGCGCTTCGACTTTGCTCACGCTTCGACTTTGCTCACGTTTCGACTTCGCTCACGCTTCGACTTCGCTCACGCTTCGACTTCGCTCACGCTTCGACTTCGCTCAGCGTGACGTCCTTTTTCGCACGAAACTCGTTCAGCAGTCTTGTTAAGGGAGCGTTTCATCGCTTGAGGTGAAGATCGCGCTATCCTCCTGCGTCGGAACCGCGAAGGCAGGGAGGAACCTACGCTCCAATCAGCTTCGCCAAAGCGAACGCGGCACCGGCGGCCAGGGCGCCTACCAGGGTAACGCGTGCGGCACCTTTGAACAGGGGTTGTCCTGTGAGTTTGCTCTTGATGAACCCAAACACAACCAGGCAAATGAGGGTGATGATGGAGGAGTAAACCAGCCCTTCTGCCGCGGTGGGCGTGAAGAAATAAGCGCTGAGCGGGATGAGACCCCCGATAACATAACTCACGCCGATGACGACGGCGCTCTGCAAGGCCCGGTTCTTGTCGGGCCGCTCGAGACCAAGTTCAAATCGCATCATGAAATCCACCCACTTCTTCGGGTTCTTGGCCATCTCCCGGGCGATGGTCTCCTGGAGTTCTTCGTTCAACCCGTATTCCGCAAAAATCTCTTTTGTTTCCTTGATCTCGACCTCGTGGAGTCGCTCGATTTCGTCGTACTCGCGCCGTTCTTCAGAATCGTAGTGCTCTATCTCGGTACGCCCGGCAAGGTAGCCACCCAATCCCATAGCGATGGATCCGGCTGCAATTTCAGCGAGACCCGCCGTGATGACGATGCTGGTTTCATTGATCGCACCGCTCAACCCGGCGGCCAAGGCAAACGGCACCGTCAACCCGTCGCTCATCCCAATCACAAAGTCGCGGACTTTCTCCGAAGACTGAAAGTGCTGTTCGTAAGGACTCAGTTGCATGCGGCCGGGCTTAGGTTATTTCAAAAATAGGGAATCTTCATCTGAGTTCCCCGGGTACTGGATTGGGCTGAAGCCCGTACAATTCTAAACCAATTAACCCCCGGGCTAAAGCCCGGGGCTATGGGCACCGTTAGCACCTCAACACCTTAGCACCTCAGCACTTTAGCACCTCAGCACTTTAGCACCTCAGCACCCTAGCACCTTAAGACTTGTTGGCCAGCTGTCCGCACGCCGCATCGATGTCCTTTCCCCGGCTCTTGCGGATACGGCAGGTAATCCCGTTGCGTTCGAGAAGATCCATGTACATGGCCAGGGCTTCGTCCGAAGCCTGCTGAAATTCACCGTCATCGATGGGATTGTATTCGATGAGGTTGACCTTGCAGGGCACGCGCTTGCAGAATTTCAGCAGGGCCTGCGCTGCTTCGGGCGTGTCGTTGATGCCTTTCCACACAACATACTCGTAGGTCACCTTCTTTTTCTGCTTCGCATACCAGTATTCCAGCGCCTCGGCCAGTTCTTCCAGGGGAGTGGCGTCGTTGATGGGCATGATCGAAGAGCGGGTGGCATTGACCGCCGAATGCAGGGAAACGGCCAGGTTGAACTTGACTTCATCATCGGCCATCTTCCGGATCATTTTGGCGACACCCACGGTGGAAACCGTGATGCGCTTGGAGGCCATGTTGAGCCCTTGTGGCGATGTGATCTTGTCGATGGCGGCCAGCACATTATTATAGTTGAGCAGCGGCTCGCCCATGCCCATGAATACAATATTGGTCAACGGGCGGTTGAAGAAGAGTTCGGATTGCTGTTTGATGGCGACCACCTGGTCGTAGATCTCGTCGGGATTCAGGTTACGCTGCCGCTTGAGCCGCGCGGTGGCGCAGAACTTGCAGGCCAGGCTGCAGCCCACCTGCGAGGAGACACATGCCGTAATCCGCTTCTCGGTGGGAATCAGCACTGATTCCACGATGAGCCCGTCGTGCAGTTTCACGGAGTTCTTGATGGTGCCGTCCGCGCTCCGCTGCATGGTGTCCACGTGGATGTGGTTAATGACGAAGTTGGCCTTCAGCATCTCCCGGGTGGCCAGCGACAGGTTGGTCATTTGTTCGAAGTCCTTGGCCGACTTCTTCCACAGCCATTCGTAAACCTGCTGGGCACGAAAAGCCTTGTCGCCCTGCTGGACAAAGAATTCCTTGAGCTCATCGAGTTTGAGCTTGCGGATGTCTCTCTTCACCGGGGCTTCGTCGACCATTACTTGATGCGGGTGAGGGTTTTGATCTCACAGTCCTTTGCCGCCAGGTGGAAACGCAGGGTCGTGGCCGTTAGTTCGTCAATGACCAATTGCTGCGTCATGATCCCCGATTTCTTGTCCAATAGCTTCAAATCAGTACCGGTAAGTTTATAGGTAAAGGAAGTCTTGTCCTGGCCTTTCTTCTTGCCGGCGGAGAAGATTCCTTCCTCACCGGTGCCATTCTTCTTGAAGGTGATGACACGGGCCACCGTGCTGCGGGTGGAGCCCATGTCTTGCTTCAGCTCTTTCTCGGTTTCTGATTCCGTGAACTGGGCGTCAAAGCAGGTCTTTTCTTCGACGACCTGCCAGGTACCCACCAGCGACTGCGCCGGCGCCGTAAGGGCCAGGCCGAACAGACTTGCCAGGAGAATAATGCGTGTTTTCATAGTGGTGCAAATTTACGTTTTTTCATTCCTGTGTTTGCCGCGCTTCCGCCTTCCGGGTTTCAAGGGTTCTGGCTTCTAGCTTATCCCTATTTGGACTTTCGTGTCCTTTACCCGAATTTTCACGCGTAAAGAATTTATGGACAAGAGTAATGCCATAGTTTTGACCGCAGGCTACCTGGATAGCGATAACGGCAAAACAGCCCATGGATTGATCCGGGGCACTGAACGATTCAATATCCTGGGAATCATTGATGACAAGGTTGCCGGCCGCGACGCGGGCGAGGTATTGGACGGCAAAAGGAGGGATATCCCTGTCTTTGCCACCCTGCAGGAGTTTGTCGCCAAATCCAAGGAAAAGGCAGAGTATTGCATTATCGGGGTGGCCACCAAAGGCGGCGTGCTCCCGGAAGAACTTCGGGTGCTGCTGAAGGAGGCTATCGAATTAGGCTTTGGCATTGTGAACGGCCTGCACGACTATGTCTCCGACCACCCGGAGCTGGTGGAATTGGCCAACAAGAAGGGAGTCGAAATCGTGGATGTCCGGAAACCCAAGAAGTTCAAGGACCTTCATTTTTGGACAGGTGAGATTGAGCGGGTGCATTGCCCCAAGATTGCCGTGCTGGGCACCGACTGCGCCCTGGGTAAACGGACGACCACGCGTTTTCTCATGCAAGCCATGCGGAAGGCTGGCTACCGCGCCGAAATGATCTATACCGGCCAAACCGGATGGATGCAGGGTGCGAAATATGGATTCATCTTCGACAGTACGTTGAATGATTTCATCTCCGGCGAAATGGAGCATGCCATCGTAAAATGCTGGGACGAAGCGAAGCCGCACATCATTTTCATCGAGGGTCAGTCCAGTCTCCGAAACCCCAGCGGACCCGCCGGATCGGAATGGATCATCTCCGCCAAGGCAGACGCCGCCGTACTCCAGCATAACCCGTCCCGCAAGCGGTATAAGGGGCTGGAAGATTACCCGGCAGACATCCCTACTCCAAAGGATGAAATCGACCTGATCAAGATCTATGGCGCGCCCACGGTGGCCCTAACAATCAATACCCATAAAATGAAGGAGTCTGAGGCCCGCCAGTATGCCGACCGCGCCTCCAAAGAACTGGGGATACCCGTGATTCTTCCCCTGGAAGATGGCGTAGAGGCCCTGGTGCCGATTTTTAAACAGATGATCGACGAATCCATTGCGCAGGTTTAACCGGGCGCTGAACCTTACTTAATCATGCAAATCAAGAAGATCACGGTCTGGAAGGCCGACCTGGGAAACACGAAACCCTATACCATCGCCTTCAAAACGGTGGATGAAGTACTTAACGCCTTTGTGGAGATTACCCTGAGCAATGGCGTTACCGGCATCGGCGCGGCCAATCCCAGCGAGTATGTGACCGGGGAAAACCTCGACCAGACACTCAGCTCCCTCACGGAAGCCAACCTTGAATTCCTGAAAGGACGGGATATCCGGGAGATCAACCAGTTGCTTTTTGAGGTGACCATGAAGTTCCCAAAAACGCCGGCTGCCCGGGCGGCGCTTGATATCGCCTTGCACGATGCCTTTACCAAGTACCTGGGCATTCCGTTGGTAAAGTACCTCGGTCAGAAGATTGTGTCCATGCCTACGTCCAATACTATTGGTATCAAGAATGTGGAAGAAACCCTCAAGGAGACTGATGAGTATATCAAAAAGGGGTTCAAGGCCATCAAGGTGAAGATCGGCAAGGACCTGGAGGAGGATATTGAGCGCCTGGTGAAGATGCGCGAGAAGCATGGCAAGAAGGTGGCCATCCGGATCGACGCCAACCAGGGGTATACCGCCGCCCAAACCGTGGAGTTTTACAACCGCACCAAGTCATTGGACATCGAGCTTATTGAACAGCCCCTGAAAGCCAAGGCAGTTGCGGAAATGCGCCAGTTGCCCGAGCCGGTGCGGAATGCCATTGCGGCAGATGAGTCGCTGCTTTCCCCCAAGGATGCCCTGGAGCTGGTTAAGCCGCCCCGGGCGGTGGGCATTTTCAACATCAAATTGATGAAATGCGGGGGCATCGGGCAGGCCCTTCAGATTGCCAATATTGGCCTGCAGGAAGGATTGGACCTGTTTTGGGGCTGTAATGATGAGAGTATCATCAGTATTACGGCGGGTCTCCACGTGGCTTTTGCCTGTCCCAACACCAAATACATTGACCTGGACGGCAGCCTGGACCTGGCCAAGGATGTCGTGACGGGTGGGTTCATCCTCGAAGACGGCATCATGCGGTGTTCGGATAAGCCCGGGTTGGGTGTTGAGCGTATCGCCTGAGGGCGTCAATAGGGCCTTTTTTCGCGGGATTATAGGGGGCTTAGGGTCCCTTCATCTAACATCCTGATAACCAATGTAGTGACCTGTATACGGAGGGCTGACCCAGCCGGGGCCCTTTGTGGCTTGTCTTTTTTTGAATTCGGGACTTGGTAACTCGGGCTCAGTTCCTATCTTTGCAGTCCTTTTTGCGATACAAAACCCGCAAATCGGTACAAAAAACAGCAAAATAGGTTTAACCATGCCTGGATTAATAGGACGTAAGATTGGGATGACGAGCGTGTTTGGCCAAGATGGTCAGAACATTGCTTGCACCGTCATCGAGGCAGGGCCGTGCATTGTTACCCAGGTCAAGAATCAAGAGACCGACGGTTACTCTGCCCTGCAACTGTCCTTCGGTGAGAAAAAAGAAAAGAACACATCCAAGCCGCTGGTAGGTCACTTCAAAAAAGCTAATACCACACCCAAGCGGGACGTGGTTGAGTTTCGTGACTTCGGCGCAGAGTTCAACAACATTGCCGAGCTCGGCAAAGAAGTTCGTGTTCAGGATGTGTTCGCCGAAGGTGATTTTCTGGATGCCGTTGGGACCTCCAAGGGTCGCGGTTTCCAGGGGGTTGTCAAGCGACATGGCTTCAACGGTGTTGGTGGCCAGACGCACGGTCAGCATAACCGCCTCCGCGCTCCCGGTTCGATGGGTAACGCCTCCTTTGCTTCGCGAGTAATCAAAGGCAAGCGCCTCCCGGGCCGGATGGGCAACGATCGCGTGAAAGTCACCAACCTCAAGGTGGTGAAGATCATGCCGGAGCACAACCTGATCCTGGTCAGCGGGTCTGTACCGGGCGCGAAAAACTCAACCATAATTCTGCAAAAGTGATGGACGTAGCAGTAACTAAATACAGCGGTGAGAATACCGGCCGCAAGGTGACTCTGTCGCCCGAGGTGTTTGGCATTGAGCCCAACGACCACGCGATCTGGCTGGATATCAAGAGCCACCTCGCCAACCGTCGCCAGGGCACGCACAAGTCCAAGCAGCGTAACGAGATCACCGGTTCTTCCAAGAAGATCAAGAAGCAAAAAGGTACCGGTGGTGCCCGTGCGGGTAACATCAAGAACCCCCAGTTTAAGGGTGGTGGCCGTATTTTCGGTCCGGTTCCCCGCGACTACAGCTTCAAACTCAACAAGAAAGTAAAGGACCTGGCACGTCGTTCGGCCCTTACCTACAAGGCTAAGGATCAGTCGATCACCGTGATCGAGGACTTCAACTTCGAAGCACCGAAGACCAAGCAGTATGCCGCCATGCTGAAAAACCTGGGCGCCCAGGAGCAGAAGACCCTGCTGGTACTTCCGGAGGTCAACAAGAACATTTCCACCTCGGGACGGAACATCCAGAACACCAAGGTGATTACCGCTTCCCAGCTCAACACCTACGACGTGATCCACGCCGACAAGGTGATCCTCGTGGAGAGCTCGGTGGGCAAAATCGACAGCCTCTTAAAGTAAGCAGCCATGAGTATCCTCAAAAGCCCCCTGGTGACCGAGAAAGTATCGGCCCTCAACGAAAAGGGAAAGTACGGCTTCATCGTCGACGTCAACGCCAACAAGGTGGAGATCAAGAACGCCGTGGAGAAAATGTATGGCGTGAACGTGGCCAAGGTGAATACCATCCGCGTGATGGGAAAGCAGAAGGTTCGCTTCACCAAGGCGGGAACGCTCGCCGGCCGCAAGCCGAACTACAAGAAGGCGATCGTCACGCTGGCCGCAGGCGAAGTAATTGACTTTTACAGCAACGTATAAACGGAATCAGCGATGGCCCTGAAGAAACTCAGACCCGTAACCCCCGGCACCCGGCACAGACTGTCGCCTGGTTTCGAAGACATTACCGAGAGCCGGCCTGAAAAGTCGTTGTTGACCACGGTGAAGAAGACCGGCGGTCGTAACAGCGATGGCCGCATGACCATGCGTTACATCGGCGGCGGTCATAAGCAGAAGTCACGCAACGTAGACCTGCTCCGCAACAAGTTTGGCGTGCCGGCCACCGTGAAGTCGATTGAATACGATCCGACGCGCACGGCCCGTGTAGCCAAGCTGTACTATGCCGACGGATTCAAATCCTACATCGTAGCTCCCCAGGGCCTGAAGGTAGGCCAGACGGTGATTTCCGGTGAGGATGTGGCTCCGGAGGTGGGTAACACGCTTCCGCTCTCCAAGATTCCGCTCGGTACGATCATCCACAACGTGGAGATCAAACCGGGCAAAGGCGCTTCCATCGCCCGCAGCGCAGGTTCTTTTGTGCAGTTGCTCGCCCGCGAGGGAGAGTATGCTACACTGAAGATGCCTTCCGGCGAGATGCGCAACGTGTTGGCACGCTGCCTGGCTACGGTCGGCGCGGTGTCCAACCCCGACCACATGAACGAGTCAGTCGGAAAGGCCGGCCGCAGCCGCTGGAGAGGGATTCGTCCCCGCACCCGCGCCGTGGCCATGAACCCGGTCGATCACCCGATGGGTGGTGGTGAAGGGCGCGCTTCCGGCGGTCACCCTCGCTCCCGCAAGGGCCTGTATGCGAAGGGCAAGAAGACCCGTCACCCGAAGAAGTATTCTGATCACTTAATCATAGCCAGGAGGAAAAAATAATGGGAAGGTCAATTAAAAAAGGTCCGTACCTCGACGCCCGCCTTGCCAAGAAGGTCAGTGCGATGGAGCAGTCAGGGAAAAAATCCGTGATCAAGACCTGGTCGCGCCGGAGCACCATCACGCCCGAGCTGATCGGATTCACCTTCGCGGTGCACAACGGTAACAAGTTTATCCCGGTGTATGTCACCGAGAACATGGTGGGACACAAGCTCGGCGAATTTGCGCCGACCCGCACGTTCAAGGGCCACACGGGCAACAACAAAGCAGAAGCTGCGGCCTAACCGATAACACGTCATGGAAGCAACAGAGAAAAAAGTAAAGGGGTCCGTTCAGAAGCGGGAGAAGATCAAGGCGGTTAAAGAAGCTGCCAAGAACGGTCCTGCCGTGGCCTACCTGAAGGATGTGCCCACCTCGCCCCGCAAGATGCGCCTGGTGGCTGACCTGATCCGCGGCCAGCGCGTAGCCAAGGCGTTGAACCTCCTCAAGTACGAGGCCAAGCACCCGGCGGCCCGCATGGAAAAACTCCTCATGTCGGCCATCGCCAACTGGGAAGCCAAGAACAAGGACGCGAAGCTGGAAGAGGCTGACCTGTTTGTGAAAGATGTGTTCGTCGACGGCGGCCGTATCCTGAAGCGCCTCCGCCCGGCTCCCCAGGGCCGTGCTCACCGCGTGCGCAAGCGCTCCAATCATGTCACCCTCGTGGTTGACAAGATGCCGGCGCAGCCCGCTAAAGAAAAGAAGGTTGTAGCTAAAGAAACCAAGGAATAATGGGACAAAAGATTAATCCGGTCGGCTTGCGCCTCGGCATCATCCGTGGCTGGGATTCCAACTGGTTTGGCGGAAAGGAATTTTCCGACAAGCTGGTCGAGGATCAGAAGATCCGCAAGTACATCGATGCCCGCATCCAGAAGGGCGGCATTTCGAAGGTCGTGATCGAGCGTACCATCAAGCGCATCACGCTCACCATTCACACGGCTCGCCCGGGTGTGGTGATCGGAAAAGGCGGTACCGAAGTCGACAAGATCAAGGAAGAGCTGAAGCAGCTTACCGGCAAGGATGTTCAGATCAACATCTACGAGATCAAGCGTCCGGAGCTGGATGCCCGCCTGGTGGGTGAGTCCATTGCGCAGCAGCTGGAAGCCCGTATTTCCTATCGCCGCGCCATGAAGCAGGCCATCGCCTCTTCCATGCGTGTCGGTGCAGAAGGTATTAAAGTGAAATTGTCCGGGCGCCTGGCTGGTGCCGATATCGCACGGACCGAACAATATAAGGAGGGACGGATCCCGCTCCATACCCTGCGTGCCGACATCGACTTCGCCCTTTCCGAGGCGCAGACGGTGTATGGGAAAATCGGCATCAAGGTGTGGATCTTCAAGGGTGAAATTTTCGGCAAGCGCGACCTGTCTCCCAACGTGGGCATCGTATCGCAGACCGAAGGCAAGCCCCAGGGTGGACCCCGCCGGGCATCGGAGCGTTCGGATCGTCGTGAGCCCCGTGAGCACCGTGGCGGTGAGCGTGGTGCTCCCCGTGGAGGAAAGAGATAAGTATTAACGAATAAGGGTATACAGTCATGTTACAACCGAAGCGTACAAAATACAGGAAGTCGCAGAAAGGCCGTGTGAAAGGGATGGCCACGCGTGGTCACACGATCGCGTTTGGATCGTTCGGCCTCAAGTCGCTGGAAGCCGGTCAGTTGACCGCCCGCCAGCTGGAGGCTGCCCGTGTCGCGGTAACCCGTGCCATGAAGCGCGAAGGCCAGGTATGGATCCGCGTGTTCCCCGACAAGCCGGTAACCCGCAAGCCTGCTGAAGTGCGTATGGGTAAGGGTAAAGGTGCGCCCGAATTCTGGGTAGCCGCCGTGAAGCCCGGCACCATCCTGTTTGAAGCGGGTGGGGTGACGCGCGCTACGGCCCTCGAGGCCCTCATGCTCGCCGACGGCAAGCTGCCCATCAAGACCAAGTTTGTAGTGGCCCGTGACTATGTAGAATAAGCGGTATGAAGAACAACGATCTCAAAGACCTGACGGTGGAAGAGTTGAAGGAGAAGCTCCTCAGCGAAACCGAAGCCCTGCGTAAGATGAAATTTGCGCACCAGGTGTCGGCCATCGAAAATCCTATTCGCATCAAGGCGACGCGCCGGCAGATTGCCCGCATCAACACCTTGCTGCACCAGAAAGCAACGCAAAAGTAAAATACGATGGAAAGGAATTCGCGCAAGGAGCGTATCGGTAAAGTGGTGAGCAACAAGATGCAGAAGAGCATCACGATCGCCATTGACCGCAAAGTGAAGCATCCGATCTACGGAAAGTTCATGAAGAAGACGACCAAGCTGATGGCCCACGACGAGAAGAACGAAGCGGGTATCGGCGATGTAGTCCGGATCATGGAAACCCGTCCGCTGAGCAAGAACAAGCGCTGGCGGCTGGTGGAGATCGTAGAGAAGGCGAAGTAATAACGAAACTGAAACGGACAGCGATATGATACAGAACGAGACCCGGCTTACAGTGGCAGACAACAGCGGCGCCAAAGAGGTGCTCTGCCTCCACGTATTGGGCGGCACGAAGCGGCGCTATGCGTCGGTGGGCGACAAGATTGTCGTGACCGTGAAATCGGCCATTCCGACCAGCCAGATCAAGAAGGGCACGGTATCGAAGGCGGTGATCGTGCGCACCAAGAAAGAAGTGCGCCGCAAGGACGGATCCTACATCCGCTTTGAAGACAACGCAGCGGTTTTGCTCAACCCCCAGGATGAGCCCCGTGGCACCCGCATCTTTGGTCCGGTTGCCCGCGAGCTCCGCGAGAAGCAATTCATGAAAATCATTTCCCTGGCCCCTGAAGTTCTCTGATTATGGAAAGAAAGTTCAACAAGCAGCCGAAACTGAAGATCAAGAAGGGTGACACCGTCAAGATCATCGCCGGCAACTACCGCAGCACCGCCGACAAGGTGAACCAGGGGAAGGTTCTGGAAGTCCTCCTCAAGGAAAACCGCGTCGTGGTGGAAGGTATCAATATGGTCACCAAGCACCAGAAGCCCACGGCCGGAAAGCCGGAAGGCGGTATCAAGAAGACCGAGGCCTCGATTCACATCAGCAACGTGATGCTGATTGATCCGGCCAGCGGCAAGCCCACCCGTGTGGGCCGCAAGCGCAACGCCGAAGGCAAGCTTCAGCGCTACGCCAAGAAGACAGGAGAGTTTATCAAGTAAGCGTATAGTACCATGGCAACGCCCAGACTGAAAGAAAAATACACCCAGGAGATCGTTCCTGCCCTGAAGCAGAAGTTTCAGTACAAGTCGATCATGCAGGTTCCCCGGATCACCAAGATCTGCGTGAACAAGGGTATTGGCGCCGCAGTGGCGGACAAGAAGCTGATTGACGTCGGCGTGGAAGAAATCACTTCCATCACCGGTCAGAAGGCCGTCCCCACCCGCTCGAAGAAGGACATTTCCAACTTCAAGCTCCGCGCTGACATTCCGATCGGCGTGAAGGTGACCCTGCGTGGCGCCCGCATGTACGAATTCATGGATCGCCTGATGAACGTGGCGCTTCCCCGCGTACGCGATTTCAAAGGCGTGAGCGACAAGGGCTTTGATGGCCGCGGCAACTACACGCTGGGTGTGAAAGAACAGATCATCTTCCCCGAAATCTCCATTGACAAGGTGACGAAGATCAGCGGTATGGACATCACGTTTGTGACCACCGCACGGACCGATGAAGAAAGTTATGAGCTCCTGAAGGCATTCGGGATGCCCTTTACGACCAAAAACTAATTGAACTGAAGTATGGCAAAGTTGTCAATCATTGCACGGGACTCTAAGAAAGCCAGACTGGTGGCACGCTACAAGGCGAAGCGCCAGGCGCTGAAAGCAGCCGGTGATTGGGCCGGGCTGGACAAGCTGCCCCGCAGCTCGTCGGCCGTTCGCCTGCACAACCGCTGCAAGCTGACCGGTCGTCCCCGCGGATACATGGGCAAGTTCGGCATCTGCCGTAACCAGTTCCGCCAGATGGCCCACGAGGGGAAAATTCCCGGACTCACCAAGGCCAGCTGGTAAACCGAAGCAACCACACACTTTGCGCAATTTGTAAAGACTATGACAGACCCGATCGCAGACTACCTCACCCGGCTCAGAAACGCCATCAAGTCACGCCACCGCGTGGTGGAAGTGCCGGCCAGCAATATCAAGAAGCAGATCACCAAGGTGCTTTTTGACAAAGGCTATATCCTGAACTACAAGTTCGAGGATTCGGAAAACAAACAGGGCGTGATCAAGATCGCGTTGAAGTACAACCCGGAGACGAAGGATTCGGCCATTACGAAGATCGACCGCGTAAGCTCGCCGGGCCTGCGTCAGTATAAGCCGGCCGACGGCCTGCCCAAAGTCCTCAATGGCCTGGGCATTGCGATTGTGTCCACCTCCAAGGGGGTGATCACCGACAAGGAAGCGCGCGCGCTCAACGTCGGTGGAGAAGTATTGTGTTACGTGTATTAACAGGAAGACCATGTCACGCATTGGAAAACAAATCATCACGCTGCCGAAAGGGGTAACCGTGACCTTCTCGCCCGAGGCGAAGAAAGTTTCGGTGAAAGGGCCCAAAGGCGAGTTGCACCAGGTCCTGAAGGGCGACTTCAAGGTTTCGGTGGAGAACAACGAGGTTACCGTAACCCGTCCTTCCGAGGAGAAGTCGGATCGTGCCATGCACGGCCTGTACCGCGCGCTGATCGCCAACATGGTGAAGGGCGTGAGCGAAGGTTATAAGGAGCAACTCGAAGTGATCGGCGTAGGATACAAGGCTACTGCACAGGGTAACGTGTTGGAACTCAGCCTGGGGTATTCCCACAGTGTGTTCCTCGCGATCCCGTCGGAGCTGAAGATCCAGGCTACCCAGGAAAAGGGTGCCAACCCGATGATCTACCTGGAAGGTATCGACAAGCAATTGGTAGGGCAGATTGCCGCCAAGATCAAGTCGCTCCGTAAAGTGGAGCCCTACAAGGGCAAGGGTATCCGTTATGTAGGAGAGTATGTACGCAGGAAGGCTGGTAAGGCCGCTGCTAAATAAGTAAGGATATGTCATCAAAAATGAAAAGCACCCGCCGGGAAAGAATCAAGAGAGGCATTCGCAAGAGTGTGTCGGGCACGGCCGCGCGCCCGCGTCTTTCTGTCTTCCGCAGCAACAAGGCCATCTATGCGCAGATCATCGATGATGCCAAGGGACATACGGTGGCCTTTGCGTCTTCGGCCGAGCTCGATAAAAAAGCCAAGCTGAACGTGGAGACCTCGAAGGCCGTAGGCAAGAAGGTGGCCGAAAAGGCGATCGCCTCGGGCGTTAAAGAGATTGTTTTCGACCGCAACGGTTACCTCTATCACGGCAACGTGAAGGCGTTGGCCGATGGAGCACGTGAAGGCGGGTTAAAATTCTAAGCACATGACACAAAGCAACGTCAGTTCAGTAAAGGCCAGCGAAATCGATCTGAAAGAAAAGGTCGTCGCCATCCAGCGTGTAGCCAAGGTGGTGAAAGGCGGCCGTCGTTTCAGCTTCTCCGCCATTGTGGTGGTGGGTGACGGCAACGGCGTGGTCGGCTATGGCCTCGGAAAAGCCAACGAAGTAACCGATGCGATCACCAAGGGTATCGACGATGCCAAGAAGCACCTGGTGAAGGTTCCGATCATCAAAGGCACGGTGCCCCACGATTCAATCGGCAAATTCGGCGGCGGTTTCGTCCTCCTGAAGCCCGCATCGCCCGGTACCGGTGTTATCGCCGGTGGTGCCATGCGTGCCGTACTGGAAAGCGCCGGCGTGCACAACGTGTTGGCAAAGTCGAAGGGAAGCTCCAACCCGCACAACGTGGTGAAGGCGACCTTCAAGGCACTCACCAGCATGCGCGATGCCCGCACGATTGCCAGCAACCGCGGCGTGGAATTGTCAAAAGTATTCAACGGATAACGGATAAGGTCATGGCGAAAGTGAGAATCACACAGATCCGCAGCACCATCAAGCGCCCGGAAACCCAACTGAAGACGATCCAGTCACTCGGACTGGGCAAGCGCGATCAGTCGGTGGAAGTGGAGTTTACTCCCCAGATCCAGGGCATGGTGCGTAAAGTGAGTCATTTGGTAAGCGTTAAAGAACTCTAAGAATCATGAAGCTGCATACACTTAAGCCGGCAGCCGGCTCCACCAAAACGAACAAGCGCCTCGGCAGGGGCCAGGGTTCGGGCGGAAGCACGGCCGGCCGTGGTCACAAGGGTGCCCAGTCCCGCTCGGGCTACCACAAGAAATTTGGTTTTGAAGGCGGTCAGATGCCCCTTCAGCGCCGTATCCCCAAGTTCGGCTTCAAGAACAACAACAAGGTGTATTTCAAGGCCATCAACCTGGATACGCTGGAAGAGTTGGCCAAGAAAGTCAACGGCGGTGCCCTTACCATCCAGGTGATGGTCGACAACGGTATCGTGGGCAAGCACGACAAGGTGAAGGTGCTGGGCCGCGGTGAACTGAAATCCAAGGTATCGGTCGAGGCTCACGCCTTTTCGGCCACTGCCTCCAAGGCTATTGAGACTGCCGGCGGCAACGCCACAACAGTGAAATAAATGAAGCGCTTCTTTACCACCATCAAGAACATTTTCTCCATCGAGGACCTGCGTGTGCGGATCCTGAATACGATTGGGTTCCTGATCATTTTCCGTTTGGGCTCCTACATCGTGCTCCCGGGCATCGATGCCAACCTGCTCACCGGAAACCAGGGTGGTATTTTTGATCTGCTCAACACCTTCCTCGGCGGATCCTTCAGCCGCGCCTCGATCTTCGCGCTGGGGATCATGCCCTACATCTCCGCCTCCATCGTGGTGCAGCTGCTCACCGTGGCCGTGCCGCACTTTACGAAAATGCAGAAGGAGGGAGACAGCGGTCGCAAGAAGTTGAATCAATTCACCCGCGTGCTGACGATCGCCATCACGGCGGCGCAGTCCTACGGGTATCTCCGGGCCACCGTCAACGTGGAGGCCATCCGTGAACCCGGTATGTTCTTTACCGTGTCTTCGATCTTCATCCTTGTGGCCGGCACCATGTTCTGCATGTGGCTCGGCGAGCGCATCACTGACAAGGGGATTGGCAACGGTATTTCCATGCTGATCATGATCGGCATTGTGTCGCGCTTCCCGGCGGCGATCTACCAGGAAGCGATCGGCAAAGGCATGAACGGTGCGCTCCTCTTCATTCTTGAGCTTCTCGCCTTGTTCTTCGTGGTCGTTGGGGTGATTGCCCTGACCCAGGCGACGCGCCGGATCCCGGTGCAGTACGCCAAGCAAGTCGTCGGCAACAAGCTGTACGGCGGCAAGAGAGATTTCATTCCCCTGAAGCTGAACTCAGCCGGGGTTATGCCCATCATTTTCGCCCAGGCGCTGATGTTTATTCCTCCGCTCCTGGCCGGCATCTGGCGCGACAGCGACATTGGCGCCTATGTGGGTTCCACGTTTGCCGACTTCACCTCATGGCAGTACAACTTGCTGTTTGCCATCCTGATCTTGTTGTTTACGTTCTTTTATACGGCGATCACCGTTCCCTCGAACGACATTGCCGATAACCTGAAACGCAACGGTGGTTTCATTCCCGGTATCAAGCCCGGGAAGCAGACCGCAGAATTTATCGACAGCATCCTGTCAAAGATTACACTTCCGGGCGCTTTGTTCCTTGCCGCGGTGGCCATTATGCCGGCGTTTGCCGTGCAGGCCGGCGTGACGCAAAACTTCGCGCAGTTTTATGGCGGCACGTCGCTGCTCATTTTGGTCGGGGTCGTATTGGATACGCTCCAGCAAATTGAAAGCTACCTGCTCATGAGACACTACGAGGGGATGATGAAGTCCGGAAGAGTAAAAGGACGTTCTCAGTTTGCGGCGGCATAAGGTTGGATGGTTCACCTGAAGACGGCCGAAGAGATTCAGATCATGCGGGAAAGTGCCAGGATTCTGGCACAGGCCCACGGCGAAGTGGCCCGGTTGGTAAAGCCAGGAGTCAGGACGAAGGATCTGGATAAGCGGGCCGAAGAGTTCATCAGGGACAACGAGGGGATACCCTCCTTCCTGAACTACAACGGGTTCCCGGCCTCGCTGTGCATCTCCGTCAATGAGACGGTGGTACACGGGTTTCCGGGGAGCTATGAGCTGAAAGAGGGAGACATTGTCTCCGTCGACTGCGGCGTGAAGTTCAGGGGGTACCATACGGATTCGGCTTACACCTACCCACTGGTGGGAGTAACCGGAGAAGTGCTCAACCTGCTGGAACGGACCTACGAGTCCCTGTATAAGGGGATCGAGCAGGCCCGGGCCGGCAACCGGATCGGCGATGTCAGTTACGCGATCCAGTCGTACGTGGAGCAATTCGGGTACGGCGTGGTGCGGGAGCTGGTGGGACACGGGGTAGGCAAGAGCCTGCACGAGGATCCCGAAGTGCCGAACTACGGGAAACGGGGCAAGGGCCCCAAGATTGTCGCCGGGATGGTCTTCGCCATTGAGCCGATGATCAACCTGGGAACGCAAAAGGTAGTGCAAGAACGCGACGGATGGACGATCCGGACGAGTGACCGAAAGCCCTCCGCTCATTTTGAGCATACGGTGGCGGTTCACGAAGACCGGACAGAAGTGCTGACGTCGCATGAAGAGATAGAAAAGAACTATTCGTACAAGTGGCGAAACAGAAGTCGATAGAGCAGGACGGCACCATCTTGGAGGCATTGTCAAATGCCATGTTCAAGGTGCAGCTGGAAAACGGGCATGAAGTGCTCGCTCATATTTCCGGCAAGATGCGGATGCACTATATCCGGATTCTGCCGGGCGACAAGGTGAAACTGGAAATGTCACCGTACGATTTGACCAAGGGAAGGATAACGTTTAGATACAAGTAACATGAAAGTAAGAGCATCGATCAAAAAGCGCAGCGCGGAATGCAAGATCATTCGCCGCAAGGGCAAGCTGTATGTGATCAACAAGAAGAACCCGCGCTACAAGCAGCGCCAGGGCTAAGAGTACTTTCGAATAACGAACAACGAACAACCAATAACGAAACATGGCACGTATAGCAGGGGTTGACATTCCGGATAACAAGCGGGGCGAAATCGGCCTCACCTACATCTATGGAATCGGCCGCAGGTCCGCACAAAAGATTCTCGCCAAGGCAGGCGTAAACCTCGACAAGAAGGTCAAGGATTGGAGCGATGAGGAGTCGAACCACATCCGCCAGATCATCGCGGAAAACCACCGCATCGAGGGTTCCCTGCGCTCAGAAGTCCAGTTGAGCATCAAGCGCCTGATGGACATCGGCTCGTACCGTGGCCTTCGCCACCGCAAGGGCCTGCCGGTGCGCGGACAGAAGACCAAGAACAATGCGCGTACCCGCAAGGGCAAGCGTAAGACCGTAGCCAACAAGAAGAAGGCCACGAAAGGATAATTAACCGAACGAACGAAACAGCATTATGGCAAACGAGCAGCAAAGCAGCGGAGCTCCGGAAAAGAAGAAGGACAAAAGCAAGAAGCGCACCGTCCAGGTAGAAGCGGTCGGCCAGGCGCACATCCGGGCCACGTTCAACAACATCGTCATCTCGATGACCAACTCCACCGGGCAGGTGGTAGCCTGGGCATCGGCGGGAAAGATGGGCTTCAAAGGTTCCAAGAAGAACACTCCCTACGCCGCCCAAACGGCCGCCCAGGAGTGCTCTGCCAAGGCTTTTGAGCAGGGTCTCCGCAAAGTGGAGGTTTTTGTGAAAGGTCCCGGCGCCGGTCGCGAGTCGGCTATCCGGACCATCCAGAACTCCGGCATTGAGATCCTGACCATTAAGGACATGACGCCGCTGCCGCACAACGGCTGCCGCCCTCCGAAAAAGAGAAGAGTTTAAGATTCATATAGCAGAGAGAATATACCATGGCACGTTACACAGGTCCCAAGGCAAAGATTTCCAGAAGGTTCAACGAGCCGATCCTGGGTGAGAGCAAGGCGCTTCAGAAGAAGAACTACGCTCCCGGCCAGCACGGCAAAACGAAGAAGCGCAAGCAGTCGGAATATGCCGTTCAGCTCGCTGAAAAGCAGAAGGCCAAGTACATCTACGGTGTACTGGAGCGTCAGTTTGCCCATACCTTCGACAAGGCCACCCGCAAGAAGGGCGTTACCGGCGAGGTGTTGCTCCAGCTCCTGGAAGCCCGCCTCGACAACACGGTGTATCGCCTGGGCATCGCCCCGACCCGCCGTGCCGCCCGCCAGCTGGTGGTGCACAAGCACATCCTCGTGGATGGTGAAATCGTAAACATCCCTTCGTACTCGGTTCGCCCGGGTCAGAAAGTGGCGGTTCGCGAGAAATCGAAGTCGCTGGAAGCCATCACCAATAGCCTGTCTATCGGTGGATCCAAGAAGTATCCCTGGCTCGAGTGGGACGGCAGCGAAATGGAAGGCAAGATGGTGAATCTGCCCCTTCGCGCTGATATCCCGGAGAACATCAACGAGCAGCTGATCGTCGAACTCTACTCCAAGTAATCAGGAGGGTTAGCCGACTGCTGGGAAGCATAAGATTTAGTAAGGTAGTGACCGGTAAGGTCGATAACATTTAAAACAAGTAGCCATGTCAATATTAGCATTCCAAATGCCCGAGAAGGTGGTGATGGAGAAATCCGACGACTTTCACGGCTTCTTTACATTCAAACCCCTGGAAAAGGGTTACGGGGTAACGATCGGCAATGCACTGCGCAGGATCCTGCTCTCGTCGCTGGAAGGGTATGCCATTACCGGCATCCGCATCCCGGGCGTCCTGCACGAATTCTCCACCATCGAAGGCGTGGTGGAAGATGTGGCCGAAATCGTGCTCAACCTGAAGCAAGTTCGCTTCCGCAAAGTGGGAGAGAACTACGACAACAAGATCACGGTCAATATCAAGAAGCAGAAGCAGTTCAAGGCCGGCGACATCGCCCGCTTCACTTCCGCTTTCGAAATCCTCAACCCCGAGCATGTGATCTGCACGCTCGACGAGTCGGCGCACTTCGAGATCGAACTGACGATCGAAAAAGGCCGTGGCTACCTGCCCGCCGAGGAAAACAAGCCGAACGAGCAGATCTTCGGATACATTCCGATCGATGCCATTTTCACGCCCATCAAGAACGTGAAGTTCAGCGTGGAGAACACCCGCGTGGAGCAGCGCACCGACTACGAGAAGCTCCTCCTGGAGATTGAGACCGACGGTTCCATCCATCCGGAGAAGGCCCTCGAAGGCGCCGCGTTCATTCTCATCCAGCACTTCCGCCTCTTCAGCGACAAGTCGATCGAGCTGGAGACCGGCACCGACAGCGAAGTCGAGCAAGTTGATGAGGAGATGCTGCACATGCGCAAGCTCCTGAAGACGCCGCTGCACGACCTCGACCTGTCTGTCCGCGCCTACAACTGCCTCAAGGCGGCCGACGTGAAGACGCTGGGCGACCTCGTACAACTGGAAATTTCGGACATGATGAAGTTCCGGAACTTCGGAAAGAAATCGCTCGCCGAACTCGAGCAGCTGGTTTCCGAGAAGAACCTGACCTTCGGCATGGACCTGTCAAAGTATAAACTGGAAGAAGACTAATGAGACACGGTAAAAAAGACAATCACCTCGGCCGCAAGAAGGCCCACCGTGATGCCCTGCTTTCCAACATGGCATCGTCGCTGATCCTGCACAAGCGGATCACCACGACGGTTGCCAAAGCGAAGGCCCTGAGAAAATATGTGGAGCC
>JAEUUE010000096.1 GCA_016787605.1 Cyclobacteriaceae bacterium
CTTCTCCCCGATCGATGCCCTTGCTATCCGTTCCGCCGTTGCACAAGGCGGCAAAGACGCCTCCTACCTGCTCATCCACGTGAACGAATCCGCGGGGGCCATGGTGTACGGGAGTGAAATTGAAGACCGGGAATCGAGTGAAGACCGGGCTTCGCTGGAGGAATACCTCAAGCAACTTACCGACCGGGGTTTCCAGGCCGAGATAAAAGTCGGCTTTGGCAACCCCCGTCGCCGCATCCCAGAAATGGTCAGCGACTATAACGCCGACCTGCTGGTCATGGGTGCCCATGGTCACCGGTTCCTGAAAGACCTGGTATTCGGAACCACGCTTGGCGTCGTCCGGCACCGGGTGAAGATTCCGATCCTCATTGTTCGTAACGATTAGCGGGGCGGGTGTTGTTTCCGTCAAAGCATACCACCGCCCTGCCGGCATTTTTTGAATAACTTGCGGGCATTCCACCACGACGCGTGCAGCATTCCGATACCATTGTAGCACTCGCTACCGCCCCGGGCGTTGCCGCCATTGCGGTCATCCGGGTGTCGGGCAAAGACGCCATCACGCTGGTTCAGAAGGTCTTCGAAGGCAAAGACCTGACGCAACAAGCCTCCCATACTCTTCATCTGGGCACCCTGCGCGACGGCGACCACGCGGTCGATGAGGTGCTCGTGTCCTTGTTCCGGGAACCCCACTCCTACACGCGTGAAAATTCAGTGGAAATCTCCTGCCATGGATCCATGGTCGTGGTTCAGCAGGTGATCAAACTGCTTTTGAATCATGGAGCCCGTCTCGCCGAGCCCGGCGAATTCACGAAACGCGCTTTCCTGAACGGGCGGTTTGACCTCTCCCAGGCCGAGGCTGTCGCCGACCTGATCAACGCGGAAACCGACAACGCCCGGCAAGCAGCGTTGAACCAGATGCGCGGCGGCTTCTCCAAAGAAATCAAAAGGCTTCGCGAAGAGCTGATTCACTTTGCTTCACTGATCGAACTGGAGCTTGATTTCGGGGAGGAAGACGTGGAATTTGCCAAGCGCGACGATCTCCGGAAGCTTATTGAGTCCATGAACCGCTTTATCCAGGGACTCATCGACAGCTTCGATACGGGTCGGGTCATCAAAGACGGTGTTCCCACGGTTATCGCGGGAAAACCCAACGTCGGCAAGTCCACGTTGCTGAACGCTCTCCTGAATGAGGAGAAAGCCATTGTGTCCGACATTCCCGGCACCACGCGCGACGTCATTGAGGATGAGATCACCCTGGGCGGAATCAACTTCCGCTTCATCGATACGGCCGGATTGCGAGAGACCGCCGACACCATTGAAGCCATCGGCGTTGGCCGGACGAAAGAACAGCTGAAGAAAGCTGCCCTGGTCCTTTACCTCGTTGACCTCACCACGGCCACTTACGACGAGGTGCAAAAGGAACTGGCCTCGCTGGAGGAATTAAATGTGCCGGTGATCCGGGTGGCCAACAAGATGGACAAGGGCAACCCCGAGCTGGTCCGGCAGTTGATGAAGCAGGACTTCCAGTTCATCTCGGCGATGAACAAGACCAACCTGAAAGCCCTCGAAGACCGCATCATCACGTTGTTTCATGTCGACCGCGTCAAGCAGAGCGACGTTATCGTGACCAACGCCCGGCATTACCAGAGCCTGCGCGACACCAGGGATGCGTTACAACGCGTTCTAGACGGAATGGACAAAGGCGTTACCGGGGATTTTTTGGCGATGGACGTGCGGAATGCGCTGCACCACCTCGGGTTGATTACGGGGCAGATTACTACAGAAGATTTGTTGGGAAATATTTTTTCAAAGTTCTGTATCGGGAAGTAAAGCCACCCTGGAGCAGGAACCGAACTGTCCCCCAATTGAAAAATTCTGTATATTGTCTTATCCTAAACCCAACACCTATGAGAAAGCCCATCCTACTGGTTGGCCTGTTGGTACTCGCCAATCTCTCTATCGCACAAGACACGCCTGATCCCGAATTTGCAGGCAGGCCCTATCTGCTCAAGGACAATACCCTTGTTGATTTCGAACGCATAGAAGGCGACTTGGGAGGAAAAGCCGGCATGAAAGGCATGGAGACCTTTTATGCCGTGCAGGCGGGAAAATCAACCATACGATTTGCTTCGACTGCACCCCCAACGTTCATTCTTAAAGTGGAGCCCGGCACCGACCCGATGGAGACATTTACGGTTTTCCGTGGTGAAGCCGGAAAGAAAAACCGAACCTTTATTGTTCGCAAAACAGATGGCAAAATGGTAGCCAAGGACATCAGCGACCTGATCGTCAAGGTTACCTATACCAAAGTGCGCGATGGAGTCTATTCTGCCTCTTTTCCGAACGGCATCACACCCGGCGAGTATGCGATAATATCCTCAAAAGACTCCGGTGGTGGAACTCAAATGAAATGCCGGATGTCGTGTTTTGGCATTGACTGATCGTCTTTCCGAAAAGGCAAAAAGGCGTACCAGGCTTACTCACTCGCCATCAAGAACAACGGCAGCATTTCGAAGTCCTGGTAAATCGGGCGGAAACGCTCGGTGTCGTAGTGCTTGGCCACGTGAACGAGTTTCTTCTTGCTCGTGACAATCTCGATGGGCAAGTGATCGTAGCGGCCGTTACGCAGGGCCACGAGACGACCGTGCACACCCTTCATGATCAGGTCAAGCGCCATGGTTCCATAGGCCATGGGCACAATCGAGTCGATGGCATCCGGGTCGCCGCAACGCACCAGGTATCCCAGCTTCTGGTTGATGATGTCGATGCTTCTCCCCTTGTTGTACTTTCCTGAAAGCTCCTTGATCTTGGCGGAGATCATGTCGCCGATACCGCCCAGCTTGGCGTGACCGTAGGCATCTTTCTCCGCGCTTTCAAACAACATCTCCCCGCCGGAGAACATGGCCCCTTCGGAAGCAATCAAAATGGAATAGCGGCTGGGGTTCTCACTCCGGTCGGCCACGAGCTTTTCCGTCAGCTTTTCAATGTCAAACGGATGCTCGGGTATGACACAGCGGTTGGCGGCCCCGGCCATGGTGGGCAGGATCGCCGTAAAGCCGGCATAACGGCCAAAAACCTCCAGCACCATGATGCGCTCGTGGGAGCCTGCCGACGTTCTCAGCGCGTTGGTCATCGAAATGGTGCGGGTGATACAGGTACTGAACCCGATGCAATAGTCGGTCCCCGGGACATCGTTGTCCATAGTCTTCGGGATGGCGTTCACGTTGACCCCCTTCTTCGACAATTCGACGCCGTAGCTCAGCGTGTCATCCCCGCCGATGGCGATGAGATGGTCAATGCCGATCCACTCCAGGTTCTTCAGAACCTCCGGGGTCAGGTCATTGGTCTTGGCGATATAGCTGTCTTTCAGGTGCTCCGGCACCCGGCTTTGGGAGACGTTGCTCGGTCTTGTCCGCGAACTATGAAGAAAGGTACCGCCGGTCCGTGACGCGCGGTCCACCACCACTTTGGAAAGTTCGATGAAGTTGTCTTCGTTGTTGGCCTTGGGGTCGCGCACGACATCGACGAGGCCGGCCCACCCTCTCCGGATGCCGACCACCCTGAATCCTTCGCGCAATGCCCTGACCGTGACGGCACGGATGGCCGGGTTCAGGCCGGGTACGTCGCCACCCCCGGTCAATATGCCAATGGTTCCTCTTGACTTGATCGTTGTCATAATCTTCCAGTAATCAGTTATAAGCTACCACTTTGGCCGTTTCCCGGCAACAAAAGCCCATGAGCGGCGATTAGGGACCAACACAAACGTTAGCGGAAAGGACCAGCCGGCACCAACTCTTCCCGCACCCATGCGTATATAGTTGTGGATAATCTATCCGGCCACCCCTTAACTTATCTTGCCCGCTTATCGAGCCCCTCACGCATGACCCACAAAAGCAAAATCATCCAATTCGGCGAGACCGTCGAAGGCTATAACATTCCTGTGCTCAACGAGCGCGAGGTCCGTGCAGCGGCAGGCATCTCGTTTGTTTTCATGCTCATCGCCCTCCTGCTGATTATCATGAAGGGCAACTTTCTGCTGATCAAGTACACCATTATCCTGTTTCTCACCGACATGCTCATCCGGGTGTACATCAACCCGAAGTATTCTCCTATGCTTATCCTGGGCCGTCTCATCGTGAGCCGGCAGAACCCTGAATACGTAGGTGCTCCTCAAAAACGATTTGCCTGGAAGATCGGGGTGGCCTTCGCCAGCTTCATGCTGGTGCTGATGGTGATCCTGAACTCGTACAGCGTCCTTTCCGGGCTTACTTGCCTCTTTTGCCTCGCCTTCCTGTTTTTCGAATCCGCCTTTGGCATCTGCCTCGGTTGCCTGGTGTATGCGTTCTTCTACAAAGACAAGGTTCAGTATTGTCCCGGAGAAATTTGCGATGTGAAAAACAAGCAGGAGATTCAGCGGACATCAGCGATCCAATTGCTCATCCTGTCCTTGTTCGTCGTCCTGGTGGTTACCCTGGTCATGATCTTCAATGAGGAATTCAAAAGAAAGCCCACCAACCTTTGGCAACGCTTCAGCACTCAGGTCAGCACTGGCTCACTCACCACTCCAACGCCGCTTGGGTGATTGTTTCTCTCCATCTAATGCTCAACCATTGTGGCCACTCTGGTCACGGCGCTGGCCTGAAAGAAACCCAGGGCACCGTTCGATAGATTGGATGGAGGATTGGAGGGCGGCGAATCAAACATGCCACCGGAGCCGGTCGTCAGTTTGGCAAGACCCTCATAGTATTGGAAGGCCTCGCGGCTCAGGCTGAGACACTCCACCACCGCCCTATCATGCGGGCGGAAATTGACTGGCGCGGGCACCCCCTGAATCTTCTCGCTGAGGGTTTGATCGTCCACGGTAAAGGCACCGCGGCGTGGTTCATAAACCAGCGTGTCGTTTCGATATACGTTTATCAGGTAATAGTCCTTCGTGGTGCCCGGCTCCTTCCCAAACACCAGGACCTGGAAAGTACGACCCTTCTTCATATCACGCTCACTGGGTCGGGGATCCGCGGCTGGGACAAGGGAATCCAGTTCCATGGCTGGCGACATGCGGTCAACGGCGGAATACACGTGTTCGTCAACCCGGACCGTAAGAGTGTACGATCGTCCAATTGACCCGGTGAATGGCGACTGAGGCACATAGTACCCGATGCTGTCGGGGTAGTTGCGGGGATTATGGACAAATGGAACAACCTGACCAAGGTCGTCGGTAACGGTTACCTGGGCATGAGACACCCTGGGCGTCGGGCCGCTTTCATAAAAACTGGCGCTCCTGGTAAGTCGTACGTATTGACGTCCGACCTGATTGGTCACCAGGCCCTCGATGACGACCTTGGTGGGTGTTTGGCGAATGTCCAGTTCAACGGTCTCTTCGCAGGCAAAGAGGATGGCCGAGGCCAGGAGGAAGGTGGCAATCGTTTTCATCAGAATTTGAAGTTATAGGTTACGGAAGGAATAATCGGAAACAGGGAGATCATGCGGGCCTCCTTGGTGGAACCGTCACCCACGAGGTTGCCCGACTTATCAAGAACAGATCGCGTGTAGAGGGTGAATGGGTTCTTGCGACTGTAAACGTTATACACCGAGAATACCCATTCACCCTTCCACTTGCGATTCTTATTAGCCTTAGGGGTATAGGTTACCGCAACGTCAAGCCTATGCACGGCAGGCAAACGGTAGCCATTGCGCTCCGTGATGATGTCGGCATCAAAGTTGCCGAATTCATATCGTCCCGAAGTCACCGTAATGGGCCTGCCAGTACTATAGCTGAACTGTGAAGCAATCGTCCACCGGTCATTGATCTCGTAGACACCGGAGAGATTTAGTACATGCCTGCGGTCATGATTGGCGGCGTAGGCAATGCCCTGGTTTACCCCCGGGATCTCCCGCATGGCTGTGGACCAGGTGTAGTTCAACTGACCGGTAAACTTGCCCTTCGTCTTGGTCAGGCTAAACTCCACGCCGTACGACCAGGACTTTCCCTGTCGGACCTCCATGACGAGGTCGGGGTTGAAGAACAGGTTGGCATTGTCGGTGAACTCAGTGACCTGGCTCATGTCTTTGTAGAACGCTTCAACCGACCACTCCACAGGCTTGCTTTGCCAGGTGTGGAAGTATCCGATAGCCCAGAGATCGGCCCACTGAGGACGAAGATGGAAGCCGCTGGGTAACCAGGTATTGAAAGGTAAGGGAACGGTCCCGTTCGATATGGAGTGAACATTTTGCACCATCCGGCTATAGGAAGCCTTCAGGGAACTCTGCTCACCCAAGAGGTATCTGGCTGAAAAGCGAGGCTCCAGGTTTCCAAAGGACTTAACCGTTTCCAGGTGGCCAACCCGAAGCGTATCCATCCTCATCCATTGCCCGGAGGCGGTGGGCCCTGCATAGCGGATCACATCCGAAGGCCCGACATTGCGGAACATGGAAAGCCGCAAGCCGTACCAGAGGGTGAGTCTGTCGCTCAGGCGATGACGGGTATCCACGTAGATGGCCTGATCGATGGCTTGGTGCCGGTCCATCTGAATGGAACGGAAACTGCCGGTCCGCGCCGTGGAAGCAATGGTGCCGGGCTCAAACCACAGATAGCTGGCTTTATAACCCAAGTTTATCTCATGTCTCCCTCCCGCAAAGACCACGACATCATATTGAAGCCCAGCCTGGTTGACGCTGGATTTCCACTGGAAGGGATTGGCTTCATCTTCTGAACGGAGAAGGTAATCGAAGCTGCCCACGATCAGGGACGTCTTGGAGAACACGCGATCATTGAAGGCATGTTTCCAGTCAAGAACTCCCGCGGTATTGCCCCAGGAAAAATCAAACCGCTTATCAAAATCAAAGTTGTCACGACCGCGGTAGAGGGACAGGCTGACTTGATCCCCTTGGCTTGCCCTCAACATCAGCTTGCCATTAAGGTCGTAAAAAGAGGCCGCATTCTTCTGCTGGGCCAATCGCATAAAGACATCGGCATAGCTCCTCCGGGCCGAAGCAAAGTAGGAGATCTTATCGCTGAGGGCGCCTTCCGCCATCACCCGGGAGGCCAGGGTGCCAATTCCTCCCCCCACGATGGTCTGGCCCGAAGCAGGGTCCTTCGTCTGCACATCAAGTATGGAGGAAAGTCGGCCCCCGAATTTTGTGGGCACACCTCCCTTGTACAACTCCGCATCCTTGACGATGTCGGCATTGAAGACAGAATACAGACCAAAGAGGTGCGAGGCGTCATAAATGGGCGCTCCATCCATCAAAATGAGGTTCTGGTCCGCACTGCCGCCCCGGACGAAGAAACTGGAGGTTCCCTCTCCTGCCGAAATCACGCCGGGCATCGCCTGAACGGCCTTGATGATATCCACTTCCCCCAGGACCGTGGGCAATTTGCGAACCATGAGCATGTTCACTTTGGACTTGCTCATCTGAATATCCTCCACGTGAGAGTTGTCGCGCTCGGCCTGAACGACAATCTCCTCGAGTTCGGTGTCTTCGGCTTCGAGGTCGGCATCAAGCGTAAGGTTGCCGGTCACTTGGACAGCCTTCACCGTAGACTTAAAGCCGACGAAATTGAACACTAAACGATACGCACCTGGCAACAGACGCAAGGAATAGAACCCGTTGATGTCTGCGGCCGTGCCCTTGGAGGTGCCTTCTACCCTAACGGTAGCTCCAATCAGGGCCTCCTGGTTGGATTTATCGCGGACGGTTCCACTGATGGTAAGTTCCGGCTGAGCCACCGCGATGAGAGGACCTGCCAATAGCAGGATCATCGCGATGGCCCGAATCGACATGCTGGATAAGGTGGCGATCACTTCTTGGGTTGGGTTGATTCGGGTCATCATATGCATCAGGTTTACTTAACTATTTGATTTTCTTATATTTATTACCTATTCATGCCCAAGGAATCACTGCTTTGTACCGGTTAACGGGAGAAGAAAAGACGGGATGTCCTTTGGCCTGAAATGTCCGATGATTGACTCTTCCAGCCATGAACAGCGAACAAACCATTGCCTTTCTGTTGCTCCCGCGTGTCCACTTGATGGACCTCAGCGGGGCCGCCCAGGTCTTTTATGAAGCTTCACGACTCGGCACCAGGCAATACCAATTGGTTTTTACAGCAGCAGAAAGTCAGGTTTTGTCTGAGCAAGGCCTGCAACTCTCCAACCTCATCACCTTAGACCAACTCCGGCTGAAGAAGGGGGATCTCCTCCTGGTGCCGGGAATTGACTCCCAGGCGTTCATGGAAGGAAAACTGGAAGAAGCCATCCATCGCGTGAAACCGTGGTTGAAGGCATTCTACGACCTTGGAGTATTCCTGGGAAGCATTTGTTCGGGAGCACTAATACTCGCCAGGGCGGGGATGCTCGATGGACGCAAGTGCACCACACACTGGAAGAACATCGAGTACATGCGGGAGCAGTTCCCCGACGTCACCGTGCTGGAGGACAAACTTTTCGTTTATGATCAACGGATATTCACCAGTGCAGGCATGTCATCAGGAATTGATATGTCGCTGTCCATACTCGAAGAACAGCAAGGCCCTGTCGTAACGGCCAAGGTGGCCCGTGAAATGGTCGTTTACCTGAGGCGGAATGACTCCGACCGGCAGCAGACCATCTACCTCGATTACCGAACGCATTTCAACCCCGCCATCCACAAAGTCCAGGACTATATCATCTCTCACCCCGAAAAGAATCCCACCCTGGAAGAACTGGGAAGTGTCGGCAACCTGAGTGTCAGGAACCTGACCCGGCTGTTCAAGAAAGCCACGGGCCATACCATTATCGAGTTCAAGAATTCTGTCAAGGTGGAGATGGCGCGGTCCTTACTGCACAACAGGAACCTGACACTGGATGCCATTGCTCGGCAGTGCGGGTTTGATAGTGCACGACATTTGAGGAGAATCTGGACACAAACCACCGGTACGACTCCGAAAAGCTTTCAGCTGGGTTTGCGCGATAGCCTCCACGACTCGGATAGTGCCGCACGATGATTGTCCTGGGGAGAAATATTCTTCACCCGTCCGGGGACCCGGTTCCCCAATCGCATCAGGCTGGCTCCGGCATAAAAGCTGCCTTCATCGCGCGTATGTCATGGCTCGGGAGAAATACGACATCATTGTTCCGGGCAAACTCCCGGATTCGATCCAGCGTCTTTCGGGCCATGGCCCTGTCGACATTAATTCCCGGGACAAATCCTGATTGAAGGTGGGCGCTGCTGAAGCAGGCATCGCCCGCAAAAAAGAATGTAGGCCCTGATGTCTTGAACATCACCGACTGATGACTCAGGGTGTGACCCGGTGTCGGAACGATGACTACATCACCAGCGCGGGTCAATACATGGCCCTGTTCGAACTCACCCCCGATATCATCATAGTGCCCGATTAATTTCGGATTGAACCAGGCCGGGTAAACACCCTCCACAAAAGCATAGGGCCGGACGTATTCCTGGTGGGAAACAATGATCTCAGATTTGGGGAAATATTCCAGTCCACCGGCATGATCAAGGTGCAAGTGAGTCAGTACCACCCATCGCACGTTATCCGGGTGGATGCCCAGCAACCTCAGCTGTGCCGACAAGTCGTTCGATTTATCGATGTTGATTCGTGCAAGGTGCTTGTTCAGCCATCCATTCATGCCCCCACCCTTTAGCGCCTCGGGTCGGCTGGCCCTGGAAGTTTCCCCGGTGTCCACCACGATGGTCCCCTCCGGGTGCTCGATCACCCAGGAAAAAATGGGCACCCAATCACTCCAGGTCGGATCCAGGAGAACGAGGTAAGGGCCGAGTACAGAGTGAATGTGGGCGTTGCGGTACTTGATCCAGCCGCAGGTGATGGCGTGGATCTTGATGTTGTCCACGACTCGGGTGAAGATGCCGTGCTCGACCAGCGGGCTGATGGAAGGCGGTACGGTGAGTAAATCAACTGGCTGGGATCGCTGCACCATAGGTATCGGTTTAAGTAGCCTACAAGAGGTCGAACGCTGCCTGACGAACATCCCGGGAATCGCCACCCACAAAAACCAGGTATTGGCCAGGCTCTGTGCCGAAACTGCCATCTATCCGGCAAAATTCCAAGTCCTTATACGTAAGGAAAAATGTGACCTCTTTCCGTTCGCCTGGCTTCAGGCTGACTCGCTGGAATCCCTTCAACTCCATGACCGGTCGGGTCACAGAGCCCACTAAATCACGCACATACAGCTGCACCACCTCCACTCCCTCGCGGCTTCCGGTATTCGTGAGGTTTACACGAACGGCAAGGGTATCGCCAGCCCGCAAGGACGCCGTACTGAGGACCGGGTCCGAATAGGCAAACGTGGTATAGGAAAGACCGTAGCCAAAGGGGTAGAGCGGGGAATTGTCAACGTCCAGGTACTTGGACGTGTATTTACTGTTAACGTCAAGGGGCCGCCCCGTATTCTTCATGCTGTAGTAAATGGGCACCTGGCCCACCGAGCGGGGAAAGGTTACCGGCAACTTGCCCGATGGGTTGTAGTCACCAAAGAGGACATCGGCAATGGCATGCCCCGCCTGCGTGCCCAGGAACCAGGTCTCCAGGATCGCCGGGACACGCTGTGCCATCGCGTTGATCGTCAAGGGGCGGCCGCTCATCAGGACCACAACGACAGGTTTGCCCGTCTGCTGGATAAGGTCAACCAGCTGCTGCTGAACACCAGGCAAGTCAAGGGAACTGCGGCTGGCTGCCTCCCCGCTCAGCGAAGCAGACTCCCCTACGGCAAGGATGATCGCATCAGACTGTCGTGCAATACGCAAGGCCTGTTGAAAATAGGACGTAGAATCGTCGTTGACATTGCTGCCCTTTGCGTAAAGCACCTTGGTTGCTGGGCTTACCGCCGCGCGGACTCCTTCCAGGAGGGTAACCGACTTTGTCCAGTCGCCCGCTGCCGACCAGGATCCAATCATCTCGCGACGCGCGTCGGCCAGGGGTCCAATCACGGCCAGCGTGCCCAGGTTTTTTGAAAGCGGCAATACGGACTCATTCTTAAGCAAGACGATGGACTTCCTGGCCACCTCACGTGCTTTGTCCAGATATTCAGGCTTCATGATGGTGGTTCTTTCCCGGATGGTATCGCTGTAGCGGTACGGGTCATCAAAGAGTCCCAGCTCAAACTTTTTGCGAAGGATGCGCCTGACCGATTGGTCGATCAATTCTTTGCTGATCTTGCCGGAAGCAACGAGTTGGGGAAGTGCTGATTGATAAAACCCGGCTTGCATGTCCATATCCAGCCCGGCCTGCAAGGCGAGGGCAGCGGCTGAAGCGGTGTCGGAAGCCACCCCGTGAGGAATGAGTTCCATGACCGAGGTATAGTCGCTTACGACAAAACCCTCGAACTTCAACTCGTTGCGCAACACTTCGGTTAATAAGTACTTGCTGGCTGTCGCCGGAACTCCGTCGTAATCGTTAAACGACGTCATCACCGTTGCGGCGCCAGCGTGGACGGCCGCTGCGTAGGGAGGCAGATAGACTTCCCGAAACATGCGTTCCGACATATCGACCGAATGATAATCACGGCCGGCCTGGGCCGCTCCGTAGGCGGCAAAGTGCTTCACGCAGGCCATCACCGAATTCAGCTGACCAAGGCCCTGGCCCTGGAATCCCCTGACCCGGGCTTCCGCGATGCGTGAGCCCAGGTACGGATCCTCGCCGCTGCCTTCTGCCATTCGGCCCCATCGCGGATCCCTTGCGATGTCTACCATTGGCGCAAAGGTCCAGTGCAACCCCTCGGCCGCAGCCTCCTCGGCGGCGATCCGGTCAGCCTCTTCAATGGCTTTCAAGTCCCAGCTTGCCGCCTGTCCCAACGGTATGGGAAAAATCGTCCGGTGACCGTGAACCACATCATACCCGAACAGCAGCGGGATCTTCAGGCGGGTCTCTTCCACGGCAAGGCGCTGAAGTTCTCGTGTGTAGCGGGCCGTGAATGCGTTGAAGATCGCACCCACACGTCCTTTTCGGATCTCTTCCTTATATCCCTCGCGCATGGTTGGGCCGGTAACGTCCCAGTCACTGGTGTACAAAGACAATTGCCCGATCTTCTCTTCGAGGGTCATCAGGGCAAGCAGGGAGTCGACTTTCAGATCAATACGATCCTGCCGGTTGGCCGGGGGATTGCATGCATTGAGAAGAAGGATAAACAGGGCGAGGAACAGGTGTTTCGGCATTGCCATAGCAGTTGTCAATTGGTAAACCCAAGCTTTGTCATCGCGGTTTGCACCTCCGGTGCCGACATGAACAGGTCCCACAGGAGGCCCGACCGGTAGTTTTCCATCATCACAATAATCGGTCCCTGATCAATGGCCAGGTAGCTGGTCGCATACCAGTCTTTCCCCGGATTAAAGGCGTCATAAAAACCATAGGGTCCCCATAACCGGTCACCCAGGTTATAGTAGAAGAACTTCATCGCCTTCATGGATTCCGTCGGCGAATACGGAAAACTGGACAAGGCGGCGGTGGGCGCTATGACGCCCAAATCATTGGTAGGCGAATGTGCGTTATATCCTGATTCATTGTCGCTGGCGGTAAGGCCCCAGCAGGCGTCACTATAGCCAATCTTCGAGGAAGGATTGGTTTCGCAATAGTCGTGATTGATCAGCGAATGACTCACGTTTTGCGTCCAGTAGTTGGCATACGCATCGCTCAGGTTGCTAGGGTCCAGGCCAAGGAAGGAATAGTGGGCAAAAAACAGGGGGCCACCGTAATCACTCCCCACCGGCAAAACATGGCCATAGAAAGTCTTGCCGTTAACCATGCCCCCATTTCGTGCCCAGCCCTGATGGTATACCGATGCATTAATGGTATGGGTCGGTGAGCCGGCGGCCAGGAAATAGACAATGAGTCCTTCATTATAACCGCGGATTGGAAAATTCATTTTCCACCCGACAGTGGGTGACCAATGCCAGTAGAGCACATTCTCTCCGCCCTTCGTGTACCAATCAAATTCTGTTTCCTGCCACAAAGTGTTGATCTTGGCGATGATGGCATTCTCGGTAGGGTCAGCGGGATTCAGGAACTGCCGCACGGTAAGGAGTCCTTGCAGCATAAAGGAAGTTTCCACCAGGTCTCCCCCATTGTCGTCGGTGCTGAACGGGACGACCTTGCCCGTGTTTCCATTCATCCAATGAGGCCACACGCCATGAAACCGGTCGGCAGTCTGGAGGAACGAGACGATCGTGTTGAGGCGGGCCACTCCCTGCGACCGGGTGATAAAGCCGCGGTGGATGCCCACCAGAATGGCCATGACGCCGAATCCCGATCCGCCGATGGTTACAATGTCACCCGACGTATTCCGTTCGCGGGCCAGGCCGCAGTTCGGGTGAGCGAAATCCCAGAAGTATTTGAAGGTTTGTTGTTGAACCAGCGACAGCAGCTCATCGTCGGTGATGACGGGGAAAACCGGGTTGGGATCCACGACGGTAAAGAACTCTTTGACAAATTGAGTCAATACCTCCCCCTGCTTTCCTTGGATCAGGTCAGACAGGTAAAGCCGGTGTCTTTTGAATCCCTTAAGATTTTGGGTGACGGTAATTGTAAGTTTTTGGTCTCCATTGGAAAGCGAAAGGTTAGCGCTTAAGGCCGGAGGTCCCAGTATTTGGACCGAAGAAGAGGAGATGGTGGTGGGGTCTACCGGGGCCGAGAATTCGACTTCGATGACAAGCCCGGAAAGGGGCACGTTGACCACATTGGCCGTCAGGGGTGAAACCACCTGGGTGCCGATTTTCAAATATTGTATCGTGAGGGGAACGGCGAGTGTAGTAAAATCAAAGTTCACCCCTTCAAAGCGCTCTCCGTTCAAACCCTTGACGGTGTTGGAGATGACCAACCGGTACGATTGGTTGCTCCCGAGTGGAATGGTCGGAAAGGCGGAAAAAGATTTCAGGTCAGAGGAAAAAACGAACAGCAGCGGGACGAGCGTCCCTCCCTGGGTGAGGGTTACTCCCGCCTTTACGGATATAGTGTCCAGGGCCGATGTAAATTCAGCAACCAGGGGCTCACTTACCGGGATGCCCGTCGTTGATCCGCCGGGAGTCAACACCGTTGAACCGGACTTGACCTCCACTAATTGAAGGGCGCCGACGGGTACAGAGCTTTCGTCCTGCTTGCAGGATGCAAGCACCAGGACAGCGAGGAGAATGAGAAACTGAAAAGCCCTGAGCATGTTATGATGTGACTGTGAGAGAAAGAGAAGAAAAGGGTTTCCGGATAACCCGGAAACCCTTATTCTCAAACTAAACCAAACCGAAGAACTATGGCTTCTCAGCCGTATGCAGTGCAACAATCTCCGCCTCCGTGAGAGCGACCTTCCAAATCCTCAGGTCGTCCATGAGACCCTTGAAGTGGTTGTTGAGCGGGTCGGAAGGATCCGCCCATGAATCCGTCACGATGCGGTTTCCGCTGGCCTGGATGAACCCGAGGGCAAGCTTGTTGCCGCCACCCGTGGTGTTTCCGGCATACTTGACGCCAGTGGCTGCGCATTTGCCGGGAGGCGTGCAAGGATTCGACCACAAGTCAAAGTCCCACTCGCGGGTCTTCTCACCGTTAACATACATCCGGCCGATCTTGGTCGAGGCCTGGTAGGTGCAAACAACGTGTACCCACTTGTCCTTGAAATAGAGATCGATTCCGTTCGGAGCCGGAACATCTTTGGCAAACGTAGATCCTTGCCAGCCGTTAGGTTCGGCATTCCACCAGGTGTCTTCGGCTTCTGTAAGTCCGCCGGTGACATCGTAGCGGGTAGCCAGCTTGACTCCCTTGTCATCGGCATCCCAGGGGCCGCCCATGATTTCAAACTGGAAGCCGTACCATGCGGCCAAACCAAGAACGAAGTGGCCTTCCTTGGTACTGTTTGCCTTGATCCAGAAGCTGATGCTGAAGTCAGGACCTACCATGTAATCGTCACCTTCCGGGATCTCCACGATAGACGTGGTACCATTGAAGTTGGCAGCCAGTCCGGCAAAGCCGAAGCGGTCTTCTACAAAGGTAATGTCCTTAACATCGGCAGCCGCAGGGGTATGCAGGGCTCCTTTGGCATCGCTCACGTCACCATTGAAGGAGAAGAACGACAGCAAGTGGTCCGGCTGGGGTGCAGTCACCGCAGGAGGGCCAAATGACTTGAAGGTGAACGTCTCGGCCGAAGCGGAACCGCCATCCGAGGCTTTCAGGCCAGCAGAAATCTTGACCGTGTGGTTCGTGCCAGTCGCCATGTCTTCCGTCGGGTCAATGGTTATCACGGCGCCGCTGGCCGTGATGGTGGCCGGAACATCTACTCCATTAATCTGGAGGGTAATGTTGGCCGCGGTGGCCGTTGAAGCGTTTACCGCCTTGTTGAACGTGGCTACGACAGAGGCGCTCAGGGGAACACCGGTAGCCGCCGTGGCCTCATCGAGCGCGATACCGCCGTCGGTCATCAGGCTCACGATGGTGAGAGCACCCGGGGTATCGTCACTCGAGCAGCTCTCCAGGAACATGCCGGCAGGAACGGCCAGCAGTGCCATCAGAATCAAATACTTCGCTTTTTTCATCATAGATAGTTTAGAGTTATGGTTTAAAATTGATTAGTAGGTAATTGGTCTCATTAGTTCCAGCCCGGGTTTTGAGTGATGCGACCCTGTGACAGGTCGATTTGTGTTTGCGGGATGGGAAGCAGTTTGTACTTATCGGTATAACCCAGGGGTCCCAGTACGGCCAAGGCCTTGTTGGTACGCACCAGGTCCCAGAAGCGATGCCCCTCCATCGCCAGCTCATGCCGTCGCTCTTCGAGGATGATATCACGCAACAGGTCCTTGTTCGTTTCGGTAATGTTGGGCAACGTACCCCCGGGGGCTCCTGCCCTGGCCCTGGCCCGAACAGCATTCAGGTGAGTGTGGGCATCGGCAGGTTTATTGTTTTCATTGAGCGCTTCCGCCGCCATCAGCAATACATCGGCATAGCGCATCAAGCGGCGGTGATGGCCCCACTGCGACGGCACGTTGTCGCCGGGCGTCCACACCTTCTGATTATAGCATTCTATTTCAATGATCACGGAGTTGAGATACGTGGTATCCGGGCACGTCAGGTCACCCTGGGTAGTGATCCCGTCAAGCACCTCCCCGAGGAAGATGATGGTCTTGTCCATACGGGGATCGTTGGCATCAAACGAGTTGATGAGGTCGGGTGATGGACGGTTGAAACCCCAACCACGGTTGGGAAAGCCCCGGATGCCCTGGGTATTGCCAAACTGCGCACCCCCGTTCTCGGTGCCATCGCTGGGGCGGGCTCCTACTTCAAAAATCGACTCTGTTCCAAAATGTCCCAATACGCCTGTTGCGTTGGTGAAGTCTGCCTCCAGGTTGTACTGCAGGGAGTTGATCACTTCCAGGGCATACTTCTCGGCATTGACGAAGTCGGGAACCGGATAGAACAGGTAGGCTTTGGCGAGATACGCCCTTGCCGCGCCCTTGGTAGCGCGTCCCACGTCATTGCCGGCATAGGCGTTGGCTTCCGGCAAATTATCCTTGGCAAAAAGGAGGTCAGGAAGAATGATGTTGTCGTATACCTCTTGAAGGGTGGAGCGGCCCAGGTCCAGCGGGGGTTCGGGTGAGGTGACCAGGGGAACTCCGCCCCAGGCGCGGACAAGATCAAAATAATAGAGGGCTCTCAGAAAACGAGCTTCGGCAATGCACCGGTTCTTCAGGCCGGCATCCATGGCGATATCGGGAACATAAGTGATCACGATGTTGGCGGCTTTGATGCCCTGGTAAAGGGCCGCCCACCAGCGGTCGAGCCCATCCTGCTGGTTGTTGATGGTGAAGTTGTCGTAGGCGCCCACCGTGGAGAATTGGTCGCCGGGGCTGCTCCCCTTGCGAGCATCATCCGACATAATGTCGAGGATGGGATAACCGCCTGAATTGAAATACCAATTGCGGAGCGAGGCGTAAGCGGCATTGGTTGCGGCGACCGCATCGGCTTCGGTAACGGGAAACGAGGTCTGGAGCAACTGGCCCTGGGGCTTCAGATCAAGAAAATCCTGGCAGCCGGCAGCCAATACCAGTATCATTATCAGCCACCCGCGATTAATGTGCTTCTTCATGTCCGGATATACTTTCATAACCGCCACTTCTAAAAAGTAACATTCAATCCAACCGTATAAATCCTCGCCACCGGGTAAGCCCCATTGTCAATATTGTTTGCCAATACATTGGAACTTCCAAAATCCGGTGAGTATCCTGTGAAGTTGGAGATGGTAAAAAGGTTCGTTCCTCTCAAATACACCTTCACTTGCTTCACGGAAATCTTGCTTGTCCATGCCGAGGGCAGAGAATATCCCAGCGTCAGGCTGCGCAAACGGAAATAAGACCCATCCTGGATAAAACGATCAGAGATGGAATAATTGTATCCGCCGAAAGTCGGGCGAGGCTCGTAATACGAGGTTCCGTCGCCGGTCCATCGGTTCATCACGTGCCTCTCGAAATTGTAAGGGTCGGGCCGCACAATCTCCTTGCCGTTGAGAATCTGGTTGCCGGATTGTCCCTGGAAGTCGGCCAGGAGTTCAATGCCCTTGTACTCCAATTGAAGATTGAAGCCATAGATGAAGGTGGGGATGGGTGATCCGATGTAGGTACGGTCGGCGGCTGTCAGCTGGCCGTCATTATTCACGTCGACAAACCGCAAGTCGCCCGGCACCACGTTGGCGTCATGCGGGTAGGCGTTGATCTCGGATGCATTCTGGAACACCCCGTTGGTACGGAAGCCGTAGAAGGCACCAATCGGGAGGCCGATGGTACTCAGCGTGGCCGGCTGGCCGTTGCCGAGGAAGCCACCCACCAGGGTGGAGTCGATTCCCTTGGATCCCCCTACCGCCAGCACTTCGTTGTGGAGGGTGTTCCCCACAAATCCGACCTTATACTTGATTCCCTTGAATTCATCCTGCCAGGAGACATTGAATTCAAATCCGCGGTTGAGTACGGTGCCGGCATTGACCGTAATGAGTGCACCATTGCCGTTGCCGGCATAACCTTGCGTTCTCAGGGGAACGAGAATATCCTGGGTTTCTTTGCTGAAGTAGTCGAACTCCGCCGTCAGCCGGTCATTGAGGAAGGCCACTTCCACACCGATATCGGTCTGATAGGTAGTCTCCCAAACCAGGTTAGGATTGCCGGCTACGTCGAATGTTGTTCCTGATACGAGGTTGCTGCCCGCGCCAAAAACCGGGCTGGTGTTGCCATTGGAGGTTACGAGCGAATATTGCTTGAGGTAGTCGATCTTTTCATTGCCGATGGAACCCCAGCTGGCCCGCAGTTTCAGGTTGGTCATGACGTCGACACCCTTCATGAAGTCTTCGTTAATGATATTCCATCCCACGGCAAACGAGGGGAAATTCCCCCACCGGTTATCCGGTGAGAACTTCGACGAGCCGTCACGGCGGAAGGAGGCGGTGACCAGGTACTTTTCCTTCCACGTGTAGTTTACGCGGAACAGGTAAGAGACCAGGCTGTAGTACATGTTGGCGTCGACCCCGTTGTTGATGGCGGAGAGATTATTGACGATCGGATTGGTGGTGGGGTCGTAAAAGTAGAGCGGGTTGTTGAGGTACCGCAGTTCCGGAAAATCGCGGATGATATTGCTTCCCCGGATATTGATGAACTCATTCCGCGTGGATTGCATGGTAAACCCTCCAAGTACATTGAGCCGGTGATCGCCAAACTCCTTGGTATAGTTCAGGGTATTTTCCCACAGGAGCGTTGACGAAGATGAGCTGCCCTTGCTGAGTGAGCTTAGCAGGTTCTGCTGCTGGTTTGGTGTGCCATCAGGATTGAATACGGTGAACGCCGGGGTGAAATCCTCGCTCTTGGAATTGGACAAGTCGACGCCAAAGCTCGACCGGAACAGGAAGTCTTTCAGGAAGGTGACATCCATGAACATGTTCCCGACAATCCGAAGGCCGCTGTTGAAGTTATTGGAGTATTCGAGGGAGGCCAGGGGGTTGCCCACGTTGGGCACCGCGCCAAAACTTCCGTCGGAATAATACGGTTCATGAAGCGGTTGAGCCCGGTAGGCCTGGTAGACCACATCGGGAGCATTCTGCTGACTGTAAGGAGCCAAGGTGATGTTGTTTCCCAGCTTGATGTTGTCGCTCAGGGCATAGGTATTGTTGAACTTGAGCGTCACGCGCTCAAATTTCGACTTGGGGATAATTCCTTCCTGGTTATAGTAGCCGACGCCGACATAGTACTGCGATTTGGCGCCCGATCCTGCCACGGAAACCTGGTAATTCTGCATGGGCGCCGTACGGAAAATGAGCGACTGCCAATCGGTGTTGGGCAAGGCGTTGAGGTTATTGTAGGTGCCCGGAATGATTTCGTTGGTGATCTGGCCGAATTCCTTGCCATTCAGCAAGTCAATGGTCTTTGCCACTTCCTGAATGCTGTACTCGGCCAGCACATTGACGGTGGGCTTTTCCTGGCCAGTCTTTCCCAGTTTGGTTGTAACAATGATGACGCCATTGGCACCCCGGGCTCCGAAGATGGCCGTGGAAGATGCATCCTTCAGTACTTCCATCGACTGGATGTCTCCCGGGTTGAGGAAGGAAATGTCATCCAGGATCACTCCATCGACGACATAGATCGGCGAGGAGTTGTTGAACGTACCTACTCCCCGCACCCGCACTACTGGGCTTGCGCCGGGCGCCCCGGAGGTGTTGTAGACTTGAACCCCTGATACCCGGCCTTGAAGGGACTGAACTGCGTTGAAGGAAGGTATTCTTGTGATTTCGGAAGGTTTGATGGAGGCGATGGAGCCCGTCAGGTCGCTCTTGCTTTGTACGCCATACCCGACGACCACCACCTCTTGCAAGAGATCGCTGTCCGATTCCAGCGCTACGTCAATCACCGCGCGGTTATCGACCGTAATAGTTTGGGTGGTAAATCCCACAAACGAAAAAGTCAGGGTATTCTCCCCAGGTGCCAACTCAATCTGGTATTTGCCATCCATGTCGGTGGCTGTGCCCTTGGAAGTGCCGGGCACCGAGATATTGACGCCAGGCACCCCCTGACCATCTTCCTTGGCTGTTACCGTACCGGACACTACCCTGTTTTGGGCCAATGCAGCCATGGAACCAAGGCATAAGATGCTAACTACCAATGCTTTAATCATAACGCGGCCAATACTTCGGTCAATGATTTTCGTGGTTTTGCGAAATGAAGTTATGGCAATATCAAGCCGCGAGTAATTTTTTTTGCTGAAATCGTCGATTAAGCAAAGAAAATATGGCCAACGGGGGGATTAGAAATTAACGGAAGAAAAACATCGATTTCAAACGTATGCTGGGCACAAATGGCGAAAACGTCTGTTCCGCTTTGCGCATCAAAAACATGAAGAGGTAGGCTACCTCCTCAGGCGCCCCAGGGAACTCCGGATGAGACCCTTTACCCGGCTTCGGATGCCGGCCCTGGTTTCTGCACTGGCAATCAGGATGACATCTTCCCAATTGGCCGCTGTGGGACGGTTGCCCTTGAGTTCCAGCTCACCGATCCTCTCCGCAATCCTCTTCCGGAAGCCCCAAACGGTGTTCATTCGCAGGTCGAGAGTGTGTGCCAGCTCCTCGATCGTGACTTTCTTTCTCGCCGCAACGGCCACATAGGCGATGTAAAAGGCCTTTTCAATAGGAAACTTAATGCCATGAAATACCGTGTAGCTGGTGATGGACTCATTGTACCCGCATCGGGTGCAGCGTCGTCCGAATTTCTGTGCGCCTTCAAAGTACTTCTCATTGGCGCAGCGGCGACACTGGTATCCCTTCGACCATTTCAGTGTCTCGAGGAACCGGTAGCACGCCAGGGCATCCGCGTAGATGGTCTTGAACTCCGAGTACTCCATCACTTTCTCATGAAGCCGCTCCTCCAGGACCTCCTTCACCTTGTTCTTGAGCTTCCAGTTGTCCAAATCCAGGAGGGAATTGATCTGGTTGATTTCCCTTGACTGGACCGTCAACTTCTCATTGCTTTCTTCCAACTCCCGGTTCTTCCGGTCCAACTCAAGGGTACGCTCCCTCACCTTCTCCTCCAGTTCCCGGTTGACCTTGTCCTTGAGCTGCATGTTCAGTTCGTGCTGCTGGATAATCCGCTTCAGCGCCCTGTCACGGTTGTTCTTGAGAATCCGGATGCGGTCACCCAGCGCAAACGTGAGGAACAACATCTCCACGACAAAACTCAGGTGCAGGCTGTAATGCGACAGGATGGTGATCGACAGAATGTTGAAGTACACCAGGCTGCGCAGGAGGAAACCCGACAGGAGCAGTCCATAGGCGATCACAAAGAACCGGGCAGGCCGATACCCCCTCATCCAGATTTTAACCCCGGTATAAAAGATCAAGCCCAGGGGCAGGATCTCCACCATTCGGTATTCAAAGAACTCCGGGAAGTACAGGAACTCCACCAGGAAGACCACGGTGCGGAGGATAATCATCCCCACCAGCAGGCGATCCAGATGGGGAGACTTGGCCTTGGTGCTGAGAAAGCGACGGGTAAAAACGAGCGCCCACAAAATAACGGAGTACAGGGATATCCCCACCGCATAATCGTTCCAGTCCGGGTGGTCCGGCCATAAGTACTGAAAGGCGATGCCATCGAGGCTCATCGCGTAGAGGGCTACGCTGAGGATATAGAGGATGTAGTAGAGATTCTTGATTTCACGGATCGCCAGGTACACCAGGAAGTTGTACAGGGCGATGATCAGGATCATTCCGTAGAAGGTGCCATACAGGAAATACTCATTCAACGCATAGTTGATGAACCGCCGGTCGGATCGGAAGGCGATCCGGATGTCGGCAAAAGCATGCGAGCGCACCTTGAAGTAGTAGACCAGGGTAGTGTCCTTCCGCATCGTCAACGGCACCTCGAAGTTCTTGTGCTGTATGTTCCGCTGCGTGAACGGAAAATGATCACCCATGATCCACCGGCTGTAGCCGCCCCTCTCCGATGGCAGGTAGGCCTCAATTTGGTCAATGGTCTGATCGTAAAATTCCAGGAGCCAAACCTGTTCCTGTGTCTGGATGTGGTGAATGGGAATGCGGATCCAATACCAGGTATCCACCTGGAAATCCTTGTTCTGATAGTCGGGGTTCTTCCGGAACCTCTGCTGAACCTGCGGCAGCAATACCGATTCGAATTCGATCAACCCCTCCGGGTCGGTGAAGTGATCCAGTTCCCGCATGTACAGGATGCGTTCTTCACCTGCGGGAAGTTCGAAACCCTGGCCGTCAGCCGGAGCGACCGGGACCACCAGGGTGAGAACCAGGACCACCCATCCGGAAATTCGACGAATCATCGGCTTGTCAACGTGTTAACCATCCCCCGCTGAACCCCGCTTTGCGCAGGCCTTCCACAATGTAGGGGTTCTTCTTCATGATTTCCCAAACCAGCCCCGTGCGGTAGTTCTCCAGCTGCATCAGGATGGGACCCTGGTCGATACCCAGGTAATCCGGATCGAACCATCCCCTGGACCCGTCGGCATACACCACCGAAGGGTTGAAGGCATCTTTGAAACCGTACGTTGAATACAACTTGTCTCCGTACCGCTTCGACATCTCCTCCAGGGCCGGCAGGCATACTTCGGGTGCGAATGGAATCGATCCTCCCGCCGCGGTTGGGGCAATGGTGCCGTCATCCTGGATGTAGCCGCGAGCAGCGCCCCGGGCACTGTAGCCCATGAATGAGATGTTGGGGTCCGCATTACCTTGATTACCAGGGCCATCGCACGCCGTCAGGCCCCAGATGAGTTCGCTGTAGTCACTCCAACCGCCCGGATTGTAAATACAGTATTGCCGGTTGGCGAGCGTGGCACGGCGGGAGTTCTCGAAATAGTCGATTCCCCGGCCTTTCATGTAGTCGTCCTGGATGCCGCGAAAATCAATGTACATATGAGAGTACTGGTGGCCGAATAGCGGACCGAAATTGACGTGGGGCTGACCTTGCCACGTTGACCACTGGTAGGTTTTTGTCCAGGCCTCCCACGCTCCCTTATCCAGGGGATGGGTGGGTGAACCCAACGCGAGGACATACAAAATCATCGCCTCGTTGTAGCCTCGCCAGGTGGAAGCCAGGAATCCGCTTTCGGGATGCCAGCCCATGCTCATGGTTGATCCCCCGTTCATCGCCCAATCCCATTCCACCTGCCGGTAAAGCGAGTCGGCCGCCTGGCGGATTTGAACCTCGACATCACTGGTTCCATCAAAGTAGGATTGACTGGAAAGCACACCCGCCATGAGCAACCCGGTGTCGATCGTGGAAAGTTCGACCCGTTGAAACCGCATGCCGGTCTTCATATCCAGGAAGTGATAAAAGAAGCCGCGATGACCAGTGACTCCAGACTCCTGCTCGCCCTGCGGCGCCTTGAGGAAGAATCGTAGCGTGGTCAATGTCCTTGACGCAGCAGCCTCGCGGCTTATGTACCCTCGCTCCACTCCGATGAGGTAGGATGTCAATCCGAATCCGGTGGCGGCAATGCTGGAGAAGCTCGGCGTTGGCCACCGATCCGGTACGAGTCCGTTGTCAGGGTTGGTAAGCTCCCAAAAGAATCCAAAGGTTTTCTTCGACAAGGAGTCCTGAAAGGCAACATTTTCCGTTGTGCGTGAGTTTCCGGTTTGGCAACTCATCAGAGCAGAAAACCCACCCAGAATAACAAAGGCAGTTAGAAATCGCATGGTGAAAAGGTCGGAAAAAATAATGAATTCGGTGACGCGCGAGGTGTTTTACCTGAGATGCTGTCTCGCCCGCTGAATCAGGACAAATTCCACCAGGTTGTCATTGTCTACCATCCCCACTACGGCCTCTCCCTCCTTCACCAGCGCAATGGATTTCCCGGACGACTGCATCTTGATGATTGCCTCATTGACCGGCAGGCCGGACGGCAGGTAGAGGATATCTGTTTGCATGCAGTCGCGGACCGTCAGCTGATCTCCTTTGTCGCCCAGGGCCTTGATGACATCCATCTGGGAGATCACCCCGAGCACGAGCGAATCGTCGGCCACCACGAAGTTCTTTTTCTGGGTGTTGAGGATCTCCCGGATCATTTCTCCCACGGTGGTCTCGGGCTTTACCACCGGCATTTCATGCATGGTCAGGTCCATCACCGTGTGCCCCTCCATCAGCGCTTCTGTCGACGCGTAATTGGCTTCCGCCTGGGCGCCCAGGATGATGAACAATCCGATGAAGACCAGGAAGGGGTTCACGTAGAACCCGAGGAAAATGAATATCACCGCGATCACCTGTCCAAAGGTCGCCGCCACACGAGTGGCTTGCGGGCGGTCCATCCAAAACGAAAGGATGGCGCGAAACACCCTGCCGCCGTCCATGGGAAAAGCCGGCACCAGGTTGAATAGGGCGAGCCAGGCGTTGACTACGGCAAAGGCAAAGAGGAAGGTGTTCGGACCAATCTGGATCTCCGCCTCCTGGCTGGTCAGCTGGGGAACCGGCGCCAGCGGCAGCAGGAGCCCGGCGATAACCAGGTTCACCAAGGGGCCGGCCAGGGCGACCACCAGTTCCTCCTTCGGCTTACGCGGTATCGACTCCAGCCGGGCCACTCCCCCGATCGGGTAAAGCGTAATGTCGCGGGTGCGGATGCCATACTGCCGGGCGGCAAAGGCGTGGCCCAGTTCATGGAGTACAACGCAGACGAAGATGGACCCCACAAAAAGAAGCGTCCAGAGGATCGGGCCGGCGGATGCGCCCTCGCGGAGGTTTTGCACAACGATCCAGACAATGAGCAGCAGGAAGGTCCAGTGGATGGAGACCTTGATGCCCGAAACGTTGCCCAGGGAAAGCGCGCTTTTCATCGTGAGTTTGTCAAAGGAAAGATAACGGCTGAACTTCCACGAATTCCTGACAACCGTCATTTAAGGTAGCGGTGAGTTTCTGATCTTTGCAGGGCTTTCAACGCTCAACTAGTCTATGGCTTTACTAACCCCGTTACTCCGCAGGGGGTTCCTGGTTGTCCTGGTATCGCTGCTCGCCGGCTCTCCGGCCTGGAGTCAGCAGAACCTGTTCAATGTTCCCAGCTCTGACATTACCATAAAGGGCAAGCTGTTTTTCCAGCAGCAAATCAACTTCCTCACCGACGGTACGGCCGCCTTCAACACCACCTTCTGTTATGGGTTAGGCAAAGACTTTGAAGTAGGCGCCAACATTCTCGGGGTATTTGTCGATCCCCATGCGGCGGGGTCCGCCATTCAGACCAATTCTGACGGCGCCAAACCTCCGGTATATCCGTTCTTCACGGGGAACCTGCAAAAGGCCTTTGTTCTGAGTCCGACGTTTAAGGTTGGTCTCGGAGCGCAGGCCGGCTTTTCACCGGGGATGCATTTTGGTTTCTTCTCTTATGCCAACCTCGTGACGGTGATTCCGAAACTGCAACTCAAGATGATCACCGGGGTTAATCACGGCACGGAGACCTTGCTCGGTCCTGGTGACCTCAACCCGGTTTTTTCTTCTACCTACGACCCCATTGGCTTTCAGTTCGGCTTTGAAAAGGAGATTGTCCATTCCAACATTCTCCTGCTGGCCGAGCACATCACCGGTACCCATACGCTGGGTATATCGGTCCTGGGGATTGGATATCACATTACGGACCATTGGGTGCTGTCCGCCGGATGGCAGTTTTCCAGCGCGGGGAACCCTACGCCAAACAGTTTCGTACTGGAGTTCACCTTTGTTCCGTCGGCCGTAATTCATCACAGCCTCTACCACGAAGGGCACCCGGACAAGGGAACCTGAAGAATCCGGGCTCAGGCACCTCCTTAGTCGGCGTTACTTCGCCTGGTTATTGTTTTTAATTGTTTGCCGTATATTTGCGACTGGTGAAATGAAATCACTTCGAACTATAGCACCCCGCACGTCTCTTGCGATATCCCTGGTATTGCTATCGTTCATTTTCGGCGGCCCCCTACTTTCCGGGAATCCGGAGCACGACTCAGGCATACACGGGGAATATGCATCGAAACCTCAAACCGCTAATGACCTGGCCGGATTTGCTCGGCAGGCGTTGGATGGCGAGGTGCAGGATGCGGTCAGTGATGACCGAAATAAAGGCAACGTTACTGCCCTGATCAGTATTCTCCTTCAATCGAGAACGATTTCTGATTTTGTTCCAATCATTCAAAGCCGTCTGGCCATACAACTGAGGATTGGACCGCCTTTAGTAATACTCTTGGGTCAGTTTCTCATCTGATCCTCCTCCTCCTCCTCTTCTTCGAAGGGAACCCTTTTTTGTTTAGTTCAGGTCGGATACCCACTGACTAGTTGTATTCATTTCCTATTCTTTCATATGAGACGATTTGCTTTGTACATGCTGCTATTGCTGATCAGATTACAACCGTTGTCTGCGCAGCCGCGTGATACCGTGATATCCCTTTCAGAGGCAAAAGCCAGGTTGATGAACTATAACCTTGGCTTGCTGGCCACCTACTACAACATCAGCCAGGCACGGGCGCAAGTGATCCAGGCCAAAGTCTGGAATAACCCTTATTTCATCTTTAACGGAGAGCTTTGGAACAGTGAAACCAATGAATATTTCCGTGTATCCAACCAGTACCTTATTCAAATTGAGCAAACATTCTCTGTGGCCGGCAAGCATACAAACGCCGTGAGGCTTGCCCGGGTCAATGTTGAACTGGCGGAAAAGCAATTGGAAGACGTCATTCGGAGCCTCGTCTTCGAACTATCGAATGTCTACAACGATGTAGCGGCCCTGCAGGAAAAAGAGATGGTGTATCGCCATGTGATGGCCAACTACGACCGGTTGATGGATGCAACCCGGAAACAACTGGAAGTAGGTGCGATCTCCGTGACCGAGACCGTGCGGCTGGAAGCCGAGTACCTTGCCGTAAAGACCAACGCCCTGAACAATCTCGGGCAAAAAGAGAAGTCACTCTCAGATTTGCGCACACTTCTTCGACTGCCGGCGGATACCGTTTTCTATGTGGAGCAGCGGCTTCCCCCCGTCGGACTTGAGTTTGAAGCCGGCGTAATAGCCGAACAAGCCATTACCGTCCGCCCCGACCTTCAATTGAGCAAGCTGGATGTACGCTACCAGGAGCAAAACCTCAAGCTCCAGCGCTCCGCATCCGTTCCAGACATCAAGTTCGGCTTTCAGCCCATTGACAAAGGCAGCAACTATGTCCGTCCCTATCATGGTTTCACCACCGAAATGTCCATTCCAGTATTTGACCGTAACCAGGGCCGGATCAAGCAGGCAGAATACGCTATCCGTCAATCCAGCCTTCGTGTGGACGAGGCTGAAATCAGGATTCGCAATGAAGTACTGGCTGCCTATAACCGGTACAGGAATTCACTGGAGGGGGTAACCAACTATAACCAGCAATTTCTGGACCGGCTCCGCGATCTGAACCGAAGCGCCGACCTGAACTTTCAACGGCGAAACATCAGCCTGCTGCAGTTTATCGACCAGCAGCGCATTTACATCCTCACCAACCTCCAGCTGATCGACATGCGCCAACTCTACCTGAACAATGTCAATGAACTCAACTTTGCTGTAGGGACGAACCTGATCGAATACTAAATCACCATGAAACCGAATCAAACCAAATCCCACCTCTGGAAGATTACGCTGGCCGTCAGCTTGCTCCTACTCCTGATGACGCCCACCCTAATAGCCCAAACGATGAACTCGGTCAAACAGGAAAATCAGCCAGAGCAACTGCATGCAAAGAACTTGCATTGGGGAGTGGCCGTCCAGTTACTATGGACGACCCTTGACGGCCCCGCCCTCCCGGAATCCTATTATACCAAACCTTCGCTCGGAATCGGCCTTCGCGCCGAGTATTACTTCCTTCCCTTCCTGGGGATGAGTGCGGGCGTAGGCTTTCAGCAGCGGGGCGCCGGGATCATTAATCCGGACCACACCGGCGGCGCGTACTCGCATCCGCTCACGCTTGACATCCATGGCAACCAGGGTGACCCGGATTCCACACACCTTCAAAAGCTCCGGTTTAACACCCTCGAGTTGCCGGTATCGCTCCTTCTACAAACGCCAAACGAGATTATCGAAGGCATCCGGCTGAGCGCTTCTGTCGGCGTGATCTATATCTATCATTTTGAAGCCAACCTGGTGTTTGAAAGCGTATCCGACGGAGACCATTACGTCCAGCCGGTCACTCCAGCTTATTTGCGTCATGACCTGGGGTATCAGCTTTCTGCGGGGGTTGATATCAACATCGCGGAAACCGGAAGTCGATTTCAAGTTCATTACCTCTACAACGCCGGGCTTGGCAATGTCTATGCCGCAGACCAGGGCCAGGGACGACAAGTGGCCTATGGCATCCGGTTAACCTGTTTATTCTAAGTAATCTAAAGACATACCTACATGAACCTTCCCACCACTCGCTACCCTCACGGAATCATGCTCCTTTTGCTCGTGTTAATGGCTGCCTGCGAACCCGGCACAGACGAGTCACCTGAGACGACATTTGTACTGACCGAAACCATTTCCAAGGATAAAGAACTTGCTGAAGCTGTGGAAAAAGTGGTGCAGCACGAGATCTCGTTGACCGGGAAAGTCAACTTCAACGAAAACACCGTGGCCCGGGTGTTCCCGCTGGCGGGAGGATTCGTGGAGGAGCTTACCGCTGAAATCGGAGACTATGTTCAGAAAGGCCAGACCTTGGCGATTATCCGAAGCCCTGAAATCGCAGGCTTTATCCAGGAAAATGAAGCCGCCCAATCGCGATTGCAGGTTGCGGAAAAGAACGCGGCGGTAACGGAAGCGCTTTATGAAACGGGTAATGCGTCAGAAGTTCAATTGGTTAACGACATCAAAGAACTGGATCGCGCCAAGGGTGAGGCTGCCCGCGCTGAAGAAGTTCTTCGCCTGTATGGTGCCAGTGGAAGATCCTCGTATGCCATACGGTCCCCTATGTCGGGTTTTGTGATCCAAAAGAACATTTCCCTCAACATGGAACTGCGCACAGAAGATATCAGCCCGGCTTTTGTTGTCGGGAGCCTGGATGAGGTCTGGGTCATGGCCAACGTCTATGAATCCGAAATCGCGCTGATAAAGGTTGGTCAGGAAGTAAACATCAAAACCATCGCCTATCCTGATCGCATCTATCCAGGGAAGATCGACAAGATTTTCAATACCATGGATCCCATTTCGCGGGTTTTGCGGGCACGTGTGACAATTCAGAACAAGGACAATGCCTTGAAGCCTGAAATGTTTGCTCAAATCATCGTCCGCTTCGAAGGCCCCCAACAGCGGATCGCCATTCCGAGCCGAGCGATCATTTTTGATAAAGGTCGGCACTTCGTCATGGTCTACTTCGCCGACGATCGTATTGAAACCCGGGAGGTGCGTATCTACCAGGAACTGAATGGAGAGGCCTTTCTAGACAGCGGCATCAAGGCCGGAGAAAAAGTCATGACGAAATACCAATTGCTGGTCTACGATGCCCTCAACGACTAATTGCCGGATATGAATCGCTTTGTCAAGAATATCGTCGCGTTTTCGCTGAAGAACCGATTCTTCGTCTTCTTCTCTACGCTGGTATTGATCGCCGCCGGGGTATGGAGCTATCTCAAAACTCCGTTGGAGGCATTCCCGGATGTAACCAACACCCAAATCATTATTGTCACTCAGTGGAACGGGCGGAGCGCGGAGGAGGTGGAACGCTTCGTAAGTATACCCATTGAGGTGAGTATGAACTCCGTCCAGCGAAAGACCAGTGTTCGCTCCATCTCCATGTTCGGGCTGTCGGTGATCAAAATTATCTTCGAAGATGATGTAGAAGATTTCTATGCCCGGCAACAGGTAAACAACCTGCTTGTGAATGTAGCCTTGCCGGAAGGGGTTGAGCCGGACGTACAACCACCCTATGGTCCCACGGGCGAGATCTTTCGATACACCCTAAAGAGTGAACGCAATACAAGTGAATTGCTGGCCTACCAGGATTGGGTAATAGACCGGCAACTGCGTGCGGTTCCCGGTGTTGCCGATATCGTGTCGTTTGGGGGCGCCCGTAAAATCTATGAGGTCGTGGTCAACCCCATCAAGCTGGCGGAATTTGACATCACCCCGCTGGAGGTGTACCAGGCCGTCGCCAAGAGCAATATCAACGTCGGCGGTGACGTCATTGAAAAGAATGGTCAAGCGTTCGTTGTCAGGGGTATCGGCCTGCTGACGAGCATACAAGACATTGAAAATATCCTCATCGAAACTATCAACGACGTTCCTGTACTGGTGAAGAATGTAGCCATCGTAAAGGTCGGATCACTGCCCAGAGTCGGGATGGCCGGTCTGGATGAAAATGACGATGTCGTGGAAGGTATTGTTGTCATGCGGAAAGGAGAAAACCCTGGCGACGTGCTGAAGCGGGTGAAGGCCAAGATCAATGAAATCAACGAAAAGGTACTGCCATCGGACATTCAGATGAAAATATTCTATGATCGGGATAAGCTGATCAGTTATTGCCGGGAGACTGTCACCGGCAACCTGCTTGAGGGCATCTTCCTTGTAACCGTCGTGGTGTTCATATTCATGTTCGACTGGCGTAGCACCCTGATCGTTTCGCTGATCATTCCTCTCTCCCTCCTCTTTGCCTTTATGTGCCTGAAACTAAAGGGTATGAGTGCCAACCTCCTGTCCATGGGTGCTATTGACTTTGGCATTATCATCGATGGCGCAGTTGTCATGGTGGAGGGACTCTTCGTCCTCCTGGCCCACGAAGCCGACCATGTGGGCATGCTCAAGTTCAACAAGCTGTCCAAGTTGGGCGCCGTGAAACGATCCGGTGTGGAACTTGGCAAGGCGATCTTCTTTGCCAAACTAATCATCATTACCAGCCTCATCCCCATCTTCTCCTTTGAAAAGGTGGAGGGAAAACTGTTTTCACCATTGGCCTATACGCTTGGCTTTGCACTCCTTGGCGCGCTGATCTATACCCTCACCCTTGTGCCTGTATTGAGCAGTATTCTCTTTAACCACAACGTACGGGAGAAGCGCAACGTGGTAGTCAATTTTTTCAACCGCATTGTTCACCAGGGGTTCACCTTCTGCTACCAGCACAAAAAGATCAGCCTGATGGTAAGCTTTGCCATCCTGATCCTCAGCCTGCTGTCTTTTAAATTTCTGGGTTCTGAATTTCTACCCACTTTAAATGAGGGAGCCCTTTGGGTTGAAGCCAAACTGCCCATGAGCTCGTCCATCCAGGAGACGAATAAATTCGTCCACATTTTCCGGTCAAAAATCAATGAATTTGACGAAGTAGAGTCTGTGCTTTCGCAGATCGGCCGATCCAATGACGGCACCGATCCGTCGGGCTTCTACTATGTACAATGCCAGGTCAACTTGAAACCAAAGAAAGAATGGAAGCGGGACCTCAGCACCGATGAGCTGGTAGAAGAGATGGATAAGAAGCTCCGGGAGTACCCGGGCGTAATTTATAACTACTCCCAGCCCATTATTGATAATGTGGCGGAGGCCGTAGCCGGTATCAACGCCTCACTGGCGGTAAAAATTGTTGGGGATGACCTGGAGGAGCTTGACGCCAAGGCCGACACCATCGCCGCGATTCTGCGCAATGTACGCGGAATCAAGGACCTAGGCATCCTCCGTAACCTTGGACAACCGGAAGTAAGTGTGGTGCTCAACCAGCAGAAAATGGCCTTCTACGGCGTGACCATTGCCGATGCCGGAACGGTAATTGAAATGGCCATCGGCGGAAAAACAGCTACGCAGTTTTACGAACAGGAAAAGAAGTTTGATGTGCGAATACGGTATGCCAGCGAATTCCGAAAATCGGAAAGAGAAATCGAAAACCTAAAGGTGCCCACCGTCAAGGGTAATAAGATTCCGCTAAAGGAGATCGCGGATATCCGTGAAAACACCGGGGCCGCCTTTATTTACCGAAACAACAATAAGCGCTTCATCGCCATCAAGTTCTCCATCCGCGAACGAGACCTGGGCAGCACTATCGCTGAAGCCCAGGAGAAGGTTAACGCAGGCGTCGTCATCCCCAAAGGGATGTCCATCGAGTGGAGTGGAGAGTTTGAAAACCAGGTACGGGCCCAGAAACGACTCTCGGAAGTTGTGCCCATCTGCCTGATGCTGATCTTCTTCCTTCTCTTCGTGGCCTTTGGCAATGTGAAAGATGCCGGTCTCGTGCTGGTAAACGTACCGTTCGCCCTGATCGGCGGAATACTCGCCCTTCATCTCACCGGCACGAACTTCAGTATATCGGCAGGTATCGGATTTATCGCCTTGTTCGGAATTTGTATTCAGAATGGCGTCATCCTGATTTCTGTATTCAAGAAGTACATCCGTGACTTCTCCCTGGCTGAGGCACTTGACCGAGGTGTGGCCGAACGCACGCGGCCCGTGATTATGACGGCCATCATGGCGGCTATCGGACTCATGCCAGCCGCCCTCTCCACAGGCATAGGCTCGGAAACCCAAAGGCCTTTGGCTATCGTGGTCATCGGTGGATTGGTGAGCTCCACCATACTCACCTTGTTGATCTTTCCGATCATCTTTGAACGCGGGTATCAACACCCGGGACATATCCATCACAAACCAGGAGGGACCCCCAGACGTTTCGAGCAGTAGGGCAAGCGAAAGCGGGAGGATATATTTGCATGTTACATGATGATCCGCAGATTCTTGCTGGGCGTTTTATTCCTGCTTGCCGCCGGCTGCTCAAGCCCCACGGTAGCCCCTGTGGCTCCGGCCCCCCCTCCTCCTGCCGTAACCTACACCGACCCGCCTGCCTACGGCGTGCCCTTCGCCCAGGTCCCGGAGACCAAAGACATTATTATGTATGAGGTCAACCTCCGGGCCTTTAGCACGTCAGGCACTTTCGCCGGCGTCACCGCACGGCTCGACTCCATCAAGGCCTTGGGTGCCAACACGATCTGGCTTATGCCCATCCACCCGGTGGGTCAACTCAACTCCGTCGGGCAATTGGGATCGCCCTATTCGGTGAAGAACTACAAAGAGGTAAGCACGGAGTATGGTACCCTGGATGACCTGCGCCACCTGGTGACCGAAGCACATGCCAAAGGCATGGCCGTCATCCTCGATTGGGTGGCCAACCATACCGCATGGGATAACCCATGGATCGTGAATACCACCTGGTACACCCGGAACCAGTACGGTGCCATTACTCATCCCCCCGGCACCAACTGGCTCGACGTGGCCGACCTCGACTACTCCAGCAACGCCATGCGCCGCGCCATGATCAACGCCATGAAATACTGGATCCTGGCCGCCAACGTCGACGGCTACCGCTGCGACTATGCCGATGGCATTCCTTACGACTTCTGGAAACAGGCCATCGACACACTCGAGGCCATGCCGGGACGCGAGCTGATCCTGCTGGCCGAGGGGGCCCGGAAAGACCACTTCACTGCCGGTTTCCAGTTGAACTATGGATGGGATTACTTCGGCGGCTTGGTTTCGGTTTTCAAGGATGGACAGGCCGCCACCGGACTCACCACGATCGATGCCAATGAAACATTCAACATGCCAGCCGGTACCTACCGCCTGCGCTTCACAGCCAACCACGACGAGGTGGCCTGGAACGACACACCGCTGGGCCTTTTTGGCGGGCAAGACGGCTCCCTGGCTGCCTTCGTACTGGCTTCCTTCATGGGCGGTGTCCCCCTCCTCTACAATGGCCAGGAAGTCGGCTGCCCCGTGAAGTTGCCCTTCTTTTCCCGGTCACCCATCGACTGGAATATTAACCCCGGCATGACCCGGACTTACAAGAAGCTACTTTCCATTCGAGCCAATAGCGAAGCCATCAAACAAGGGACTATTCAAACCTTCTCCGATAACGATGTAGTTGCCTTCAAACGCATCTCGGGAAGTGAAGAAGTGCTGGTGATCGTCAACACCCGCCCCACGACCGTAACGCACACCCTCGACGGAACACTGATCAATACCACGTGGGGGGATACAATGAACCAATTGGCTGTCAAGCAGTTAGGGACTACCCTGGATCTTGGACCGTTTGCGTACTTCATCCTGAAGAAACCCTGACCTCGGGATCCGGGTGATGGATCATTCCGGCCGTCGCCATCGCTCGCGATGGATTCAAAAAAAATCCCGCTATTGATTTTTATTGATAAACTCTTATTTCAAATTTGTCTCCCGTTAGACAGACATTACCTGTTAACGCAAACCTTATAACCACCATAAACAGTTTTACCATGGCAAAGAAGAAAGCAAAGAAGGCCGCCAAGAAAGTGAAGGCGAAAGCCAAAAAGGCGGTGAAGAAAGCAGCCAAGAAGCCGGCCAAAAAAGCCGCCAAGAAAGCTGCGAAGAAGCCTGCTGCCAAGAAAGCAGCTCCGAAAGCCGCACCGGCTCCTGCTCCGGCACCGGCACCTGCCCCCACTCCGGCTCCCACCACGGGCAACACGGGCGGCATGGGCAACATGTAATCAAAGACGTCAACGTCTTGTACGAAGAGCGGCTGCGGCCGCTTTTCGTATTTTAGGCCCCTTATGAATCCTGCGCGACGACTACCCTACACCCTGATGGTGACAGGATTGTTGCTCGCCGCCACCCTGGTCCTGGCACGCCGCCCCTACTACAATTGGGACATGTTTCCCTACATGGCCATTGTGATGGCTTCACCTGATATTCCGTTTGAACAGACACATGCCCGCGTCTACGAAGAAGCCAGGGCAAATATGCTACCCGGAGACTTCGAAGCCATCGCCTCGCGTCAGCCTGAACTGAAGGCCGATCCCCAGGCCTTCCAGGATATCCTCCGGTACCACACCCTCAAGCCTGGCTATACCGGAATCGCCCGGATCCTCTACCATCTTGGAGTCAACCCCCTTGCCGCGACGTGGCTGCCTTCTTTGGTGAGTTATTTCCTCCTGGGCATCTTGATTTTCAGTTGGGCCAAAATGCAGGCTCCCGTTCCCGCGGCCGCCTTGTTTACCTTCGTCATTACGCTATCACCGCCGATGATGGACCTGGCCCGATATTCAAGCCCGGACATGCTTGGTGCGCTGTTATCCCTCGCCGGCCTTGTCCTGATCCTCCAGAATAATACTACCTGGGGAACCGCCTTGTTGACGATGGCCATTCTTGTTCGACCCGATGCCATCCTTATCCTGGCCCCGGTGGCCATTGTATTAGCCTGGACCAGGAAACTATCCGTTGGATTGGCGATTGTCTGGCTTGCCGCTGGCCTGGGTCTCACGGCATACCTCTTTTCTGATTTCAGGGTAGCCGGAGAATATACCTTCGCTGAGGCCAACCTTTCGGAAAGAATGCACCTCTATCGCGATGGTCTCACCTCATTGCTTTCGAGTTACACCATACCCCTGGTAGTCGTGGGGTGCTTCACCCTCCTTCTCCGACGGAAAAGTGACCTACTTTCCCTGCTGGTTTGGGCGGCTCTGTTTTCCATAGCCGTACGTTACTTACTCCACCCCTTCGTGGAGGACCGGTTTCACCTGCCCGCCTACCTGATTATCCTCCTGGCGACGTGGCAAACTGTGAGCCTGCGCGTCTTTAAGCCGGGTGAATCCAAATCCTGAATATTCTATCTTGCAAGATGGGTTTCATTTCAAAATGGCTCAATCGCACGCTTCCCGCGGCAGAATTGCAGCAGGAGAAGACCAAGGATTATCGGAACATTGTGCTCATCCAGGTGGTCATCGTGGTCTTTGGACTCACGCTGTCGCAACCCATCCTGGAAGATTCTTCCAGTGACCTGAGCAAGTTCATCATCACCGTGTTCTCACTTTTCGGAACCGTGTACACCTACCTTCTCTGCGACTTGCTCCGCAACTTCACCCGCAACCGAACGCTCCTCGTGATCATTTTCACCCTGCTGGCCGTGACCATTGGCATAGGCATATTGGCCGAGTTCCCCTACTACAAGGTTATCGAAGTACCGGACCGGCAGATGTTGTTGCTCACCGTTCACGGCCTGCTGTTCCCCATCGAAGTCACTGTCATCGCGTTCGCCATCCGCGACATCTTTTCCGGCAGTCACCTCACCCCCGACAAGCTCTGGGGTGCGGCCTGCGTGTTCCTCATGGTAGGCATATCCTTTGGAAGTCTGTATGACTTGCTGACCATCCTGAATCCCGGATCCCTCGGCAAACCCATTGAACTGGGCTTTCCCAACTACTCGGAATGCGTAACGTACAGTTTCTGCGTCCTGGGCGGCATGGAGTCCGGCCTGGAACCTTCCAAGCTGATTCGCAACATCGCTACCCTCGAGGCGGTATGGGGCTCCCTCTACGGGATGCTCATCATCGGCAAGCTGCTGGGGCTGCCCAGGCTGCCGGAAAAACAAGGCTAAACAGGACCCTTCAGTCATAGCCAAAGCCTTCCCAATTCACTACTTTAGGGGACCCCAAACCGGGAAAACACCTCTGCTATGCAAAACCGCAAACTACCTATCATCATTTTGGGAATCATCGGGTTCATTATCCTGATGTCCCTGTCCTCCAGCCTTTTCTACACGATTCAGCCCACCGAGCGGGCTGTTATTTTCTACCCTTTTGGCGATGCCCTTGACCGGGATCACGTCATCACGCCGGGCTTCCATACCAAGGCGCCCTGGAACGAAGTCATTGTCTACGAAGTCGCTGAAATGACCAGCGACGAGACCATGGACATTAACGATAAGAACGGCTTGCCCATTCACGTCGACGTCACCGTGCGCTACTTTCCCATGCACGACAAGATCGGGTACATCCACGAGAAGTTCACCCGCGATTATCCCAACCGCCTGGTGATCCCGGAGATGCGCTCCATGACACGCCAGGTGCTGGCCCGCTACACCGCCGAAGAAATCTACTCGACCAAGCGGGCCGAGGTGGAAAACAGCGTGATCACCGAGACTGAGAAAGTCCTCAACGCCAACTATGTCAATACCACGGCCGTGCTCATCCGTTCGATTAAACTTCCCGATCAGATCCGCATCGCCATTGAAAACAAACTCCAGCAGCAACAGGAGGCGCTCGCCTACCAGTTCCGCCTGGACAAGGAAAAGAGTGAGGCCGAACGGAAGCGTATTGCGGCCGAAGGCGAGTCGCGGGCGAACAACATTATCAACAATAGTTTATCAGACAAACTGCTGAAAATGAGGGGTATAGAAGCCACCCTCGAACTGGCCAAATCGCCCAACACCAAGGTCGTAGTCATTGGCTCTTCCAAGGACGGCTTACCGATGATCCTGGGCAACAATTAAATTATTCAAAGGGTTTCCAAGTACCGAGGCCCGGATTTACTTTAGAGAAAAATAGGCTCAATCATGGCAAAGACAGCACAACTCATTATCGACGGGAAGACCTATGAGTTTCCCATCGTGGAAGGCACCGAAAATGAAAAAGGCATAGATATCGGCGATCTCCTGGAAAAGACAGGCACCGTTACCCTTGATTTCGGATACAAAAACACCGGCGCCACCAAAAGCGCCATCACGTTTCTCGACGGCGACAAGGGTATCCTCCGCTACCGGGGCTACTCCATTGAAGACCTTGCCGAGAAATCGAACTTCCTGGAGGTCGCCTACCTGCTGATCTTCGGTGAGCTGCCGATGAAAGACCACCTGCAGAAGTTCGCCGACGACATCAAGCAACGCACCATGGTCCACGAAGACATCAAGAAGATCCTCGATGGCTTCCCTTCAACGGCCCATCCCATGGGTGTGCTCGCCTCCCTGTTCTGCGCTCAAACAGCCTTCTACCCCGAATCGCTCGATCCGAACCGTTCCAGCGAAGGGGTGTACCTGAGCATCGTCAGGGCGCTGGCCAAAATGCCCACCTTTGCGGCCTGGGCCTATAAGAATTCCAAAGGTCACCCGGTGAACTATCCGGATAACCGGCTCGACTACTGCTCCCGCTTCCTCAAGATGCTCTATGCTTTGCCGGCAGAAGACTATCATGTAGACCCGGTGGTGGCCGACGCGCTCGACAAACTCCTCATCCTGCATGCCGACCATGAGCAAAACTGCTCAACCTCGACGGTGCGGATCGTGGGCAGCTCCAAGGCCAGCATTTATTCTTCCATATCCGCCGGCATCAACGCCCTGTGGGGGCCGCTCCACGGCGGTGCCAACCAGGAAGTTATTCTCATGCTGGAGGAGATCCGTAAGGATGGCGGCGACACCGAGAAGTGGATCAATAAAGCCAAGGACAAGAACAGTGGTTTCCGCCTCATGGGCTTCGGCCACCGCGTGTACAAGAACTTCGACCCGCGTGCCAAGATCATCAAGAAGGCTGCTGACGACGTGCTGAAGAAACTCGGGGTCAACGACCCTGTCCTTGAGATCGCCATGAAGCTGGAAGAAGTAGCCCTGCGCGACAGCTACTTCATCGAACGCAAGCTGTATCCCAACGTGGACTTCTACAGCGGCATCATTTACCGCGCATTGGGTATCCCGGTCGATATGTTTACTGTCATGTTTGCCATGGGCCGTCTGCCCGGATGGATTGCCCAGTGGAAGGAAATGCGCGAGAACAAGGAGCCGATCGGCCGTCCCCGCCAGATCTATGTAGGCCAGAACCTGCGCAAGTACGTGCCCATCGAAAAGCGCTGACCCATGGCCCTCGCCGACGATTTCCAGGCTGCCGTGGAGCGTTCGAAGACGCTCACACGGCGCCCTTCCAACGAAGAGTTGCTGGACCTTTACGCGTTGTTCAAACAAGCTACGGACGGCGACGTGTCCGGAGAGCGGCCGGGAGGATTCGACTTCAAGGCCATCGCCAAATTCGATGCCTGGGCCGGCAAGAAAGGCAAGAGCAAGGATGAAGCGATGAAGGAGTACATCGACCTGGTCGGGAAGCTGGTGGCCTCCTATGCCTAGTACTCCCCTTTTCTACCAACCTGACCTAGCGCTTTCTCACCTTACGCCCGAAGAGTCGCATCATACGATTCATGTTCTTCGCCTGCGCGTCGGTGATGCCATTGAAGTTACTGACGGGTTGGGCACGCTGGCAAGCGCTGAGCTTACGAGCACCGAGAGCCGAATAGCTGGCTTCAGAATTCTTAAGTCACAAAAAACACCCAAGCGAGAACCGGGCATCCATCTCGCCATCGCCCCCACCAAAAACATCGACCGGATGGAGTGGCTGGTGGAGAAGTGTACGGAGATCGGCGTGGGCAGAATCACCTTTGTGCGGTGCAAGACCTCCGAGCGGCCGAGTATACCCCTGGAACGCCTTCAGAAACTCGCGCTGAGTGCCATGAAGCAGTCGCGCCAGGCCTGGCTGCCCGTGCTGGCAGACATGACCCCCTTCAAGGAATTTATCGGCCTTGTTAAGGAGCCTCAGCGGTTTATCGCCTATGTAGATACTTCCAATCCCGATCTTCTCTCGGCGCTGTTAAGGCCCACAGGCGATCGCGTGTTATTGATTGGCCCGGAGGGGGATTTCACCGCCGAGGAGTTGAAACTTGCCCTGGATGCCGGATTCAAGAAGGTTAGCCTTGGCCCGAATCGCCTGCGAACAGAGACGGCGGGGCTCGTAGGGGCGGTGGTGATGACCACGTCTGTCAAATGATTGACGACGCGGCAGTTCCTTCACTTCACTGTCCTCCGCCCAACTCCTGAATGATGGACTCTATCTTGTTGTTGTATTCCTGGAGTTCAGACTGGTAGTCGTCCGTATCCTCATCAATCGCTTTATAAAGCAATTGGTAACTTTCAATTCTTAGCTGGCAATACTCCAAAAGCTTCCTGTTCTTTTCGTGAAGCTCTTCAGGCAGATTCAGCTTATCCGCTTCTTCAATAATCTCTATGCTCTTGCTCCAGGAGGGAATCCCTCGCTCCTTGATTTCCTTCAGCAATTCTGCCTTTGGGGTAGTGCCATCCTTGTGATATACCCCCAGGGCTTTTGATTCCAGGGAGACAAATTCCTTCATCTTCGCATCATACTGCCCAAGGTCATTGGGCGTCTGGCTGTAAACCAGGAATGACGTTGACAAAACGAAAACCGCCAGCAGTGTCACGGTCGTATACTTCAAATTAACCTCGTGTGGCTTTTTCAGGCTTGGGTAGAAGGCGTAGCCGGCCAGGATGCCTGTAATGAGTCCACCAATATGCGCCGCATTGTCTATCCCCCCTTTCAGGCCGTTTAGCAAGTTGTAACTGATAAAAATAACCATGCTCGTCAGGAAGGTCCTTCTCGCCGATTTCTCAATAAGGTTGGTGGTCAGCATGGCCAGAAACACACCATACATTCCAAAAATGGCTCCGGAAGCACCGGCGCTTATGGTCAGGTCATGCCAATAAAGGCTGGTCACGCTTCCGCCCAATCCAGAAAGGAGGTAAGCGGAAAGGAACCTGGTTCTTCCCAATTGCGGCTCCAACAGTAGCCCGATATAGATGAGGGCATATAGATTCATCAGGAGATGGATCACTCCGATGTGGAGAAAGCAACTTGTCAGCAATCGCCACCCTTGTCCCTCCAGGGTAATCGGCCTGAAATTGGCACCCCAGTTAATCAGGCTTTCATTGTCGGGGAGCAGGATGTCTACACCGCTTACCACCATGAGGACGAAGATCAGGATATTGGCATTGACGATGAGCGGAGTAAAAAAGTAGCCTTCGGTGGGGACAAAGATGGAAAACACGTTCTTTATCTTATCTCTCGAAGTCTGCGGGGGCTGATTGAGCAAATCTTCCCCGGCACCGGCGCTTGACTTTATTTCCTGGTACCGTGACGAAACCTCTTCCTGTGATACCCGGGCGATAGTCTCTTTGAAGCTTCTCAGAAACGATTCGACGTTCTCCTTGTTTTTGCCCCAGTCGGCAAGCTGACTTCCCGTACATTCGCTTTTTATCGTCGCCTTGTTGTTCTCTATCTTGACCGTCACCTCCTCACTCCAGGAAAGCCAGGACACCTTGGTGTAGGCCACAAATCCGCTTTCGCTGGTATACCCAATGTTCCAATTAATCTGCCTGGCCGCCTCCAGTCCGATGACCAGGATTTGTTCGTGGTTCAATTCCTCAAAGGTGATCTCCTCGATGTGCCGGGGGGTTATACCAAATGCCATGCGTAATTTTTATTTGTCTGCCTGATTCAATAGAAATCCGGATAAAACGAAGATACAATAATGTGACTATACCCATTTGCGTCCATTCAGTCATTTCGCGATAAAAATGTCCAGCCATGGATTTCACTAATGTTCATGATTGGTCATATTTTGATACCCTGATGCCGGCCCGCAGCGGTTTATCGCTTACACCGATACGTCACATCCCCTTCTTCTGGTGGCACTTGTAAAGCCTGACGGCGATCAGGTCCTATTGATTGGTCCGAAAGGTTCTTCACCCATGAGAGACTTCAGGAAAGTAAGCCGGGGCGCCCACCATTGGTGCCCAATCAGTAATTCGCAGCCAAAATGCAAGAAAAACCCTAACCGCCTTTTAATCTCCCCCAAGGCCAGATTGTACTATTTTGAGCGGCATAAGATCGTCATGCGAACCGAGCCGAAGAAGATACTATTGGTGGAGGATGAAACGGGTGTTGCTTCCTTCATCAAGAAGGGCCTCACGGAAGAAGGAATGATAGTCAGTGTTGCCCTCGACGGCACTACGGGTCTGGATATGGCCCTTCGACATTCCTTCGACCTGATTATTCTCGATATCATGCTTCCTGGCCTCAACGGACTTGACGTGTGCCGTAACATCCGAAAGCAAAATCAAAGCGTAGCCATATTGTTTCTCACCGCGCTAGGCACCTCCGAGAATATTGTTGCAGGTTTCAATAGTGCGGCCGACGACTACCTCGTAAAGCCGTTCAAGTACGTCGAATTACTGGCCCGGGTGAAATCGCTCCTCAGGCGCATGGAAACCTCGGCGGCACCATCAAAGGCCGAGGAGCAGCACTACCATTTCAGCGACCTCATCCTCAACGATGTCAGCAAGGTGGTTACACGAAACGATAGGGTCATTTCACTCACGGCGACCGAATACCGCCTGCTCTTTATGTTTCTCAAAAATCCCGGACGCGTCTTGTCACGCATGGCCATTCTGGAGGAAGTGTGGGGTGTCGATTTCGATCTGGGTACCAACGTGGTTGATGTCTACGTCAACTATCTCCGCAAGAAGATAGACCGCAATCAAAAGACCAAGCTCATTCACACCGTCATCGGAATGGGTTATGTTCTCAAAGAGCAGCATGAAGACACAAACTAAGCTCGCCATTTTCTTTTTTTTGGCTTCCATGGCTACCATTGTGGTGCTCAGCGCAAGCGTGTACTATTTTATCATCCAGTACTCCTTTACCGACTTTTACAAGCGACTCGAAATCCGCGGGGTGGTCACCGCCAAAGCCCAATTGGACCAGGAGGAAGCGAGTCAAGCCGTCTTGCAGGAAGTGAGAAGACTTCACCTGGAACGACTTCCTGAGGAGAAGGAGTATTTCATACCTGCGGACGATGGGGAGCTGCCCCAAACAGCCGATAGCCTTGGTCTCCCCCTGAACTTCTTTCATCAAATACTACAGGAAGGTGAGGCTACCCATCAGAAAGAGAACACGTTCTATGCCGGAATCCTGTACCAGGGGAAGCAGGACAAGTACCTCGTCATCGTTTCGGCCAATAACTACCACAACTTACAGCTGCTGAGTCACTTGCGCAACGGCTTCCTGTTGGCCATCCTCATTGTGTCCCTTCTTGCGCTTTCCATGGCCATTGCTTTTTCGAAGAAAGTCTTCCAACCTGTAAAGGCCATCACTCGACGCGTGATGGAGATCAGTTCCAAAAACCTGCATTTGCGCCTGGAGGACCGCAAAGTGAACGACGAAATCAGTGAACTGTCCAGCACGTTCAATAATATGCTCGACCGGCTTGAAACGGCCTTTGAGACTCAAAACAACTTCATCAGCAACGCCTCGCATGAACTAAATACCCCGCTGACCTCCATCATCGGTCAAACCGATGTCACTCTCGCCAAGGAGAGAACCAAGCAGGAATATGTGGAGACGCTGACTGTAGTGCAACGAGAGGCGGGGCGCCTGGAAAAGATTACCAAGTCCCTCCTCTTTTTGGCACAGACCGGGCTTACCGGCAAGGCCCTTACGTTCGACAAGGTAAGAATGGACCAGCTTCTGTGGGACGTGAAGGAAACTATTGACAAAATGAATCCACGCAATAAAGTGCAACTCAATTTCAGCTTGATGCCTGATAGTCCGGAACTGCTAAAAGTGAAAGGCAACAATCAGCTCCTGCATTTGGCGCTCAGCAACCTGATCAACAATGCGTGCAAATACTCCAACAATCAGGCGGTCATCGTGTCGATAGCCGCCTCGGGCAGCAAGGTCATCCTGGTCGTGAAAGACCAAGGTATTGGGATTCCGGAGGATGAACTCAAATTCATCTTCGATCCCTTCTTTCGTGGTTCCAACACAAAAGCCTTTGAAGGATACGGTATCGGGCTACCGCTTACCCGAAACATTCTTCGCCTTCATCAGGCTGACCTCGAAGTTGTCTCAACCCTCAACAAAGGAACAACGGTACAGGTCGTACTGCCAACCGGTCACTACACACTCGACCAGTAACCGGGGGTCCGCCTTCTCATCTCATTTTAATCCCACTCTTAGGCCGCTTTAATGAAGGCTTCGGATAATTGCTATGGACAGCAAGAAACCGAGAGCCTATGGCCAGAACCCTGCTCATTCCCACTGATTTTTCAATCGAGTCTCTCTGGCTCCTGAAGGAAGCCCTGAGACCCGTACAAATCGGAAAGGTCAGCATCATTCTGCTTCACTGCGTTTACACTTCCGACTCCATCGTGGAATTGCTTTTCTTCTCCCGGAAGGAACTTGTGGACAAACTCATCAACGAAGATTTTCGGGACGCGTGCAAGATTCTCAGAAGGAAATACACCCATCATATAGAATCCCTGCGTATTGAAATATTCTCCGGCAACACGCAGCGAGCATTCAAAGATTTTCTGCTTGCCAATCACATAGACGAGATCCTGCTTCCGCATCCATTCGGTCTCAAAAATGTTCATCGCGACAGCTTCAGTCCGGAGCCGTTCATCAGAAACTGTCACGCCGTTGTAACCGAAGTGGCCTGGCAGCCATCCGAGGATATACCGGAAAAGAACAAGCTGGCAGCCATATTTCTTCTCTAACCCAACTCGCTGACCGCACAGCCCATGAATACGCCCATCACGGCTCGACAGCGCCTCCGGCTCTTCTTTACCTTCTTCGATAGCCGGTTCGAAGACCTTAACTCGTTTAACTGGCGGGCTACCGTCTACCGCGACTTCAGCGCCGGATTGATTGTAGCACTTACCGCCATCCCCATGGCCATGGGCTTTGCGATGGCTATGGGACTGCGGCCGGAACAAGGCATTATTGCCGGCGCCATTGCATGCATCATCGGCCGCACGTTCGGCGGCTCCAAATATCAGGTGTACGGCCCCACCGCGGCCTTCATTCCACTCATCGCCTCAGTGATTTACAAATATGGAGAACAGAATGGCGGCTCCTCTGCCGAGGCACACGGGTTCCTGGTGTTCGTCTCTGTCATGGCCGGCCTTATACTGATGATCATGGGACTGACCGGGATGGGAAAGTTCGCAAAACTCGTCCCCAATTCCATCATAGTTGGCTTCACCGTCGGCATTGCGATCTCCATCGCGCTCACCAACTTTGAGAGTATCCTGGGCATGGAGGACTTCACAGACATGCTCGGCCAGGATGAAGACATAAAAGGGGGCGTAATGCACAACATCTACCTTGCCTTCAGCCACCTTAGCCGGATCAACTTGTGGTCAGTCGCTATTGGATTTGGGACATTTTTCCTCACCCGCCGCCTGCTGAAAATCTCGATCTTCATACCCGCCCCCCTGTTGGCCATCGGCGCAGCAACCATCGCCACATCCACTGTGCTTCATGACAAAGGCATCATTCTGGTACGGGATATCTATGGAACCATACCCAACAATTTCTTCGTGTTTACCGGGCCAGTAATTCCTGACTTCACCATTGGCGTTCTTGTTGACGCGATCTACTTCACCGTTGCCATTGTATTCATCTCTGGCGTTGAGAGTCTCCTGTGCTCATCGATGGCGGACCGACTGGCCAACAACACCCGAACACCTTTCAACCCCGACAAGGAGTTCTGGGGCCAAGGCCTGGTTCAGATAGTAACTCCCCTTCTCAACGGCTTTCCTTGCACAGGTGCGCTCGCTCGCACGGCCACTAGTATCAGGGCTGGTGCGGTCACACCGTTGGCCGGTTACTTTAAGGGCACCTTGAAACTGGGTATGGCCTACTACCTCGCCCCCTACCTCGAATTAGTGCCCATGGCCTGCATCGGCGGTATCCTGCTTTGGGTCGCCAGCAACATGATCAAGAAAAAAGAGATCCGTGAAGTAGTCGACACCGGAAGGTTCGAAATGATCATGCTTGTCTATACCGCCGTAATGGTACCACTCACCGACTTTCTCACCGGAGTATTGTCCGCACTCATAATCTATTTCATTGCCAAGCGGTTCATTAAGAAGGACAAGCACAAAATCCATAGCGAGGAGGTTACGCCTGAACAACCCACCTTACGGGTTGCCCCGATGCCTGAAGCCGAAGAAATGGTGGAAAAGTAACCCTTTCGTGAGCGCTCTTTTGCCAAGGTGAGCGGCGCCTCTGCCCAGGAAACAAATTCAACGGCGGCCTGAGAGTCCGTAACTTGCATGAATGTGCATGAATTAGGCATCTTTGGGTATGACACCCGTCGAAGCAAAGAAACGCATCCAGAAGTTGACCGACGAGATCAACTACCACAACGAACTCTATTACCAGAAGAACAAGACGGAAATATCCGACCGGGAATTCGATCTCCTGCTGGAGGAACTCATTCAATTGGAAGGACAGTTCCCCGAACTCCGGCTGCCCGACTCCCCCACCCAACGTGTGGGAGGCACCATCTCGAAGGAGTTTGAGACCGTCACCCACCGTTACCCGATGCTCTCACTGGGCAACACCTACTCGGAAGAGGAACTCCGCGACTTTGACGGCCGCGTGGCCAAAGGGCTGGAGGACGAGTCGTATGAATATTTCTGTGAACTCAAGTTCGACGGGGTCTCCATCAGCCTGATCTATGAAGACGGGTTGCTCACCCGCGGCGTCACCCGTGGCGACGGCGTACGAGGCGACGACGTCACCCACAACGTGCGCACCATCCGGTCCATCCCCCTTCGGGTGAAAGGCAAGCAGGTCCCTTCCCAGTTCGAGGTGCGGGGCGAAGTGTTTCTCCCCAAGAAGGAGTTTGAGCGCCTCAACAAGGAACGGGAGGATATCGGCGAGGAAACTTATGCGAACGCACGCAACACGGCTTCCGGTACGCTCAAGATGCAGGACTCGTCCATCGTGGCCCAACGTCGTCTCGACTGCTTTGCCTACTATCTCCTCGGGGAAGACCTCGGGGTGGAAACCCATGAAGCGGCGATCCACAAGATTGAGTCGTGGGGCTTCCAGGTCTCGCCCACCTACAAGAAATGCAAGACCATCGACGAGGTGCTCCGCTACATTGAACATTGGGAATCACGCCGCCAGGATCTTCCCCTCGAAACGGACGGCGTGGTGATCAAGGTCAACAACCTGGACCAACAGGAACGCCTGGGGTTCACCGCCAAAAGTCCACGCTGGGCCATTGCCTACAAATACAAAGCCCAAAGCGTCAGCACCCGCCTCAACGGGATTACCTACCAGGTGGGCCGGACCGGGGCTGTCACTCCCGTTGCGGAACTGGAGCCGGTCTTCCTTGCCGGTACGACCGTGAAACGGGCCTCCCTCCATAACGCCAACGAGATCGCCCGCCTCGACCTGCGAATCGGTGATTATGTATTCGTGGAGAAAGGCGGCGAAATCATCCCGAAAGTCACGGGCGTGGATATGGCCAAACGCAGCCCCTCCCTGAAGCCCCTGAAGTACATCACGAAATGCCCCGAGTGCGGCACCGGATTGGTCCGGCGCGAAGGGGAAGCCGCGCATTACTGTCCCAATGAACGTGGATGCCCGCCGCAGATCAAGGGGCGGATCGAACACTTCATCCAGCGCAAGGCCATGGACATCGACTCGCTGGGCGAAATGACCATCAAACAACTCTATGACCTCGGTCTGCTGAAAACTCCGGCCGATCTCTACGATCTCCGGAAGGAAGATATCCTGCAACTGGAGGGCTTTAAGGAAACGTCTACAAAGAACCTCCTGCAGGGTATTACGGAATCAACGAAAACCCCGTTTGAGGCCGTACTCTTCGCCGTGGGAATTCGCTACGTGGGCAAGACGGTGGCCGAAAAACTGGCCCGGCACTTCAAAACGATGGACCACCTGATGTCAGCCAGCAAGGAAGAACTCCTCCAGGCTCCCGAGGTGGGGGAAATCATCGCGCAAAGCGTGTACGACTGGTGCCGCGATCCTGAAAACAAGCGGGAGATTCAGCGCCTGAAAAAGGCTGGGCTGCAGTTTGAGTCGACGTACAAGGAAGCCGAAAAAGTCAGCGACGTACTCGGGGGAAAAAGCTTCGTGGTTTCGGGTACCTTCCAGCACTACGAGCGCGAGGAAATCAAGGACGTGATCGTTGCCCATGGCGGAAAGGTTTTGTCCGGAGTATCCGGAAAACTGGACTACCTGGTAGCCGGCGAGAATATGGGGCCGGCCAAGCGGGAGAAGGCCGAGAAGCTCGGGATCAAGATCATCTCAGAGGACGAGTTCAGGGAAATGCTGAAAGGGTAACAACTTGGGTCAATCCAGGTAACCGGCCGGCAAGCCGGCTTGCCTCCTGCCGATTTTAGGATATTTTAGCGGTCGAAAGATTACCCCTTGAAGAACACCTTCCTCCGTTGGCGCACGGCATCGGCCCTGCGCAAGAACAAGAGCCTGCGGGCCAGCACGCCCTACAAGCGGTCCAACCTGGTAGGCATCATTTTCAGCGTGGAAGACCGCCAGAAGCACGACGACATCAAGGAATTCATACGACAGCTCGAACAGGACGGAAAGCAGGTCAAGGTCCTCGAGTTCTTGCCGAAGAAGAAGGAGAACTACGAGTTCCTTTTCGACTTCTTCACCATCCAGGATCTCAATTTCTGGGGCAACATCGACAACGAGCAGGCCCGGAAGTTTGCCGAGACCCCATTTGACTACCTCTTTTACATTGACCAGGAGCCTAACCCGCTTGTCCTCTACCTGTTGGCCCAAAGCCGGGCCCATTGCCGCGTTGGGCGGTATGGCGACGGCCTGGAGCCTTTCTTTGAACTGATGATCTCCGGCCAGGGTACGCCGAAGGGACTAATCGACAACATGTACAAATACACCAAGCAATTGCGCTGATGAAAACATTGTATGGAACCGGAGTGGCCCTGGTCACTCCTTTCGACGAACAGGGAGATATCGATTTTGCATCGCTCAAGCGACTATTGGTTCATACCTCACGTGGGGTGGACTACTACGTCGTCCAGGGCACCACCGGTGAATCCGCCACCTTGTCCAAAGAGGAAAAACGGAAGGTCCTGGCCTTCGTGGCACAGAACAACCCCAGGAAGCTGCCGATTGTGTATGGCCTGGGGGGAAACAACACGGCTGCTGTATTGGAGGAGATCCAGGACACCGATTTCCGGCATGTCAGCGCCATACTTTCCGTGAGCCCTTACTACAACAAGCCGTCGCAGGAAGGCATCATCCATCATTTCAATTTCGTAGCCGATGCGAGCCCCGTGCCGGTGATCCTGTACAATGTACCCGGGCGGACCTCCTCCAACCTGAACGCCTCCACCACCCTGCGCCTGGCCCGCCACAAGAATATCGTCGGCGTCAAAGAAGCTTCGGGCAACCTGGAGCAGTGCATGAAGATCGCCAAGGAGAAGCCGGCGGGTTTTATGCTCCTTTCAGGTGACGACTTGATGACTCTTGCCCTCTATGCGATTGGCGGTGTGGGGGTGATCAGCGTCCTGGCCAATGCCTTCCCGGTTACATTCAAGAAAATGAAGGAGTATGCCTTTGCCGGCGATTACAGCAAGGCCCAGAAAGAACTATTCAAACTTGTGGATATCAACGGGCCCATGTATGAAGAAGGCAACCCTGTGGGAGTCAAGCAGCTGTTATTTGAGATGGGTGTCTGCGGTCCCAACGTCCGTTTGCCCCTGGTCCAGGCATCAGATGGCCTGGTCAGAAAGATCCGAATCCTTTACGAGTCAAATAAAAAGGGACTCCAGTAAAGGAGTCCCTTTTTGAAGGCCCTCAGGCCTATATCGACAAAGAAGTAGTGATTACTTCTCCTTGTTCTTCAGTTCCTGAACCTCAGCACGGATCGCCTGAGCGATGTTCTTGAGGTCCTGCATGCCTTTCCGAACGCGGGTGCCAGCGGCGCTGTTGCCCTTGTTATAGAATTTGTCAGCATCCGTTTCGATGGAGGCAATCAGGTTTTTCAGTTCTTCAAATTTTTTCATTGCTATTTAGTTTAGGGTTAAAACAAGGGATTTTCTGCTCGCTAATTTATGTAAAACAGGTCAAAAACAAGCAGAAAACGATATTTTTTACACTCCTTTGGTCACGGCCACCAGTTCCTCGCGACGGTAAATTCCGTCATCCAGCTTCTGTTTCAGGGCCGCAAAGGCGGTCAGGGTTTCCTGAACGTCCTCCAGGGAATGGGCTGCAGTAGGGATAATCCTGAACATGATAACATCCTTAGGCACAACAGGATAGATCACCACCGAGCAGAAGATATGGAAGTTCTCCCGGAGGTCCATCGACATGTTGGCTGCTTCGCCCACCCCACCCTTGAAGAGTACCGGGGTTACCGGCGACTTGGTCGGGCCGAGGTAGAAACCTTTCTCGCGGAGGCCATCCTGGACGGCATTAACGATCGTCCAGAGCTTGTTCTTCAGCTCGGGCCGGGTCCGGAGCAGCTCCAGGCGCTTCATTCCCCCGATTACCAGCGGCATCGGTAGGCTCTTGGCATAGATCTGCGACCGGGTGGTATACCGCAGGTACTTGAGGATGCGCTTGTCACCTGCGATGAAAGCTCCAATGCTGGCCATTGACTTGGCAAACGTGGAGAAGTAAAGGTCGATCTGGTCCTGAACGCCCTGCTCTTCGCCGGCGCCCGCACCCGTCTTACCCATGGTTCCGAAGCCGTGGGCGTCGTCAACCAGGAGACGGAACTTGTATTTCTTCTTGAGCTCGGCAATCCCCTTGAGGTCGCCCATATCACCCGACATCCCGAAGACGCCTTCGGTGATCACGAGGATACCGCCTCCGTTCTCATCTGCAATCTTCGTAGCGCGCTGGAGTTGCTTCTCCAGGTTCTCCATGTTGTTGTGGGGGAATACAAAACGCTTGCCCAGGTGAAGGCGTACGCCGTCGATGATGCAGGCGTGGCACTCCGCGTCGTATACGATAACGTCCTTACGGTCAACGAGAGCGTCGATGGTGGAGAACACCCCCTGGTAACCGAAGTTGAGGAGCATGGCATCTTCCTTCATGACGAAGGAGGCCAGCTGCTTTTCAAACTCCAGGTGGTTGACGGAGTTGCCCGACATCATCCGGGCACCCATCGGGCTGGCCAAGCCATACTTGGCGGTAGCTTCCGTATCTGCCTTGCGTACCTCGGGGTGGTTGGCCAAACCGAGGTAGTTGTTGAGGCTCCAGTTCAGAACCTCCTTTCCATTGAATAGCATCCGGGGGCCGATTTCGCCCTCGAGCTTGGGGAAGAAGAAATAGTCATCAGGAAGGTGGGAATACTTGGCCAGCGGGCCGGCTTCCATCCGCAGCTTGTCAAACAGGTCTACTACCATGGTCCTGGGTGGTTTCGTTAAAATTTCGGCAAAAATAGCTTAAAAATGGGAATGTCCACGAATTCGGGGCCGTCAGAAACCCAACCTGCACGAATTATTGCTTTTATTGCAGCCCGACATGAAAACAAGGAAAATCAATAAGCTCTTGGTCGCCAACAGGGGCGAAATCGCACTCCGCGTGCTGCGCAGTGCCAAAGAGATGGGGATTCAAACGGTTGCTGTGTATAGCGAGGCCGACCGCCATGCACTCCACGTGCGCTTTGCCGACGAATCCATCTGCATAGGTCCACCCCCCTCCTCGGAGTCCTACCTGCGAGGCGAAAAGATCATTGCCGCTGCCTTGCAGACCGGCTCGGATGCCATCCACCCTGGCTATGGATTTTTATCTGAGAATGAGGACTTTGCACAGGACGTTATCAATGCCGGGTTGATGTTTGTCGGGCCACCACCGGAAGCCATCCGGATCATGGGGAGCAAGCTGGCCGCCAAGCAGGCAGCTGCCAAATTCAATGTTCCCCTGGTGCCTGGGACTTCCGAGCCCATCAGCGACATCCCCCAGGCCAAGAAACTGGCGAAGGAGATTGGCTACCCGGTGCTGATCAAGGCCAGCGCGGGCGGCGGCGGCAAGGGCATGCGGATTGTCAACCATGACGGTGAATTTGAAGAACAAATGGAACGCGCCGTCAGCGAAGCCATATCGGCCTTCGGCGACGGATCAGTTTTCATTGAGAAGTATGTCACGCAGCCCCGTCACATTGAGTTTCAGATCCTCGGTGACCAGCACGGGAACATGGTTCATCTCTTTGAACGTGAGTGTTCCATTCAACGGCGTCACCAGAAAGTCGTGGAAGAGGCCCCTTCCTCCGTCCTCACACCCGAGCTTCGCTCGAAGATGGGCGAAGCCGCCGTCAATGCAGCCAAGTCATGCGGCTATTTCAATGCCGGCACGGTCGAATTCATTCTTGATGACAAGATGAACTTCTACTTCCTGGAGATGAACACCCGCCTCCAGGTAGAACATCCGGTCACCGAAGAGATAACCGGGCTTGACCTCGTCAACCTTCAGCTGCGGATTGCCCAGGGTGAACCTCTGCCCTTCAGGCAATCCGACCTCCGCATCAACGGTCACGCCATCGAGGTGCGCGTCTACGCCGAAGATCCGACCAACAACTTTCTCCCCGACATTGGCACCCTCAAGACCTATCGCCGGCCCCAGGGCCATGGCATCCGTGTCGATGACGGTTTTGAGGAAGGAATGGCTATCTCATTCTTCTATGACCCCATGATAGCCAAGATGATCTGCCATGCCACGTCAAGGGAAGCGGCCATCGAGAAGACCATACGGGCGATTAACGATTACCATATTACGGGCGTGGAGACCACCCTGGGTTTCTGCAAATTTGTGATGGAACACCCCGCGTTTCGCTCGGGAAAATTTGATACCAAGTTTGTGGAACAACACTTCAAGCCGGAGCTGTTGAAACCCCTGCATGAATCCGAAGACCAGGATCGTGTGGCCGCCGCCCTGGCCGCCTACGTATTCAAGGACAAGCAGGCCGTGGTGCCTGCCGGCGAACCCACCCAGGCCGTAAGCCGCTGGAAGCAGAATCGCCTGAAGTAGTTCCATGGCAGAGATCAAGCCCTTTCGAGCCTGGCGTTACAATCCGTCGTTTGCGCGCGAGATCGAGTCGCTTACGTCCCCCCTCTTCGACGTGGTGTCTGACAAGCAACGGCAAACGCTGTACAAGAACCCGATTAACAGCATCCACCTTTCCGTCCCGCTAGGGCCCGACCCGGCATCGGCGGCTGCCCGTACTCTTCAGCAATGGAAAAAGGAAGGCATCCTCGTGCAGGATCCCCTGCCGGCCATTTACGTGTACTACCAGTACTTCCGCCTGCCCGGCACGACGCAAACCTACTGCCGCAAGGGATTCATCAGCCATATCCGTGCCTACGACTGGAGCGAAAAAGTGGTCCTTCGTCACGAGAACACCATCCCCAGTGCCGTAAACGACCGCATTGAACTCCTGCAAAGGACCGAGTTGCATGCGAGCCCGACTCATGGCTTGTACTCCGACCCTTCCTTTGAACTGGAGCCATACATGGACGAAGCCATCGCCAACCCGCTTTATGAGACCGAAGATTACCAGGGTGTGCGCGACGTACTGGCCGTCATCCACGATGCCGGGGTGATCCGGAAGTTTGTGGATCATATCGCCCACAAGACTATCATCCTTGCCGATGGGCACCACCGGTATGAGAGTTCCCTGGCGCTCAAGCACCGTCGCCAGGAGGAAGGATCGTGTACCGGCCAAGAGGGGTTCAACTATCACCTCATGTTCCTGTCCAACATGGAATCCGACGATCTCCGCATCCTGCCCACCCACCGGCTGATCCAGGGACTGGACGATTTCTCGGAAGAGAAAGTGTTGCGCAAGATCGCCCCGTATTTCACCATCAAACCTATCGAAGACCCCGACACCCTCTACGAGATCATCCTCGGGAAACCCTGGGCGTTTGGCTTGGTGTTTAAGGAAAACAGTTACAAGGTCCGGCTCCATCCCGAGGCCTTCCTGGACTTCCACTGGCCTTTTCCGGATGAGATCAAGAAACTGGACCTGACGGTCATGCACTACTTCATCATCGAGAAGGCGCTCGGCATCCCCGGCAAGGAACAGCGCCAATCTCCACATATCCGTTTTGACCGGAGTTTTTCCGACTGCCTGACCAAAGTAGAGCGCGAAGAGGCCCAACTGGCCATCATCACCCAGGATGTGGCCATGGACGATGTCAAGCGCGTTTGCCTCAGCGGGTACACCATGCCCCAGAAATCCACCTACTTCTACCCGAAGATCATCTGTGGGTTCCTGTTCAGTTCCATACGGGAAGATGAGTTTTCACTGCCCTCGTACTCCCCGTTTGCATGATGACCACCCAGCGACCAATCATCCTGGCTTCCACCTCGCCCAGGCGCCAGTTTCTCATGAAGGAAGCCGGCTACCAGTTCCGCGTGGAGGCCCCTGTGCATGATGAACGCTTCCCCGACTACATGCCCGCGGAGATGGTACCGCGTTACCTGGCCGAGGAGAAAGCCAAGGTCTTTCTGCCCAAACTGAAAGACGAAGTCGTCATTACCGCCGACACGGTTGTCATCCTTCGCGGGCAGATTCTCAACAAGCCGGGCGACCGGAACGAAGCCATTCAGATGCTGACCCAACTTGCCGGCCGCACCCACAAGGTCATCACGGCGGTATGTCTCCTGGCCCGCGACAAACATGATCTCTTTGACGACATGACCAAGGTCACCTTCCGCAAACTGAGCCGGGAGGAAATCGAATACTATGTCGACACGTGCAAGCCTTTTGACAAGGCCGGATCCTACGGCGCGCAGGATTGGCTCGGCATGGTGGGGATTGAGAAGATCAATGGCTCTTACTTCACGGTGATGGGCATGCCCATGCACAAGGTCTACACCCACCTTCGCGATTTCTAGCGGAGCGTTGCCAGCAGTTGTTCTTTCCGGATGGTAGTTGCACAGCGGAAGTGCCCTTCCGGGCAGTTGCGGTGGCCGTGGAGTCCGCAAGGGCGGCACTCCAGCCTCTGCTCCGTCTGCACCACGGTAGAATCATCCGACAGCGGTCCGAAGCCAAAATCCGGGAGCGTGGAACAGAATACCGCCGTGACCGGGGCATTCATCGCCGAGGCAAGGTGGAGCGGCGCCGAATCGTTGACGTAGTTCATCGCTGCGCCTGCCATCAGCGCAGCCGACTCAAGGAGTGAAAGCTGGCCGGCAAGGTTGATCACTTCCCCGTGGCTGGTCTTCGCTACCACTTCATCGCAGAGCGACTTATCGTCCGGACCTCCCAGCAACAGGACCCTGCATCCTGAAACAGAGGATAGAAATTCACTCCATTGGGCGGCCGGCAACTGCTTGGTAAACCATACCGATGCCGGGGAGACCGTGATATACTTCCCTGACTGGTAGGGCTTTACCCTCTCGTAGTGGGCCGGTGTCGGGTATAACCGCGGGCGTGAAGACGACTGAATTCCCAGGGGTGCAAGCAGGCTGAGGTTACGTGTCACTTCATGTACTTCACCAATCGTATGCGCAATGCGCCGCGAGAAAAACCGCGAGAACGGATTCTTCTCAAAGCCAATCGTGATGGATGCGCCGGACATGACAGTCAATAGCCCGGTGGTGGCAAACCGCTGCACGTTGATTACACAGTCGTAGCGGATCTTGCGGAAAGTCCTGGCCAGCTCCATCAAGCTCTGGTACTTCCTCTGCTTGTCAAGGACGTACACGGTGCGCAGTTTGGGGTGCCCTTCCAGTAATACCTCATTTCCCTTCCGCACCAGGAAATCGATCGTGGCGTCGGGCTCCTGGGCTTGAATGGACTCAATGAGGGCCGTAGCCAGGACGACATCGCCAATGAATGCCGTCTGGATGATCAAAACCGAAGGGCGCGGTTTCATGGGTGAGCACCGGGAAATTTGCCAACGGAATTTCGGTAATTATCAATGGCCTTTTCAATGATCGCCATCGCCGTCGCTTTTCCCTGGAAGTCAGGGACCGTGACCACCTTATTCTCCAGCTTTTTGTACGTCTCGAAGAATTCTTTCAGCTCGATGGTAAAATGGGGTGCCAACTCGCTGACGTCATTGAGGTGCCCGACGCTGGCATCCTTCTCCGCCACCGCCAATATCTTCTCGTCGGCGAGCCCCTGGTCAACCATCCTCATGACGCCGATGACGCGCGAGGGTACCAGGCAAAGAGGCTGAATCGGCACCAGGGAGATGATCATGATATCAAGGGGATCATGATCATCACCCAGCGTTTGCGGGATAAAGCCATAGTTGGCCGGGTAATACACTGACGAATAGAGAATTCGGTCCAGCTTCAGCAGCCCGGTGTCTTTGTCTACCTCATACTTGGCGCGCATGCCGGTGGAGATCTCCACGATGCCGTTGACATATTCGGGAATATTCCTTCCGACGGGGGCTTCGTGCCAGGGGTGCTTGATCATGCATTAAAGGTAAGAAAGAACCCCGCTTGTGGGCGGGGTTCCGTGTTAGTTCTTCTCTTCGGGCTTCTCCTTGTTAGGACCACCCTTTCCTTTTTCAGCCTGTTTGATCTCATCACCGTCTTTCAGTCGTTTCGATACGGCCAGGAACGGACCCGTGATCACCTCCGTGCTGTCGCTGATGCCGGAGAGAATCTCAATATTGTCGTAGTCGCTGATACCGGTCTTCACTTCGACCATTTTGGCCTTGCCGCCTTCGTTGATGAAGACCACGATCTTGTCGGCCTTCTTCTCGACTTTCTTGCTGGCATCCACCACGACGCGGTTGTTGTCATTGTTGCCGCCACCTCCGCCACCCGGAGCACCTTCACCCATGGGCTTTTCGTCAGGGTTGCGTGTAGTCACCGAAGCCAGCGGCACGGAGAGGACGTTTTCGCGGCGGCTGGTCAGGATTTCCACGCTGGCCGTCATGCCGGGACGGAAGGGATAGCGGTTCCCTCCTTTTACCAGGTCGGCATATGAAGAGGAAAGGATGAGGATCCGGACTTCAAACTCGGTAATGGCATCGGCCGAAGTCTTGTCGCGGGCCGTGTTCGCGATATGGGTCACCAGGCCTTTGAACTGTTTGCCGGTATTCTGGTACGCATCGACATCGATAAGGACGCTGTCATTGAGGTGCACGCGGACGATATCGTTTTCGTTCACGTTCACGCGGACTTCCATCTTGTTGAGGTCAGCGATACGGAGCATTTCGGTTCCGCCCATGGTGGCCGTACCCACGACGCGCTCGCCTTTCTTAACGCTGAGTTTGGAGACCACCCCTTTCAAGGGAGCCACCACCGTAGTCTTGCGCACGTTTTCACGCGATTCCCGCACCGAGGCCTCCGTGCTGTTCACGATGAACCGAGCTGCCTCCACACTTTGCTTGGAAGAGGCGAGTTCGTTCTTGGCGACCTCATAGTTCTGCTTGGCCAGCTGCCAGTCGGCCTCCGAGATGACCTTCTGGTTCCAGAGTTTCTCCTGCCGCTTGTATTCGGCATCTACGCGGGCGAACTGGGCCTCAGATCGGCTGAGGTTGGCCCTTGATGCCTCCAGGTTGGCCTTCTGCTGGCTCAGGGCTGCCTCTGACCGTTCCAATTGGCTCTGCCAGGTGTCCGGGCGGATCTTCACCAGCGGCTCTCCCAGCTTGACGCTGTCGCCGTCTTCTACATTGAGTTCTATGATTTCACCGGATACTTCCGGGGCCAGCTTCACTTCCACCACCGGCTGCACCGTTCCCGAGGCACTCACCTTCTCCACGATGGTGGTCCGTTTCGCTTTGGCCAGCTCTACCTCAATCTCCTTACCCTTGCCGATCCAGCCGGCCGATTTGGCGATGAACAGGAAGATCAGTAGGACGACAACGCCCCCGATCAGGTAATACATCAGCTTGCCCGACTTCTTGGTTTGCTTCTTTGCCATGGATAGAAATTATTAGTAGAGGTTTAGTATTCAATCGGTTTGCCCTGATAGAAATCAAGGACTTTCTTCCGGAAAATGAAATTGTACTTCGCCCGGGTCAGGTCTGACTTGGCACGGAAGAGATCATTCTCCGAAATCTGGAATTCAATAATGTTGAGAGCTCCCACGTCGAAGCGCTGCTTATTCATGCGGAAGGCTTCTTCCTGGGCATTTACCTGCTTGGTGGAGGCATTGTATGACCGAATCGCGGCGAGCGCATCGTTGTAGGCCGTCTCGATGGTCTGCCGCAACGTATTCTGAGTCTCCTTGACAGTGATGTTGGCCAGTTCCTGGTTGATTTTGGCACGCTGCACGCCGCTGCGGGTGGCGAAACCGTTGAGAATAGGGATGTTCAGCTGCAAGGCGAAATTCCGAAACACGTTATCTTCCAGCTGCTGGTTATGCGAGTACTTCTCCGTGGTCACGTCGTTTACACTCGTGAAGACGGTCTCGCCGCTCTGGGTGACTCCAATGGGAACCTGGGAGGTCGTACCCGTTGGTATGCGCAATGAGTTCAGATCGCTGGAGTTGGACGAAACGGTTCCGGCGAGCCCGAGTCGAGGGTAATAGGAACCGCGTGCCGCCTTGAGGGCGTACTCCGCACTCTCCACGCGCAGGATGCTTGCCCGTATTTCAGGCATGGAAGAAACGGCCTGCTGATAGATGGACTCGGGATTGGAGTCGAGAATCAAGTCGCTCTCCGGAACAACCGGGATATCAACGTCCAGGGGTTCGGATGCCGGGATCTGCATCGACTGCTTCAACTGTAGGATAGACAGGTTGAGCGCATTTTCCTGGTTGATAACATTAAGTTCATTGGTGGCTACCTGGGCCTCCTGGTTCAGTTGATTGGTCATGGCCAGGGAGCCTGCCTCCACCTGCTTCTTGATGCGGTCAAGTTGCTGCAGGCTGGAATTGAGCTGGTACCGGGAATTGTCCAACAGCTCCTTGTTGAAGATCACGTTGATATACAACGTGACCACGTTCAACATGACATCATTCTTGGCCTTCAGAAGGTCTTCGTTGGAAGCCAGCAGGTCACGCTGGTTCTGCTTGAATGAATTCTGGATCCGGAGGCCCTGGAAAAGGGGAAGGTTCCCGTTGACCGACGGTGAGATGGCCGTTGAATTGCGGTCGACAAACAGGTTGGTCGTCGGGTTCAAGGCGCGACCGTAGTTCTTGGTATAGGCGCCGAATGCGTTGACGGTGGGCAGAAACTGTCCTTTGGCCTGCAGCAGGTTGGCTTTCGAGGTCTCGACCGCAAAAGAGCTCCGCTTGATCCGGAGGTTATTCTCCAGCGCCACATCCACGCACTCCTTCAGGGTCCACTTCCTGACCTCCTGCGCGCGGAGCCCGGAAAGCCCGGAGATGAGAATAAGGGACACGGTAAGCAGCAATTTCGGCATACGTATGTTCAGTTCAGGTTGAATATTCATTCGTTGGAATTTCCGGAGAATCAGTCGAGGTGGATGTAGGTCACTTCCCTGACCCAGCTAAGACTCCGCAGGTAGTTTAATGTTACATCACGAATGCCCGAATCCATTTCGAGCACCAGGCAGGCAAGGTCCGATTTCCCTCTCCGGGAAACCGACATGGTGGCGATGTTGCAGTCGTCGTTGGCCAACACACTGGCGATGAAGGCAATACTGCCCTTCACATCGTCGGCCGTGATGATCACGGTATGCAGGCCCATGCTGAAATGAGCCTTGAACCCGTTGACCTGGGCAATGTTGATCACGCCCCCGCCCAGGCTTTCGCCCAGCACTTCAATGGTCTTATCCCCTTTCCGAATCCGCACCCGGATGGAGTTGGGGTGGAACGTGGAGGCATTGCCTACCGATTTGAACCGGTAGCTGAGGCCGGCCGGCTTGGCCAGTTCAATGGCTTCCTTAATGCGCTTATCGTCTGTTTTGAAGCCCATTAAGCCTGCCAGGATAGCCCGGTCGCTGCCGTGGCCTTCATAGGTCCGGGCAAAAGAGTTATAGAAGGTGATTTCTGCCTCCTCCGGGACTCCGCCCAAAATATTATGAGCTGTAAGCCCGATCCGTACCACGCCCGCAGTGTGTGAACTGGACGGACCAATCATGACGGGCCCGATCATATCAAAAACACTGCTTTTCTCGTGCATATCGCTCTCAACAACGAAAAATCCCCCAAAAGGATGCCTAAATACCTTTAAAAGGCCACAAAAATAGGACAAGAGGTCTGGAAACCAAGAAGAGGTTTCTCAAACGGCGATAGGTGCCTTGATGGCGGGGTGCGATTGGTAGTTGACGATTTCGAAGTCCTCGAATTGGTATTCAAAAAGCGTGGTCGGCCGACGCTTGATTACCAGTTGAGGCAAGGGAAAAGGTGTCCTGGATAGCTGAATCTGAGCCTGTTCCAGGTGATTCAGATACAGGTGCACATCGCCGCCAGTCCACACGAAAGTGCCCGGCTCCAAGTCGCATTGCTGGGCGACCATATGGGTCAGGAGTGCGTAGCTGGCAATATTAAACGGGACCCCAAGAAAGTAATCGGCACTTCGTTGATAGAGCTGGCAGGAAAGCCGGCCATCCGCGACATAAAACTGAAACAACGCATGGCAGGGCGGCAAGGCCATCTTGTCCACTTCAGCAGGATTCCAGGCGGTGACCATATGCCGGCGGGAATCCGGTTTCTCTTTGATCTGCTTCAACACCTGTGAAATCTGGTCAATATGCCGTCCATCGGGTGCGGGCCAGCTTCTCCACTGTGAACCGTATACCGGCCCCAACTCTCCTCGTTCATCTGCCCATTCGTCCCAGATGGTCACCCCATTATCATTGAGGTATTTAATGTTCGTGTCGCCATTCAGGAACCAGAGCAGCTCATAAATGATGGAACGAAGGTGGAGCTTCTTGGTCGTGACCAGCGGAAATCCTTTGGAGAGATCAAAGTGCATCTGTCTCCCGAACACCGACAGTGTACCTGTGCCGGTCCGGTCGCTTTTCCGGGTTCCGTTTTGGAGAATATCCCGCATGAGATCGAGGTACTGCTGCATGGATGCAAAGAAAAGAAATTCATCCGCTAAACGGTGATCCGACAGGCACAAAAAAAACCGCCCCGATGAGGGGGCGGTTGGATGATTTCGCCGGGAAGATTTTAGTCTCCGTTAGCCGAAATCTGGATGTCTTTGGATCTTCCGTTTACGGTAATGGTAATGGTCGTATCACAATCGCCATTGCCGAAGTCGGTGACAATCTTCTTCGTGCCCGTGACAAGTTCTTTGGTACCTTCCACAGGGACAACCATTTTGCTCGAGATGGCGCAGGAGCGCTTGAACACGAGGGCCTTGGTAATCGTCATGACATATTCAACTCCTCTGCGGGTGGTGCCGAAGGCGGAGCCGGTAACCGTCCAGGAATCTTCAAGCGGGTTGGCCATGCGATTCCACGTCCGGGTACGGGTAGCTGTACGGGTAGCTGTAGTGCCGTCCAGGAATGTAACCGTTACCTCTTCGGTGATGGTAAACTTGGGAGCGTCCTGGGTGCTTCCGGAGGCATTCAACTCCGTGCGGGTGCCGTCGATCTTGATGCCATCAACATAGTAGTTTTCGGTGGTGATGGTAACGGTCGATCCGGGCATGAAACGCGGGCCGTTGAACTCCACATGAATCATTCCCTTGCGTACCCGACCATTGGGTCCGGTGCAGCCCGTGCCAAAATCAATGTGGATGTATCCGTGAATGACGGAAGGCGGATTATTGTCCGCTGCAAATTCCAGGGTGACCGTGGCGCAGCTAAAACGCGTATCGCCTGCCGGCGTGATGACCCGGGAAGAACCCGCGGAACGCGCTCCGGTCAAGGTGCCTGCATCGGAGGCTACCGCAACGCCGGCCAGGTCAGAGACATCTTCCAGCTGAGCATCCATGCTGGCCTCGCTTTGGAGGTCGTTATTGTCACTGGAACTAAAGCTAATGGTCTCTTCGTCCTTACAGGAAGTAAAGAACAGGAAGGACGCCATCAGGGTGAGGACGAACGCCTTCAGGGCGAACCGTGTTTTCATAGTTTTCATGGTCAGTTTTTTGTTGATTTGTCCGTTAGATGCCTCCCGGGCGGCCGGGTTTAACGGCCATCCGAAAATTTGTTCCATGCATTGCAAAACCCACGCCAAAATGCTGATTTCAGGCATCAGAACGGCATTTATCGCTTCCGCCCTGCTGTTCGTAACCTGTCTCCCAGCCCTGGCCCAGTTCAAAATCGCCAAGTTACGGTATGGAGGCGGGGGTGACTGGTATGCCAACAAAACGGCACTTCCCAACCTGATCAAGTTCTGCAACACGCAATTGGGGATGAACCTGGCGCCGGAAGAAGATGCGGTCGATGTTGGCAGCCGCGACCTGTTCTCCTATCCCTATGTGTACATGACCGGGCATGGTAACGTGGTCTTTACCCCCGAAGAGGCCGAAAACCTCCGGACCTACCTGGCCGGCGGAGGATTCCTGCACGTGGATGACAACTACGGCCTGGACAAATTCATTCGCCTGGAACTCAAGAAAGTATTCCCCGAGCTGGAATTGGTGGAGCTTCCCTTTGATCATCCCATCTATCACCAGAAATACCAATTCCCCAGGGGCCTTCCCAAGATTCATGAGCATGATGGAAAGCCTGCCCAGGGTTTCGGGCTGATCTACGAAGGACGGCTTGTCGTATACTATTCTTATGAATCTGACCTAGGCAACGGTTGGGAAGACCAGCGGATTCACAACGACCCGGAAGCCAAGCGTCTCGAGGCGCTCCAGATGGGCGCCAATATTCTTTCGTTCGTATTTACCTCCTACTAGGATTAATTCAGCACTTCGCTGAGTTTCCGGTGCAGGGCATTGCCACGGAGGTTCTTGGCAATGATCACCCCTGAAGGGTCTACCAGGATGCTGAATGGAATGCCATTGATGTTGTAGTCTTTGGCCGCCTGCGAATCGAAGTAGCGCAGGTCGGAGACATGGTTCCAGGTGAGGCCGTCTTCGGCAATAGCCTGCAGCCAATCTTCCTTCGTCCGGTCAAGGGACACCCCGAGTATGTCAAAGTTCTTGTCCTTAAAAGCCTGGTACGCTTTCACCACGTTAGGGTTCTCGCGACGACAAGGGCCGCACCATTTCGCCCAGAAATCCACCAACACATATTTTCCGCGGAAGGATGAAAGCTTGATCACGTTGCCGTTGGGATCAGGCAAGGCAATCTCGGGTGCCGGCTGGCCGATGGCCGTTGCCCTGACCTTGTCGGCAAAGGCCACGAAGTCTTTTCCGTACTGAACATTCGCCCATTCCTTTCTGAACTTTTCCGCGGCCGACAGGTAGACGTCGATGTGCTTGTCAGGATCGAGAATACCGGCATTCTGCAGCAAGTGAATGAGCCCCAGCGAAGGAGGTTGCTGCCTCAGGACATCCGCGGCCTGTGCTGATGCTTTGTCCAGCAGGGCCAGGTACCGCTCCTGGAGCTCCTCGATCTTCTTCTGGTCGTTGCGTTGCACGGCGCCCTGGAACTCCTGCTCAATGGACCTTGCTTCCTCCGACTCGCGGGCACCCTGAACGATGCCCTGCACCTGTTCGATCAGGTCCATGTCGGGTGAACCTTTAACGATGGCGATGCCTCCCGCACTATTCCCGTCCACCTCGATGGTCAGGTCAGATTTGTCGAGAATCACATCCACAATCTGCTGCTGGTAGAAGTCGATCCGGTAATAGCCGGGTCCCTGAATACGAAGCTTCTTCTCAAACGAATTGTCGCTGGCCAACTGGATGGTATCCTGGGTAGTGGCCGTTTGTCCTGTCCCCTGCCGCATTTCGGTGATCAGGATGAGGCCTGACTGCGGGTAATTGACTTTGCCCCTTACGGTCACCTCATAGCCCAACTCTTCCTTCCTGGTTTCACCCGAACAACCGGACAACGCCGCCAGGGCCACTACAACGATAAAATGGATTGGTTTCATGCTTCCGTTAATTTCTTCAAGATCAATTCGTTTGCCTTTCGTGGGTCAGCCTTTCCGCCGGACCTCTTCATGACTTCGCCCATAAACATACTGACAATTCCGGTCTTGCCCTTTTGATAGGCTTCCACCTTGAGCGGAAACTCCTTGATGACCTCGGCCACCAGTCGTTCCAATCCCTCCGCATCTGACTCCTGTATAACACCAAGCGCTGCGGCAAGTTCCCCTGCCCCTTTAGCGGGTTGATCGACGAGAGCAGGAAGGACGCGTTGGGCCGCCGCGCCAAAGCTCACCTGGCTGGATTCCACCAGGCCAGTCAGTTCAGCCAGCCGTTTCGGCTCCACGGGCCAGTGCCCCATATCCCATCCTCGTTGGTTCAACAATGATTTCACGGGACCGATCAGCCAGTTGGCGGCCGACTTTGGTTTCACGCCAAGTTCACAGAGTCGCTGAAAGTATTCCGCGCCCTCCCGGGAATCTGAAACCGTCAGCGCGTCGGCCGGGGAAAGGGCATATTGCCCGACCAGCCGGTCATACCATTCCTCGGGCAGCACAGGCAGGTGGCTGCGAATGTCCTGTAGCCATTCCGGGGAGACTTCAATCGGCGGTAAGTCCGGGTCCGGGAAGTAGCGATAGTCGTTCAACGCCTCCTTGGTTCGCTGTGGAAATGTTTTTCCCGTCTGCACATCAAAGCCTCGCGTCTCTGAGGTTATCGGCAACCCGGCTTCGGCCAATTCGATCTGGCGTTGGATATCATAGGCCAACGCGTGGCTGAGATTCCGCATCGAGTTGAGGTTCTTGATTTCCACCTTGGTGCCCAGCACCTTCGAACCCTTTGGCCGGATGGAAACGTTGGCATCGCACCGCAGGGAACCCTCCTCCATGTTGCCGTCAGAAATATCCAGGTACCGGACCAGTTTTCTGACTTCAATCACCGTGGCGGCGGCTTCTGCGGGTGACCCGATGACGGGTTTGGTGACGATCTCGAGCAGCGGTACTCCCGCCCGATTGTAATCCACTCTCGAGTCTGCATCCGCCCGGTCGTGGATCAATTTGCCCGCATCCTCTTCCATATGGATCTTTTCCAGCTCCACCTGGGTTAAGCCTTCTTTGGTAGGTACAGCCAGGTAACCGCCGCGGCAGAGCGGCGATCGATCCTGCGTGAGCTGGTAGCCTTTGGGAAGATCCGGATAGAAATAGTTCTTGCGATCGAAGTGCTGACGAGCCGAGACATTTCCCCGGCAGGCCAGCGCCATCCGCAGACCCATCTCGATCACCGTTCGGTTGAGTTTTGGTAACGTGCCGGGCAGACCCAGAGACACTGTACTGACCAGCGTATTCGGTGGAGCGCCAAATGAAACCGGGTCACTGCTGAAGATCTTACTTTTGGTCTTCAACTGGACATGGATCTCCAGGCCAATGACAGCTTCGTAGGAATCCCGGACAATTGCATCCATAGGACCTGGGGCTTGCCCTGTTTATCGAAGGAGAGCTTCGGCCTTAACCAGGACCTGGTCTAGACCAAGCAGGTTCTTTCCTCCGGCCGTAGCGTAGAAGGGTTGACCACCGCCCCCGCCATCAATCTCTTTGGCCAGTTCTTTCACCAGGTTGCCGGCATGGTACTTCTGGGTCTGAGCCAGTTTTTCGCCAATCATTACCGCGACCATGGGCTTGCCGGCCACTTCGGCGGCAAGGACCATCAACAGGTTTTCGAACTGGTTGCGGAGTCCGTACGCCACGTTCTTGACCGCCTCCGCGTCAGGCAGCGAAACCTTGGCCAGGACCCGGGAGGTTCCGCCCTCCTCTTTCACCCTGGCCGCCAACTGTTCACGCACCTGGTTGGCCCGTTCCTGGTTGAAGGAGGCTACCTGTTTTTCCAGATACTGTCGTTCTTCCACCAGCGTACCCACTGCCGAGACCAGGTCTTTCGGGTTGCGGAGGATGGTCTTGACTTCTTGCAGCATGGCCAACTGCCGGTTGATGTATTCCCGGGCTCCATCGGCTGTCACGGCCTCTATGCGGCGAACGCCGGCAGCCACTGAACTTTCGGAAATGATTTTAAGGAAGCCGATGTTTCCGGTGGCTTTCACGTGTGTGCCGCCGCACAGTTCCACGGAATAGCCAGGATCAAAGGTGATGACGCGGACGTATTCCCCGTACTTTTCGCCGAAGAGAGCCATCGCGCCCATGCTCTTGGCTTTCTCCAGGGGCACATTGCGCTGTTCATCGAGTCCGATGTTCTCACGGATCTTCTCGTTCACCAGGCTCTCCACCTTTTCAATTTCCTCCGGCGTCATGGCAGCAAAGTGTGAGAAGTCGAAGCGAAGGACCTGGTCGCTGACGAGCGATCCTTTTTGCTCCACATGCTTACCCAGCACCCGGCGCAACGCCGCGTGGAGCAAGTGGGTGGCTGAGTGGTTATTCATGGTCAGCCTGCGCTTGCGTTCGTCGACCCGGAGTTCCATAGGCGTCGAAGGGTCTGCCGGAAGTTGCTCGGTCAGGTGGATGATCAATTCATTCTCCTTCCGGGTATCCAGCACAGCGATAGCCTGGGGCCCTGCCTTGATGATCCCGGTGTCGCCCACCTGGCCCCCGCTCTCCGCATAAAAGGGTGTTTTGTCAAACACCAGCTGGTACAGCTCTTTATTCTTTTGCTTGACCTTGCGGTACTTGATGAGTCGTGATTCCGATTGCAGGTGTTCGTAGCCGATGAACTCAGGCTTTTCCGTATCCTGAAGGATCGTCCAATCGCCCGTTTCCTTGGTGGCATCTGTGCGCGAACGTTCCTTCTGGACTTGCATGGCCGCCTCAAAACCCTTGAGGTCCACGGTGAACCCACGTTCCCTTGCCAGCAGGGAAGTCAGGTCGATGGGAAAGCCATACGTGTCGTTCAGTTCGAAGGCAAAGTCGCCTGCGATCTCCTTCGTGGACGCGGCGCCGACATAGCCTTCAAAGCGACGAATGCCCAATTCCAGGGTGCGCAGGAAGGATTGCTCTTCCTCATGAATCACCCGGGTGACATATTCCACCTGCTGCTGCAATTCCGGAAAGGCTTCCTTCATTTGGGCGGCCAGAAGCGGAGTAAGCCGGTGCAGGAACGGCTCCTTGAAGTTCAGGTAGGAGAACCCATAACGAACGGCGCGGCGGAGAATACGGCGTATGACATAGCCGGCACCGGTGTTGGAAGGCAATTGACCATCGGCGATGGCGAAGGATACCGCTCGGATATGGTCGGCCATCACGCGGATGGCCACATCCGTCTTCTGGTTGGCACCATAAGACACGCCGGCGTGCTTGCTGATAAACTCCATCAGCGGGCTGAAGACATCAGTCTCATAGGTAGACGTCCTTCCCTGGATCGCCATGCAGAGACGTTCGAAGCCCATGCCGGTGTCGACGTGTTTGTCAGGCAGCGGCTCCAGGGCGCCAGAAGCGAGGCGGTTGAATTGGATGAACACGAGGTTCCAGATCTCAACAACCAGGGGATTGTCGGTATTGACCAGCTGGCGGCCGGGTACCTTGCGCACCTCTTCTTCCGGTCGGAGGTCGATATGGATTTCAGAACAAGGTCCACAGGGGCCCATCTCCCCCATTTCCCAGAAGTTGTCTTTCTTCTTGCCGTGAAGCACGCGGTCTTTACCCACAATGGGCATCCACAAGGATTCGGCTTCTTCATCGACGGGCAGGTTGTCGGACTGGTCGCCGCCAAACACCGTTACATAGAGTCTTTCCGGGGGCAAACCGTACACGTTGGTGAGCAATTCCCAGGCCCAGGCGATAGCATCCGCTTTAAAGTAGTTGCCAAATGACCAGTTGCCCAGCATTTCAAACATGGTGTGGTGGTAGGTATCCAAACCCACATCTTCCAGGTCGTTGTGTTTGCCGCTTACCCGGAGACATTTCTGCGTATCGGCGATTCGCTTGCTTGGCGGGATGCTGTTGCCCAGGAAATAGTCCTTGAACTGGACCATCCCCGAGTTGGTAAAGAGCAAGGTGGGGTCATTCTTGAGTACCAGCGGTGCGGAGGGTACGATTTGGTGACCCTTCGAGGCAAAGAATTCGAGGAACTTGCGGCGTATGGTTGCGGAGTTCATTAACGGCGTCTTCAGTACGTGATGCTTTTAAAAAATTCAACCTGTACCATGGGCACGAGGGGCCCAAAATTACCCCTTCGCCTGCATTAATAAAATAAACCACTGAAAATCATAGCCTTTGAAGGTTATCCTTCATGCGGATACCCGATGAAGTAGCCCAACCGCTCAACCCAAGTGAAACTCCACAGCGGGAAATTACTGGTTAACCCGCGCAGATATCAGGTTTTTGCTTCTAGAATCCACAGGTCAACATGTTGACATCTTGTCGATAGAATTTAGTTCAAGTCCTTTGCTTGGAGTTTAAAAGAATTGCTACTTTGCATCAGTGCGGATAAGTCGCACGCGCTGAACACGGTATTCATCTCGCATGGCCTACAAGGAAAAAGAAATTGAGAAGTTGTATTACTCCATCGGCGAAGTCGCCGAGCAGTTTAATGTAGCTCCCTCTCTTATTCGCTTTTGGGAAACCGAGTTCGACATTCTCCAGCCCAAGAAGAATCGCAAAGGCAACCGCCAGTTCACCAAGGAAGACATCGATCAGATCCGGCTCATTTATCATCTCGTGAAGGAAAAGGGATTCACCCTGAGCGGCGCCAAGGAGATGCTGAAGAACGACGCCATGGCCATCAAGGACAAGATGGAAATGATTGAGAGTCTGCGCAATATCCGGGGTTTCCTTACCCAAATCCGCGAAAAAATCCGCTAATCGGCAATTTTTTGTCAGGAAAACCGGACGGGGTCCGGCTATCGGCGTTTACAGGGTTTTGACCTTATTGCCGGTCCAAGCCCATGGACCCGGAGCGCCTATCCTTCCTAGCCCTTTACTTCATCCCCGGGATCGGTCCGGTTCTCCTCAGGCAACTCATTGCGTATTGCGGGTCGGCGCAGGATGTCTTCCGGCAACCCAGGCAAGACTTGCTGCGCATACCGGGTATTGGCGATGCTACGGCAGATGCCATACGGACCGGCAGGTCGATGAGGCTGGCCGAACAAGAAGCGGCCAGGGCGGAACGGAACGACGTGCACATCCTCCTCTTCACCGACGCCGCTTACCCTGCGCGTCTGAAAGCCGTGGAAGATGCTCCGGCACTCCTATACGTAAAAGGAAACACGAACTTCAACCATCCGCGCACGGTGGGCATCGTCGGGACGCGAAAAGCTACCGACTATGGCAAGGGTTGCGTAGAAGACCTGGTGAAGAGCCTGGTGCTGCATCAGCCGCAGATTATCAGCGGCCTCGCCTATGGCATCGACATTCATGCGCACAAGGAAGCCTTAAAGAATGACCTGGCTACGATAGCGGTGCTGGGGAGCGGGCTAGATGTCATTTACCCGGGAGCGCACAAGGATACAGCACACCGAATGGTCAACCAGGGCGCGCTGATCTCCGAAAATCCCCTAGGCACCAGCCCGGATGCCCACAACTTCCCCCAGCGCAACCGGATCATTGCCGGCATGTGCGACGCACTCATCGTGGTGGAAGCCGGCGACCGCGGCGGAGCGCTGATCACGGCTGATATCGCCAATAGCTACAACCGTGATGTGTTTGCCATACCGGGAAACCTCCACCAGCCCTGGTCGGTGGGCTGCAATCAACTCATCAAGACCAACAAAGCCAACCTGCTCACCTCCGTCAAG
>JAEUUE010000146.1 GCA_016787605.1 Cyclobacteriaceae bacterium
CCGAAGATGTTTTTGATTTTTCCCTGCGTGTCGTAGTGGATGATGTACTGTGATCCGTAGCCGTCGGCGACGTACACTTCGCCGTTTTTCGTGATGGCCGTCTCGGTGGGCACAAATTGTTTGGCTTCCGTGTATTTCCCCGACTCCTGCGGGAAATCCCAGGTGGCGAGGATCTTGCCGTCGAGCGTGGCCTTGTAGAACTGGTGGCGGTTGGTGTCGGTGATGAAGAGGAGCTGGTCTTTGCCCTGGCCGATGATGCTCAGCCCGTGCGCCCCGGGGAAGTCGTGGCCCCAGGTGGTAAGGAGTTTTCCCTTGCGGTCGAAGAAGATGACGTTGTTTTTCGTTTCGTTGGTCAGCAACACGATGCGCCCGCTGCCGTCCTGCACCATTTCGTGGCAGTCGTTGACGGGCAGGCTGGCCGCGTCGGCCTTGACCCAGTCTTTATCGATGCGGTAGCGGCGGTTGTTCTGCCCGACGATTTCCGGGTCGCCGTCGGCCATCGTCCGCAGCGCGACCATCGAGGCGCCCGCGGCGAGGGTGGTGCGGTGGAGAAATTCTCTTCGTTTCATAAGTTTTTTATTGGCCTCCATTCAGACCTTGCCCTAAGGGTGTCGAATAGTGCTAGTCAAAGGGAGCATTGAATATACGCTCTTGGTTTCAAGGTTCAAAAGATCATCGGACACTGCGGCCAGTACTTCACGCACTTGATTATTCGTCTTCATGTAGTCCTATGGTTAGTTGAACCCAGGATTCTCCAACAGACTCAGCTTTCCCTAGCCCCTGACCCCTAAAGGGGGACCACTAATTTCGGTTTCGTCCCAATTCTGATTCAATCGTTCTTACTACTTTGTCAATATCTGAAAATACATCCTCATTCTTAAACCGCACTATTTTCAGACCGTAATGAGTAAGTGCATCTGTTCGTGTCATGTCATTGAATCGTTGCTCAACAAGTTCATGCACGGAGCCATCCAATTCAATTACGAGTTTTTTGGCGTGGCAGTAGAAGTCAACGACATAAGTGAGAATAGGATGTTGTCGCCTGAATTTATAACCTAACTGATTTTTGGATAGCCGCTCCCAAAGGAGCCTTTCAGCCTTTGTCTCATTGGCCCGCAATGATTGAGCTCGGTCAAAGATTTGTCCCGGTGCTCCCAGATGCATCCTCTC
>JAEUUE010000151.1 GCA_016787605.1 Cyclobacteriaceae bacterium
GAACCAGGACCTGTTCCGGTTTGTGCGGGAGCTTATCCGCATGCGACTCATGCGCGAGTCGGCACAGCAGCAGCGGTACCCGATGAACCTGCGGGAGATGCTGGAACAGCGGCTCATTGCCTGGCATGGTGTGCGGCTCAACGAGCCCGATTGGTCTGATCATTCCCATAGCCTGGCGTTTACGGTAACGAGCATCAGCGGCAATACCCGCATGCACTACATGATCAACGCCTGGACAGAGCCCCTGGAATTTGAACTGGAGATAACCGCCAAGAGTCCCTGGAAGCGGTGGATTGATACGTCACTGCCGTCGCCGAAGGACATTGTCTCGTGGGAAGAGGCTCCCAAGGTCTCCGGCAGCACGTATAAGCTGAAGCCGTTCAGTGTGGTAGTCCTTGTGGCTATTCGGTAGGGTGAGCATTTAACTGGGTCCGAATGAGGACCTGACTTTATGTTGAAGTGGTTGGTTCTGATCCTCCTTGCAGTTTCTGGATCGCTGTTGGCGCAGACCCTGGACGACCAATATGAGAAACTGCCCTGGCCAAATACTTTCGAGTTAGGTTACTTTCGGGTATCCGTTCCCGGAATTCCGATACAGGATGCCTTTGGGTACACTGGGGAATATCTGATCGGCTCACGGTGGGGGGCGGAATGGTCGGTGGCCGCAGGAGACAGGTACTTTCACGCTGGTTTTGGAAGCATAATTGGACCCATCGCCATCCTGTTGAATAATTGTAGAATCGTGGGGAGTAGCGGGATCGTTTACCTCGTGATTGCAGGGTTTACTTTGGCAGAGCATACCAACTACCATATCCCCCTGGGCCGAGGCGTACAGTGGGTACCTTACGTGAGCCTGTACAAATGGAGGAGTTTTGACTACCCGGCATTCGAAACGGGAGAGGGCACATCAACGTGGTCGTTGGGCATGAAGCTCTCCCTAATTCATCGCGAAAAATGGTTTGTAAATTTTTTCGGAGAAGCAGGAATGTTGTATTACAAAAGTACCCCTTCGATAGTCATCTTTGGAGTCAACGTAGGTTACTTTACTCGATCCAATAATTAACTCGGCCATTGTTCGTATTTTAGTCGACATTTACCCTGATCCCATGAGCCGCGAAGTAATGCCTCCTGCCGAACTCAATGAACTCAAGTCCATCCCCGGGTTGGCAGAGCGACTGGCGGCCAGCGGCACGGCACGGCAGTTTTCCGAAGGAGAAGTAATCCTCGACGAGAACATGCGCATACGGGCGATCCCGTTTGTCAGAAAAGGCAGTGTGCGCGTTATCCGCCGTGATGAAGACGGCAGGGAGTTGCTGCTGTATAACATCCGCTCCGGGGAGAGTTGTATCATGTCGCTGCTGGGCGGCCTGCACAACGAGACCAGCAAGGTAGTCGCCGTCGCGGAGGAACCCACGGAAGTGGTATTCCTGCCCATCGACCAGATGACGGCACTCATCCGGGAGAACCCCGATTTGCTGAACTACATCTTCCGGCTCTACC
>JAEUUE010000154.1 GCA_016787605.1 Cyclobacteriaceae bacterium
GCGATCGTGGGCCGGAACATTTACTTTGACTGGCGGGGCGAGAAATACACCTATGAAGTGATCGGGGTGATGGAAGACTACCACCAGCTTTCGCTCAAGGAGGAAATTACGCCTATTCTCTTCGAGATGCCCGAAGGCGACACGCGGTATTCTGCCGTGGTCGCCACCGTAAACACCGACAACTTCCAGAATGCCGTGGCCGAAATCGAGGCCTCGTGGAAGCGGGTTGTCAACGACACTCCTTTTGAATACAGTTTCCTCGATTCGAGCATTCAGAAGCAATACGACGAAGACAAGCGGGTTTCCTCCATCATTACCAGTTTCACCTTCATCGCCATGATCATCTGCTGTCTCGGGCTCTATGGCCTGTCGAGTTTCATGGCCGAACGGCGGTTCAAGGAGATCGGCATCCGCAAGGTGATGGGCGCCTCCCTTTCCCAGATTGCCGGCATGATGTCGCGCGAATTCGTGAAGCTGGTGATTATCGCCTTCGTGATCTCGGCGCCGCTGGCGTGGTACGCCATGAACCGGTGGCTGGAAGGGTTTGCCTATCACGTCGACGTGAACGTATGGATCTTTGTGATCGCCGGCCTGGCTGCGCTGATCATCGCCCTGGTCACCGTCAGTTACGAATCCCTCAAGGCAGCGTCGGCCAACCCTGTGCAGTCGCTGCGTACCGAATAAACCGTTTTACCACCTGACCGAATGTTGCTCAATTATTTCAAGATCGCCGTCCGGAGCCTGCTGAAGCATCCCTCCTTTTCCTTCATCAACATCGCCGGGCTCTCCACGGGGCTGGCCTGCAGCATCCTCATCCTGTTGTGGGTAAACGATGAAGTGACGTTTAACCAGTATTTTCCCAAGTACGACAATATCTATAAAGTGCGGCTCAACGCCTCCGTCGACAAAGGCATCGTGACGGGCGAGTCGGTGCCCTATGCGCTGAAAGATGTGCTGCCCGAGAAAGACAGCCGCATCAAGCGGACGGTGCGTACGAACTGGGGCGAAGGTGCGCTGCTGGCCGTGGGCGACAAGAAACTCAACAAAGTCGGGCTGTGGGCCACGGAATCCTTCTTCGACATGTTCGGCTTCGAGATGCTCAAAGGCACACCCCGGGCGCTCGACGATCCGCGGTCGATTGTGCTTACCGCCTCGCTGGCCAAGGCCTTGTTTGGCGACGAAGACCCGCTCAACAAGATGGTTCAGATTGACAACCAGGGCGAGCTGAAAGTCACCGGCGTTGTGGCTGATCTTCCGGAGAACACGACGTTCAGCCAGCACGAGTTTTTCATTTCCTACGGATATTACGAACTCACCCAGTCGTGGGTGGGCAACGTGAAAGACCGTTGGGACAACAACGTCAGCCAGGTGTACGTAGAGCTGCAGCCCGGCACCCCTGTGGCTGAAGTAGACGACGCCATCCGCGGGATCATCGCCGAGCGTAATCCCGACCTTTCCAACGTTTCCCTCTTTCTCCACCCCATGAGTCACTGGAGGCTGTACAGCTACTTCACCAACGGCAAGGAGTCGGGGGGCATGATCCTCTACGTGCAGCTGTTCACCGGCATTGCCATTTTCATCCTCGTCATCGCCTGCATCAACTTCATGAACCTCGCCACGGCCCGATCCGAGCGTCGTGCGCGCGAGGTGGGTATCCGCAAGAGTATCGGCTCTCGGCGCAAAGATCTCATCTTCCAGTTTCTCGGCGAATCCATCCTTCTCGCCGTGCTGGCTTTCCTGGTATCCATCGTGCTGGTGGAGTTGCTGCTGCCCTTGTACAACCAGCTTGTCTCCAAGCAGCTGACGATCAATTATTCCTCACCCACCTTCTGGCTGCTTGGCCTGGGCCTCACCGTCGCCACCGGCGTGCTGGCGGGCAGCTACCCGGCCTTTTACCTGTCGTCGTTCAACCCCGTGCAGGTGCTGAAGGGCAAGGTGCAGGTCGCCGGCCGGTCGGCCACGCCGCGGCAGATCCTGGTGACGCTCCAGTTTGTGTTTTCCATCCTGCTCACCATCGCCGCCATCGTGGTGTACCAGCAGATCGAGCACCTGCGGAAGCGCGAGGTGGGGTACGACCGGGAGAACCTGCTGTTGATCTGGACGACCAGCGATATTGAAAAGAACTACCGTGCCCTCAAGACCGAGCTGCTTGCCAGCGGGTACGCCGAGTCCATGTGCAAGAGCAACAGCCCCGTGACGGCGATCTTTTCCACCAACACCCTCGACGACTGGCCGGGGCGGCAGGAAGGGCAGCGCATCGAGTTTACGACCATTGCCACTGAATACGACTACACGAAGACCCTCGGCATCCGCCTGTTGCAGGGCCGCGACTTCTCGCCGGAGTTTCCCAGCGACAGCACGGCCATCCTGGTGAACCAGGCCACCGTGGATGTGCTCAACCTGGAGAACCCGATCGGCGAGACCGTGAAGATGTGGGAGCAGGACTGGCACATCATCGGCGTGACGGAGAACATCCTGATGGGCGCCGCGCACCGGCCCATTGAACCGATGATCATGGTGATGTCTCCCACCTGGTCGAGCACCATCAGTGTGCGGCTGCGTCCCGGCGGCGAACTTTCTGAAACGCTGGCCGGCGTGGAGACCATCTTCCGCAAGTACAACCCCGCCTACCCGTTTGAATACCGGTTTGCCGACCAGGAGTTTGAGCAGAAGTTCGCCACGTTCAACATGATCGGGCGGTTGTCGAACGCTTTTACCATTCTCACCCTGCTCATCACCGCGCTGGGGTTGTTCGGGCTGGCCTCGTTTGCCACCGAGCAGCGCAGCAAGGAGATCAGCATCCGCAAGGTGATGGGAGCCAGCGTAGCCAGTCTCGTGCTGCTCATCACGCGCGACTTTTCGCGGCTCGTGCTCATCGCCTTCGTGATCGCCGCCCCCGCGGGCTGGTATTTCATGAACCAGTTTTTGGAGCGCTATGCCTACCGGGTCGAGATTGCCGTGTGGGTATTGCCGGCGGCAGGTCTTTCGGCGCTGGCGCTTACGCTGGCCATTGTGAGTGCCCAGGCGCTGAAATCCGCGGCTGGGAACCCCGTTGACTCGCTCAGGAGCGAGTAGTCGATGGTCGATAGTCGATGGTCTATGGACTATGGACCACCCCCATGCAACCTTTTTGGGGCGGGTACAGTCTAAGGAAGAAACCCCTTAGCCTGATGCTTTCGAATTACCTCAAGGTCCTCTTTCGCGGGCTGGTGCGAAACAAGCTGTTCAGCCTCATCAACCTCCTGGGATTATCGGCGGGCATCACCAGCGCCCTGCTCATCACCTTGTATGTGGTAGATGAATTCGCCTTTGAGCGTCATCATGCGAATCTCGACCGCATTCATTTGGTCACCATTGAAGCCACGTGGAACGGGCAGACCAGCCGATGGACGGGCGTACCCAACCAGGTGGGGCCGACCATCGCCAAAGAGATTCCCGAGGTAGAGCGGGCCGTGCGGCTTTTCTCGCACGAGTTCGGCAATCTCGCCTTCGTGAGCACCGACCGGGTAAAGTCGAGCGAGAAGAGTTTCGGCTGGGGCGACCCGGAGGTATTTGAGGTACTGAGTTATCGTTTTCTCCAGGGCGATCCGTCTACATCGCTTCAGCGGCCCAACACCGCCGTGATGAGCGAGTCGGCCGCGCGGAAGTATTTCGGCACCACCGACGTGATCGGCAAGACTTTCACGGTCGACAAGTTTGCGCCGCTCGAGGTGACCGGCGTGTACGCCGATCCGCCGGCTACGTCGCGGTTTCAGTATCCGATCATCGGATCATTCCCTTCGCATTACTTCGGACAGGAGAAGAACCAGAGCTGGGGCAACGCCAGCTTCGAGACCTACCTCCTGCTGCGCCCGGGCGCCGATCCCGCCATCGTGGAAACGAAAATCGACGAGATGCTGGCGCGTCACATCGCCAAAGACGAGCGGTGGTTTACACTTCACCTGAAGCCCCTGAAAGACCTTTACATCTACCTGGGCGATGTCCAGGATTTCTACAATCCCATCGAAAGGCGCGGCGACATTGGCCAGTTGCGCATTCTCATGGCTCTCGGCCTGGTGGTCATTCTCATCGCCGCCTTCAACTACATGAACCTGTCGACGGCGCAGTCGCAACGGCGGTTTAAGGAGATTGGTGTGAGCAAGTCATTGGGTGCCACGAGCCAACAGCTTGCCCGGAAGTTCTACGTGGAGACGGCGGTGTTTGTGTTGATCGCGCTGGCGGTGAGCATCCTGGTTACCGGGCTGAGTCTCCCGATCTTCAATGCCGTGACCGGCAAGGCCATCACCGCATCGTTTCTCATGCAGCCGTGGTTTTGGGCCTCCTTTGTAGCCGGTTGGTTATTGCTGAGTCTGTTGGCCGGCATCTATCCCGCCTTCTACCTCTCCTCCTTTTCACCCAAGCGCGTGCTGAAGTCCGTACCCGAAGCCGGCGGCGGTCTCACGTTGCGGAAGGGGCTCGTGGTGCTGCAGTTCACCGCCTCCGTGGTGCTGATCGTCTGCACCTTTGCCCTGTACCGGCAGCTGAACTTCATGCGCAACCAGAAACTGGGTTACGCACCCGAGCAGGTGATTGCCGTTCGCACTACCGGTGCCGACAGCCGGGAGCAGATATTGTCTTTGAAAGCAGCTCTTGAGCAGCTGCCCGACGTGAACCTGACGAGCCGGTCGCAGTCGTTTCCCGGCAGCAGCGCCAGCGGGCGCTCGATCCCCCCGCTGAGCGGCGAGGGTGAGGGCATGTCGATCAAGACCGTGCGTGCCGACCACCGGGTGACCGACGTGCTAGGCATGCGGATGCTGGCCGGCACCGGTTTGCCCGAAGTGAAAGCCGAGCAAGACACGACCGTGCAAGTGGTGGTGAACCAAGTGATCACCGACTTCCTCGGTTTGTCGCCGGAGGAAGCCGTGAAGCGAGTGGTGCAGATTCACGGGTTCGGCCGCGTGGAGATCGTAGGCGTGGTCGACAATTTCCATCATGCCAGCCTGAAGGAAGCCATCGGCGGGTACGTGTATCACAACGCCAGGACCGAGGGCTACAACTACCTGCTGGTGAATGTCAAGACCGATCACCTGACCGAGACCATGCGCACACTGGAGGAGACGTACAAGTCCGTGGTGCCTACCGCTTTCGAGTACACCTTCCTCGAGCAGCGGCTGGCGACGTTGTACCGATCCGAGGAGCAGATGGCGCAGATCATTTTCTTCTTCGCCGGGCTGGCCATTTTCGTAGCGTGTCTCGGGTTGTACGCCCTCGCGGCATATACCACCGAGCGACGCACCCGCGAGATTGGTATCCGCAAGACCCTGGGCGCGTCCGAGCTGCAGCTGAGCAACCTGTTGAGCCGTGAGTTCCTCGTGTTGGTCGCCGTGTCCGTGCTGGTGGCCATGCCCGTGGGGTATTACGTGGTGCAGTGGTGGCTGGAGGGCTTTGCCTACAAGGTTCAGCTGGGCGTCGTGGTATTTGCCGGTGCGGGTGTGCTGGCTCTCGCCATTGCCTGGTTTACCGTGGGCCTCGAGAGCTGGAAGGCCGCGCGGATGAACCCCGTGAACGCGTTGCGGAGCGAATAGCGCGAACCATTATCGTGGCCCTGCCCCTGCCCGCAAATGTGCAGGTCGTTGTTCACCGATGAACAGTTTCATCGCCGGATAGCCCTTGGCGGGATTCCTTAGGCCTTTTCTGAGACTGGCACTGTTATTTGAGGGTAGGCACCATTACCTTCCCTTTCGAGCAGCGCATGTATACAAAATACTTCCTTATGGCCTGGCGGAGTCTCCTGAAAAACAGGGTGCTCTCGGCCATCAACGTGGTGGGTTTGGCCGTGGGCATTGCCAGCTGCCTGATCATCCTGCTCTTTGTCGTCGATGAACTCCGCTACGACCGGTACACGCCAAACGCCGACCGCATCGTGCGGGTGGTGCTGAAAGGCAAAGTCAACGGAGAGATCATCAAGGAAGCCGTGACCCCTGCGCCGGTCGGGCCTACCCTCAAGAGCGAGTTCCCGGAAGTCGTGGAAGCCACGCGCATCCGGCGTTTCGGCACACCGAAGATCGCTTACCAGAACACTACTTATCGCAACGACAAGCTCGCCTTTGTCGACCCCAGTTTCTTCCGGGTCTTCGCCCTCCCTTTTTTGCAGGGCGATCCGGCGACGGCCCTGGCCGATCCGCATACGGTTGTCCTCACCCGGTCCGCGGCTACGAAATACTTTGGCACGGAAGATCCCCTCAACAAGCTCCTGGAGTTTAAGGATTCGGGCGAGTCATACCGGGTGACCGCGGTGATCGAGGACATCCCCGCCCATTCGCACTTTCACTTTGACCTGTTTGCCTCCCTGGCCGGGATTCCTGAAGCCAGGGAAAACAACTGGATGGCCTCGAACTACCACACCTACCTCCTGCTGAACGAAGCCGCCGACGGGCGCGAGCTGGAAGCGAAGCTCCCCGATATCGTAGCCAAGTACATGGGCCCGCAGGTCGAGCAGCTCGGGATGACGTTTGAGAAATTCAAGGCGAACGGAAACGAAGTAGGTCTTTTCCTCCAGCCGTTGACCGCCATCCATCTTCTCTCTGACATCGCCTGTCCCTCCGAGCTGGAGCCCGGCGGCGATGTGAAATCCGTCTACATATTTGCCGCCATTGCCGTGTTCATGCTGTTGATTGCGTGCATCAACTTCATGAACCTGTCTACCGCCGGCGCCACGAAGCGCAACAAAGAGGTGGGCGTGAAGAAAGTGATGGGATCGCAGCGGGCTCAGCTGGTGGGCCAGTTTCTCACCGAATCGCTTATCTCCACGGCCCTGGCCATGCTCATTGCCCTGGCGCTAGTCATGGTGGCCTTGCCCCTCTTCAACCAGCTTTCCGGCAAGCGGCTGGATTCTGCCTTTCTTCTGACACCGGGCATTCTCATCGCCATCCTCTTGCTGGTTATCGTAGTGACCCTGCTCGCCGGAGCTTACCCCGCCTTTTATCTTTCTTCCATCAGACCCATTTCTGCTCTCCGTGGCAAGGCCACTTCCGGGAGGGAAACTAAAGGTATTCGCAGCGCCCTCGTGGTTTTTCAGTTTGTTGTGTCGGCCGGTCTCATCCTTTCCATTGTGGTTGTCGATGAGCAACTGACTTTTATCCGGGACAAAGAGATCGGCTACAACCGGGAGAACCTCGTCGTCTTGCGGGAGTCGTACCTGCTGGGCAGCCGAGAGCAGGCTTTTCGCAACCAGCTATTGAACGACCCGCGCATCGCCGGCGTCACCCGGTCGGCGTTTGTGCCTGCCGGTCCGACCAACAACTCCATGGCCGGCATGTACCCGGGTCAGCAGCAGGAGTCCATTTACCGGACCATCGTGTACCACGTGGATGCGGCCTACCTCCCGACGATGGGCATGCGGCTGGTGGCGGGGCGCAATTTTGCCGACGAGCCGCGCCTGGATTCCCTTCACGTGCTCATCAACGAGACCGCCGCCAGGACCTTTGGCATCGCCGACAACCCGCTGGGGCAGTTGCTGACCGAGAGCGCGACGCAACGAAGTTTCACCGTTATCGGGGTCGTCAAAGATTTTCATTTCCGGTCGATGCACGAAGCCATCGCGCCCATGATGATGGTGAACAATCCCCATGGCGGGCTGATCCTGCGGACCACCACCACCGATTTGCCCGGCTTGCTGGCCGACCTGGAGAAACAATGGAAGACTTTTCACGTGGAGGAGCCCTTCTCATACGCCTTGCTGGACGACTTGTACAATGAAACCTACCTGGCCGAAGCGAAGATGGGCAACATCATGGAACTCTTCGGGGCGCTCACCATCGTGGTGGCGTGCCTGGGGCTGTTCGGTCTCGTGACCTTTGCCGCCGAGCAGCGTGTGAAAGAGATCGGTATCCGGAAAGTACTGGGTGCCAACGTGGGTGAAGTGGTATCGCTTCTTTCCAGGGATCTCGTGGTGCTCGTGTTGATTTCGTTCTGTATCGCCTTCCCGCTGGGTTATTACCTGATGGACCAGTGGCTGCAGGCTTTTGCTTACAAGACCGAGGTGCAGTGGTGGATGTTTGTGCTGGCGGGTATGGCCACGTTGGTCATTGCCCTGGTCACCATGAGTTTCAAGACCATTCGCTCTGCGCTGGCCAACCCGGTGGATGCTTTGCGGTCGGAGTAGCGGGAAAGGCAGCGTCGCCAAGGTAATGACCAGACAGCGGCGTGTACGGTTTTCGTGGTTTTCTGTTAACGCCCAGACCTGGAATGGATTTCTCCGTCCATCTTTGAATTATGGACAGAGACACCAAATCCTTGCAGTATATACCCAAGGTATATACCTTTGTGAAAAATTCTGCCATGAAGAACCTCTCCCTCAAACTGGATGACGATATCTTTCAAGAGACTGAGAGAATCGTGACCAAGGTCAAAAAGAACCGGAACCGCTACATCAATGAGGCGATTGACTTCTATAACCGGCTTCACCGCAGGAGGCTGCTTGCCAAACAACTAAGCAAGGAATCCAAACTGGTTGCCAAGGACTCCCTGGAGGTTTTGGCAGAATTCGAAAAGCTTACCGATGAAGATTAGGCAATTTCAAATTTGGATTGCTGATCTGAATCCAAGGATGGGCACAGAGACCGGAAAAATCAGGCCTGTACTTGTCGTCCAGACCGATCTTTTGAATGGGGAGCATCCTTCCACGTTAGTTTGCCCGATAACTACCAAAATCAAGCCGGCAACAGAGATCCTGCGGGTTCACTTGAAAGCCACTCGGTCAGGCCTCAGGGAGGACAGTGATATCATGGTGGACCAGGTGAGAGCCATAGACAACAAGCGGCTCCTGAAGAAAGTCGGGGAAGTGGATCATCAAACAGCCCAAAAGATGAGGGAGAATCTTAGAATAGTTCTTGACCTGGATTGACGACAAGGGAAGTCACTGCCATACCGGAAAACAGACAACAGCGTGTACGGTTTTCGTGACAATCGTCTTCAGTCGGCATCATTTATCAGCTTCGTCGTCCATATTCGTCGCCATGGACACCTTGAGATTGGAGCCCATGGAACATCGGGGACAGCGTTGCGTTGCCATAGTAGGTCCCATGTATTCGGGGGCTTACGGGGCCGTTCGGGCATTTCCCGGCCGATTGTACAGTAAAACACATGGGTGCTGGTACGTCATTTACGCCCCTGACACCCTCTCCCGTTTGGCGATGGAGTTGCGGAGATACCAGCCCGTTGAAGTCTCGGAACGATTTGGACTGAAGGAAAACGTTGAGAAGTCTTCTCCTCTGGTCCCGTTACCGGAAGGCTACCACGAACACCTGGTAAGAGTACGATACAGCGAAGCCACCATCAAAACTTACGAGACACAATTGAGACAGTTCATTTCGTGGCTCCACCCTGTAAAACTCGAAGATCTCACTGAGGAGTTCATCAACCGATATATGCTTCATCTCGCCAAACAAAAGCGGGTATCTATTTCAACGCAAAACACAGCTATCAACGCCATAAAGTTCTACCTGGAAAAAGTTCATCGGGGTGAGAGGAAGGCGTACTATGTCGATCGACCCATGAAGGAAACCAAACTCCCTCATGTTCTTACCCAGGAAGAAGTGAAAGCTCTTATCAGCGCTACACGGAATGTCAAGCACAGGTGCATGATACTTGTACTCTACTCAACAGGCGTCCGGATAAGCGAGCTTTTGAATTTGCGCTGGTCTGACTTTGACGTGCAGAAACGACAAGTATTCATTCACGGCGGAAAAGGTCGAAAGGACCGACTAACGATTACCTCCAAGAAGGCGATTGACTACATACGCTACTACCTGGATCAGTACCAGCCAAAGGAATTCCTGTTCGAAGGGCCCAAGGGTGGTCGGTATTCCTCCCGAAGCGTGAACCAGATTATTCACCGGTCAGCCCAGGAAGCCGGCCTGACGAAACGGGTCAGTGCACACACTCTGCGACATAGTTTTGCCACACACCTCTTGGAACTTCGGGAAGACATTCGCTATATTCAACTATTGATGGGACACGACAGCAGCAAGACAACCGAGCGCTATACGCACATGACGACCAGA
>JAEUUE010000062.1 GCA_016787605.1 Cyclobacteriaceae bacterium
CCGGTTTAGTATTTGCTGCGTACTTTTGCAGTGAATCCCATGCGAACGCTGAAGAAGGTCTTCCTCTACACTTCCCTCGCCCTGGTTGTCCTTTTAGTCAGCACAGTCGCCATCCTCTATCTCTATAAAGACCGGATCATCCAGCAGTTTATCCGGGAAGCCAACAAGAGCCTGGGCACGCCGATCACCATCGGGAAAATCGATGTGACGCTGCTGGACGACTTCCCGAGACTCTCCATCGTTTTCCAGGAAGTCTACATCGAAGACAGCCATCCGGGCAAATACCCCCTGCTGACGGCCAAGACCGTCTCGTTCTCCCTGCACCCCTGGGACGTGTACCAGGGACGCTATGTGGTCCAGGGGTTGAAACTGAACGAAAGCGAAACCAACCTCCGGATCAGCAAAGAAGGAAAAACGAACTACGCCATCGTGAAGTCCGGCGCCGGCAGCCAGGGAAGCGTGGCGTTTGACCTCAAGGACGTGAACCTCCTGAAATCCACCGTCACCTACATCGACTTGTCGGTGGTTCAGCATCACACCTTTACCAGCGAAAAACTCATCGCCACCATTCTCGCCCGGGGCGACACCTATTCCATCTCCGCTGCGGGCGATCTCACCATCGGCCAGATCGGTATCGGCAAGTCCAGGTTTCTCGAAGAAAAATCATTCGACGTCACGTCGGCCCTCGAGTACGACGACCTCGCCAAGACCTTGCTCATCCAGTCGAGCACGCTGGTCATCGGCGACAACCGGTTTGAGGTAAGCGGCGATTATTCCTTCAAGGAGAAGAACGTCATCGCGCTGAAAATCACGGGCAAGGATACGGACGTACAATCGCTGCTTGCCCTGCTCCCCCCGGCTACGGCCAAGCGCTTCGTAAAGTACCAGAGCCGCGGGGACGTCTATTTCGACGCCACACTGACAGGGGAAATCAGCCGGCAAAGGAGCCCTTCCTTCGCAATCTCATTTGGCTTCCGCGATGTGACCCTCACGCATCCGGATTATCAATCCAGCATCGAGAAGGTCAACCTGGAAGGCAGATTCCAGACACCCTCCCTCTCTACCTTCACCCGCGCCGAGTTGTCTCTCCAGCAGGTGAAGGCCACTTTGAATGGTACCCCGGTGACGGGGAATTTTCATCTCCGCAATTTTGAAGACCCCTACGTTCGCCTGGAATTTCACGGAGAACCCAAGGCTACCGACGTCCTCCGGTTCTTTCCTGTTACTGACCTGTCGGACGTCTCCGGCTCGCTGAGGGCGCATGTCTCACTCGAAGGACAGGTCGCCCTGCTCAAGGATAAGACGACGGCCCAACAGGTGAAAACGGAAGGAACCGTTGAGCTGGACAGCCTGAACTTCTCGTACGGCAAGCGCAAACTGCGGTTCTCCAACCTGAGCGGCGTTCTCCAGTTCAACAACAACGACCTGGCGATGAGCAATCTTCGTGGAGCGTTCGAAGCGAGCGACTTCCTGGTCAACGGTTTCTTCAAAAACATCGTTACCTATGCCATCTTTGATAATCAACCCATCGGGATTGAAGCCGACCTGAAGTCGCGCTTCCTCGACGTCGACCGGCTCTTTGAAGTTGGATTTAGTGAAACCGGCACCGGGCCTTATGTGTTCAGCATCTCTCCTTCGCTGAATCTCAATTTCAATTGCCTGGTGGACTCGCTTACGTTCAAAAAGTTTCACGCCAGGCATGTTAAGGGCGATCTCCTCGTGAAGGGGCAGGTGGCCGTGAGCCGGAACATCAACCTCGAGGCCATGGGCGGATCGCTTCAGCTTTCCGGCATTGTGGACGCCAAGAAAGCCAAGGCCATCGACCTGATCACCTCCGCCACGCTGAAAGGAATTTACCTGGATTCGCTCTTCTATATTTTTGAGAACTTCCAACAGGATTTTATCAGCCATCAGCACCTCCGGGGCACCGTCGACGCGGAGATCAGCCTGGAGGCCACACTCAATGAGGCACTGAGAATGTTTCCCGAGACCCTCATTGCCGATGCCAGCGCCCTGATCCGGAACGGCGAGCTGAATGAATTTGAACCCCTGTTTGCCCTCCATAAATACCTGGACGACGAAGGGCTGAAGCACCTGCGCTTTGCCGACCTGAAGAACGACATCCATATCGAAAACAAAACGGTCTTTATTCCGCAAATGGAGATCCGCAGCAATGTGACTACCCTGGCGCTCAGCGGCACGCATGGCTTCGACAAGAAAATCGACTACCGGATTATCGCCCCGCTGCGCAACAAGAAGAAGATTGACCCGGACGAAGCGTTTGGCGCCATCGAAAGCGATTTGCAGGGCCGATCAAAGGTCTACCTCAAGATCACTGGCACCACCGATAACTACAAGGTTCAATACGACCAGGTCGCCGTTCGCAAGAAAATCGCCAGCGACATTAAGAAAGAGGTCCAGGAACTCAAGGAGGCCTTCCGGCTGAAGGGCAAGAAAAAGAAAAAGGAGCTGGAGCTTCAAAAAGACGACTATTTCGACTGGGAGGAGAAGAAGTAACCAACTTCTCCACACCTGCGTACCTTTATCCTATGGTCCCCCTCCAGGCACTGATTCGGCTTACCCGGCTTTGGAACCTCCTGATCATCGGGCTGGCCCAGTATTGCACCGCAAGGTTTCTCATCAGCCAAGAGCTCTGGAAGGACCCGCAATTGTTCCTGTTGTCCGTTTCCACTATACTCATCGCTGCCGGCGGATACAGCATCAACGATTACTATGATGTCAAGATCGACCTGATCAACAAGCCCGAGCGGGTCGTGGTGGGTAAAACACTCTCGCGACGGACGGTGCTCTTGCTTCATTCGGTCCTCACGCTGACGGGGATTGGGCTCGGGTTTCTCCTCTCCTGGCGGATCGGTCTCGTGCATTTAACCGCCGGCTTTTTGCTTTGGCTGTACTCCAACGCCCTCAAGCGAGAGCCCTTCATTGGCAATCTGACCGTTGCCTTGCTCACGGGGCTGGCCATCTTTTCGGTTCAACTCGTCTATCCCGGCTGGAAGGCCACCATTTCCGTCTACAGTCTCTTCGCCTTTTTTATCACCCTGGTCCGCGAAATCATCAAAGACATGGAAGACCTCCGGGGCGACAATACGTTTGGCTGCCGCACGCTGCCCATCGTCTGGGGCATCCGGGCGACCAAGGTGTTTATCTATGCACTCCTGGTACTTTTTGCAGCAACCGTGGTGATCATTCACCAGGTCGTCACCCCGCTGCCCGTCCTGTTTTTCGTGGGTTTCCTGCTTCTGCCCATGGGCATTCTCGTCATCTGGCTCATCCGTGCCGATACCCGGAAAGACTACTACTGGCTTAGCCAATTCAGTAAAATGATCATGCTGGCGGGAATTTTCAGTATGGCCTTCCTTTAGGCTATCTTGATGCCGTGAACAAACCCCGCGTACGTCTCGCCCTGTTTGCCTCCGGCAATGGCACCAATGCGGAAGCCATCATGAATCACTTCCGCCATCATCCCGAAGTGGAAGTGATCCTGCTGTTGAGCAACAACCCGGAGGCCTTTGCCCTGGAGCGCGCCAAGAAATTCCAGGTGAAGACCAGTGTATTCACCCGGCAGGAATTCCGGGATGGGCACGTTCTTCAGCAACTGAAGGAGGCCGGGGCTACCCATATTGTGCTGGCTGGTTTTCTTTGGTTAATCCCCGCCGAGTTGATTTCCGCCTTTCGTGATCACATCGTCAACATTCATCCCGCCTTGCTTCCGAAGTTCGGCGGAAAAGGCATGTATGGCTCCCGGGTTCACGAGGCGGTGAAAGCCGCTGGTGACACCCAAACCGGCATCACCATCCATCTCGTCAATGAGCGTTACGATGAAGGCCGCATTCTTTTCCAGGCCGAGTGCGAGGTATTGTCATCCGACACGCCGGATACCATCGCGGCTAAAGTCCACGCATTGGAATACAAGCACTACCCCACCGTGATCGAGCAGTGGTGCCTGCGCCGTCAGCCCTCATAGAATCAACAACCTAACCTCACCCATGCAAGCCTCCCTCCTGACCACCGTGATCATGCCGCTCGCACTGGGTGTCATCATGCTCGGCCTGGGACTTTCCCTTACCCTGGACGATTTCCGCAGGGTCGCCAAGTACCCGAAGGCCATCACGATCGCCCTGTTCTGTCAAATGATGCTGTTGCCGGCCTTGTGCTTTTTGCTGGCCATTGCCTTTCGCATGCCTCCGGAACTCGCCGTGGGCATTATGTTGCTGGCGGCCTCCCCCGGCGGGCCCACCGCCAATCTTTACAGTCATTTATCCAATGGCGACGTTGCCCTCAATATTACCCTGACCGCGGTCAACAGTTTCTTGACCCTCTTCAGCATGCCCTTCATCGTTAATCTTTCACTCGACTTCTTCATGGACTCGGGGGAATACCTCCCCATGCAGTTCCGGAAAGTGATGGAGGTGTTTGCCATCGTGCTGGTGCCGGTAGCCCTGGGGATGGTAATCCGGAATTGGGCTCCGCGGTTTGCTGACAAAATGGGTAAGCCGGTCAAGATACTTTCGGCGCTATTCCTGGCGCTGGTGATAATCCTGATCACCATCAGCGAACGTCATACGGTGGCCACGTTCGCTGTCCGGCTGGGCGGACCCATCCTGGCCTTTAATGTGCTGAGCATGGTAGTGGGATATTTTCTGCCGCGGCTTTTCCGGATTGAAAAGAAACAAGCCATTGCCATCGGCATGGAGATCGGGCTGCACAACGGCACCCTGGCCATCTACATCGCGCTGAACGTGATGCATAACCCGACGGCTTCTTTGCCGGCGGCGGCCTATGGCTTGCTCATGTTCTTCACTGCCGCCATATTCGGCATGCTGGTGAATCTCAAGAAGCAGCAGGCATAATCTTCCAGGAAATCGAGGATTGCTCGACGAGGCAACTAATCCAGCGCATTCGTCGTCACCCAATAGCGCCAGGCCACGATGGCCTTCTCCCACTTCTTCAGCTTGGTGAGGTCTTTCTTGCTCATCCGCGGCACGAACCAGCGGTTGAAGAGCGCCAGGAATTTGAAGACAGCTTTTTTCATCTTCAGGGTGTATTGATCTCGTTGAACCCGTCTGCCGCGTCGGTCCAGCTCATCGGGTAGTTCGCATCAACGAACTCCTTCGCGTCCGTAGTCAGGTACAGGGGCTTGAAGGTGTCCAGCATGACCGCCAGCTCCTTTGTCTCTTTGGCGCCAATACTTTTTTCCACCGTACCCGGGTGCGGTCCGTGGGGCAATCCCCCGGGGTGGAGTGTGAAGGATCCCCGTTCGATACCCCGGCGACTCATGAAATTGCCCTCCGCATAATACAACACCTCATCGCTGTCGATGTTGCTGTGGTTGTAGGGCGCCGGGATGGCCAGCGGGTGGTAGTCGAACAAGCGCGGCACAAACGAACAGATGACATAGTTGTGACCCTCAAAGGTCTGGTGCACGGGCGGGGGCTGGTGAATGCGGCCGGTGATCGGCTCGAATTCATGAATGGAAAAAGCGTAAGGCCACAAGAACCCATCCCAACCGATGATATCCAGCGGGCTGTAGTCGTAGAGGTATTGATGCAAGTGGCCCTGCTTCTTGATTTTTACGAGGAACTCTCCCTTTGAGGTGTCGGTCACCAATTCCTGGGGCGGGCGGATGTCGCGCTCACAGTACGGCGAGTGTTCCAGGAGCTGACCGAGCCGGTTCCTGTATCGTTTCACCGTCTCCACCGGCGAAGCACTTTCGATGATCAGGAGGCGAAGAGGACCCTCGTTGAATTCGATCTTGTAGATGACGGTCCTCGGAATAACCACATAATCACCCTGCCGGAATTCCAGCACGCCAAACTGGGAGATCACTTTACCGCTGCCGTCATGGACAAAGAGCACTTCGTCGCCTTCGGCATTCTTATAGAAATAGTCCATCTTCCGCTGCTTGGGCGTGCAGATGGCCATCGAACAGTCGTTGTTCATGAGCAACACCTTCCGGGCTGAGAGAAAATCATCGCCGGTCACACCCACCTTGGACGTATTCAGGTGCGTCTGACGGAGCCCGTAGTTCTCCAGGATCTTCGGCCCATAGGGAACCGGCTGACCCAGTGACTTGATCCGGGTAGGGGGATTGATGTGATACAGGATGGAATAGATGCCGGAAAAGCCTTCCGAGCTGACCACTTCTTCTTTATAGAGCGATCCATCCGGCTGGGGAAACTGGATGTGTCTTTTGGAGGGAATTTTCCCAAGTCGATGATAAAACATGATCTGGCACTTCTGATTACGAAAGCCAAGTTAGGAATTTCCCCAATGCCTGCTACGAGGCCCGCTTACATCCTGGACCGGTTCAGGTCCGGGATACGGTCGAACAATTGCAGGGCCTGCTGCAACACCTCATTGGTCTCATTAAAGATCGGGTAGAACCCGTCGTTGCCCCAGATTCTCCGGGCAATCTGCGCCTTGACATTGGTTTTGAAAACACTCTTGTGCCTCCGCAAATCTTCCCAATTCGGGTCGACCCCGTTCCGCTTTCCTACTTTGGTCAATTGCTCGAGCATCGCATCAGAGACTTCAAACTTCCGGATAAAGGCGGGCAATCCCATCCGGGTCAACACCTGCCGGTTTTCATTGGAGTACGTGAAGGTGTACTCCTGGATGGACTGCGTGATGTACAGATCATTCAGGTAATGGCTATTCTGCGTCGTATCCAGCGGCACGAAATAGTCAGGCATGATGCCTCCGCCACCATAGACGGTGCGTCCGCCGGCCGTCTGGTACTTTAACGAATCGCTGAAGTGGATGCTGTCGGCGTGGAAGAACTCGCCGCGGCGAAAACGCCGGGAAATATCACGGGAGTATTCTTCGGGGTTGCCATACGGCTTCTGAATGGACCGGCCGCTGGGGGTATAGTATCGCGAAATGGTGAGCCGGAGTTCCGACCCGTCGCTGAGATCAAAATTGGTTTGCACCAGGCCTTTCCCGAACGTCCTCCGGCCCACGACCAGGGCCCGGTCGTTGTCCTGCATGGCGCCGGCCACGATTTCCGAAGCCGAGGCGCTGCCTTCGTTGACGAGCACAATCACGTCGCCTTGCTCAAAATCTCCCTTGCCCGTGGCGTTGGCATCCGAGTCGTACCGCCCATCCTTTCCCTTGGTAAAGACGATCTTACGTCCTTCCGTGAGAAATTCATCAGCCATTTCAATAGCCTGGTTCATGTAACCTCCGGGGTTACCCTGCAGGTCGAGGATCAGTTTCTTCATGCCCTGGCGACGCAGCGTATCCATGGCTTGCTTGAACTCTTCAAACGTGGAGAGCGTAAAACGATTGACTTTGATATACCCGATATCCGGGGTTAACATATACTGGGCGTCTACCGACAACTGGGGAATCTTGTCCCTGACCACGGTAAACTTCAGGGGCTCCCGCTCATCCCTGCGGATGATTTCCAGTTTGGCTTCTGTTCCCTTGGGCCCCTTGAGCAGCTTGAATACCTGGTTATTGGTGAGCCCGATGCTGGCGATGACTTTATCACCCACTTTGACAATCTTGTCGCCCGGTCGGATGCCTACGGCTTCGGAAGGCCCTCCGCTGATCGCGGATACCACGACGAGGGTATCCCGGAAGATGTTGAACTCAATCCCGATTCCTTCAAAGTTGCCCTGCAGGTCTTCATCGACTTCCGTCCGCTCGCTGAGGGGGAAATAGGCCGAGTGCGGATCGAGTTTTTCCAGCATATGCGAAATGGCCTCATCGACCAGGCGACCGGTTTTGGCCGTGTCGACATACTCATCCTGGATAAGGCTAAGCACTTCCCGAAGCTTCCGGATATCCTCACCGCTCTCCGTAGTACCCACCGGCTTGGTGTCGAGGCTGGCACCGATCAATACGCCGGCGGCCAGGCCGATGCCCAGTACGATGGGGAGGGCAATTTGTCTCGGACTATTGTGTTTTTCCATTTACTGACTGGTAACTTCTACCCTAGAACGTCAAAGATCGGGCAAAGTTCAGATACACAAAAACGAGTGATTTTGCCCGGCCGGGCGCCCATGGTGGCGTCGGAGAGGTCTTCGCTATCTTTGGGCCTCCATGGGCAGAATTCTCGCTATTGATTTGGGATTGAAACGAACGGGGCTGGCGGTTACCGACCCGCTGAAGATCATCGCCACTGCCCTGGAGACGGTAGAAACCCGGGACCTGCTTGCCTACCTGAAGTCCTACATGGCCAGGGAAAGCGTTGAGCGGATTGTGCTTGGATTCCCCCGGCGGCTGAACAACGAGGACACGGAAATGACTCCTCATGTCCGCCAGATGGAGAGCACCCTCCGCGCCCAGTTCCCTGATCTCCCGGTGAACCTTGTCGACGAGCGTTTTACCAGCAGCATGGCCCAACGCGCCATGATTGAAGGTGGGATGAAGAAAAAAGACCGCCGGGTGAAAGGCAACGTGGACAAGATCAGCGCCGTTCTCATCCTCCAGTCGTGGCTGGAATCGGCAAAATGAGGGATGTTCGCTACCTTTGCGGGTGAATTTCCATTCTCATGGTCTACCCGATCGTTGTTTACGGTGATCCCATCCTGCGGAAGCGCGCAACAGACATCCCGCGCGATTTCCCTGCGCTCCCCCAATTGATCCAGGACATGTTCGACACCATGTATGCGGCGCACGGCATCGGGCTTGCCGCCCCCCAGATCGGGAAAAGCATCCGGCTCTTTGTGGTGGACGCGACCACGCTCGAAGAAGAAGAGGAGGACATGTCAGGTTTCAAGAAAGTCTTCATCAACCCTGAATTGGTCGACGAACTGGGCAACAAGTGGGCCTTTGAAGAGGGGTGCCTGAGCATCCCCAACATCCGGGAGAATGTGACCCGCCAGGAGACGGTTCGCATCCGTTATTTTGATGAAGGGTGGAATGCCCGCGAGGAGGAATATTCCGGCATCAAGGCCCGCATCATCCAGCACGAGTATGATCACCTCGACGGGAAGCTGTTCATCGATTACCTCTCCCCGCTTAAGAAACGCATGCTCAAGGGCAAGCTCACCAACATCAGCAAGGGAGACGTGGATACCGAATACCGGATCCTTGCACCCCTGAGGAAGTAGGTTTTTTCAATCGGTATAGTTCAGGTGGGGAAGCTTGGAGTCATCCGGAACACGGATGACCAGATTTGCCGTGACTACCGCCTGGCACGCCAATCGTTCATCTTCCCTCAAAAGTCCGGCCTTGCGGTATTTCTGCTCAGCCGGGGTAACAGGGCCGAGGGAGTCGCCTCCCTGGAGGACTTTCATCCGACACGTGGTGCATCGACCCTTGGCGCCGCAGGCATGCATCCAGTCGATTTGGTGTTCCTGGAGGTGACGAAGTACCGGCCAATCCGGCCGGGTAACCGGCACTTCTTTTTGTCCGAGGTTTTCTATGACTATCTTTACCATCGCTCCCGAAAGCTAGCTTCTATAAGTCATGGATGAAAAAATCAGCGTAAAAGCACTGGAAGACTATAGTGATGACTACGCCTCGAAGGTAGCCGCTTCTTTTTTCTCCCAAAAAGACAAAATCTCGGGCCCCGAAATCCTGCAGCTGTGCGACATCCAGCAGATCAACCTGTTTGTTATTCGCGAGCTGCTGAAGGCCTGGAAGCACGAAACCCAGAAACTCCGGTCGCCCTATTTTGATTATACGGCTCCCCAGGTGGCGGAAGCGCTGACCAAGTTTCACAACCTGCTTTCCAACCACATCGCAATCTCCAGGGAAAATTTCCAGCCACTCCTCAAGAAAGCCGTCTCGCAGACCTTGTACCTGGTCCTGAACCCGTATGATTTCTACTCCGTCACGCTGACCAACCAGGGTGACCCGATCAGGCTGGACGAACTCCGAAACGAGATCAAGTACATTCGCATCAACCGGGTTCCCCTCGACAGGCTGCTGGCCGACCTGGAGCAAAAGAAGAAGCAAACCATCCCCGGGAATGAAGCCTTTGCATCCCTGGACCATATCCTGGAAGAAGTGAACTTCACGCCCGAGGATGTGGAAGAACACCTGGCCAAATTCTCATCGGTGGTGCCGTTAACGCTGGAGAGTCTTTATGAACAATTGGAAGAACCGAGTCCGTCCGTGATTCCTCCGGCACCCCCCGTTGAACAAGAGGCCGTACCAGCTCCCCCTGCAGAACAGAAGGAGAAACCTGCACCGCCCATAGAACAAAAGGAAAAACCCGCACCACCTCCCGAAGTTAAAGGGAAAGCTGCCTCGCCCGTCGAACCGGTGGCACCTCCCGCTAAACCCTCACCGGCTCCTGAGAGCCCTGCCAAGCCGGAAGGCAAGAAGACAGCCTCGCAAATTCCGCTCTACGACCAGCAACCGGGAAAAGGCACCACCCTGGCGGAAAATTTCCAGAAGCGCAGGAAAATCAAAGACAGCCTCACGATCAATCAGAAATTCATGTTCACCAAGATTCTCTTCAACGGTGACTTTGAACTCTTTTCTGCGGCGGTCGAGCGATTGGATGAGCTGGACAATCTCAACCAGGCCAAAAACTACCTGAGCAACAACTACGGGGAATGGAACCCGGAAAGCGAAGAGTACCAGGAATTCATGGAAATCGTGGAGCGTCGGTTCTCCTGATCACTCATCCTGCACTACCCGCGCATCAGATCCGCTGAAGCATCTGGCCCCGATGGGCGTCAATCTTTAAGAGAATAAACAACAGGGCGGTAAAGGCCCACAGCGAGGAGCCTCCATAGCTGAAGAACGGCAGCGGAATGCCGATGACCGGGAACAAGCCCACCGTCATGCCAATATTGACCGCAAAGTGGAAAAAGAAAATCGCCGCCACGCTGTAGGCATACGAGCGGGCAAACCGGTTTTTCTGGCGCTCCCCGAGGTAGAGGATTCGCAAAAGAAGGGCGACAAACAGGCCGATCACGATTACGCTTCCGAGCCATCCCTCCTCCTCGCCAATGGTACAGAAGATAAAGTCAGTGCTCTGCTCGGGCACGAAGTCAAATTTCGTTTGCGTCCCCTGGAGGAATCCCTTGCCGGCAAAGCCGCCGCTTCCGATGGCAATCTTCGACTGCGTAACGTTCCAGCCATAGCCGAGCGGATCGGCATCCGGGTTGATCAGCGCCTTGATCCGGTTCTGCTGGTGGGGCTTGAGCACATCCGTGATTACGTAATCGACACTCTCGATGACACCCATAATCAGCAGGCCGCCAACAACCAACAAGGCGATGCGTCTGAACTTTTTTCTGCCCATCACGATCAGGATGGTCACCACGATGGCAATTGCCCCGTGCAGGTACCACTGATTGGGGACCAGCAACGTCAGGATAAACAGCGCCGCTGCACAAACGCCCACGATAATCAGGAAGGGAGACATTCCCTCGCGGAAGAAAACGATCAGAAAACTGGAGAATACCAGCGCTGTGCCGGTATCCTTCTGAAGGAGAATCAGCGCCATCGGCAACCCAATCAAGGCAAACAAGATGGCCTGGTTGCGCATATTGTCCATCCGGAAACCCACGGATCCCATGTACTTGGCAACTGCCAGGGCCGTGGCAAACTTGGCAAACTCTGAAGGCTGAACACCAAACGAACCGATCCCGATCCAGGCCCGGTTGCCGCCCACCTCTTTACCAAAGAAAGGCATGACCAGCAGGATGACCATCAGCAGGCCGTAAACGATGTAAGCAACGGCATCATAGAAGCGTACATCAATGATGATGATCCCCAGGATGATTACCAGGGATGCGCCAATAAAGAGAAGCTGTCTCCCGGAATTGAGCGAGAGGGTGAAAATGGATTGACCCACACTTTCGTCATAGCCTACCGCGTAGATGTTCAGCCATCCCAGGATCACCATTAAGCCATACAGGCCGATGGTGAGCCAATCGAGGTTGCCCGATATATTCTCCTGTCTCATTGCGGCTTGGGATCTTCAAAATGACCGGCAAGAACATACTGCTCGATATGGGGACGCTTCGTTCCGCCAAACAAATACTTCTCAATCATCAGGGAGGCGATGGAAGCGGCGGCTCGTGCCCCCTGCCCGGCATCCTCAACATATACCGAGACCGCAATGCGCGGGTTCACCCGCGGCGCGAAGGCTATGAATACGCTATGATCAAAGAGCGGAGGGTTGTTCTCCACGGTACCCGTCTTGCCGCACACAATAACATCCTTCAGCCGCGCGCGGTACTGACCCGTGCCGGATTCCACCACGGCCTGCATGGCATCGGCAGCAATCCGAAAATAGGAGGAGTCTATAGAGGTATAATGACGCTCGCGGTACTTGGGCAGCGGCAACCTAGCGTTGCCAATGGCCTTGACAATGTGGGGGGTATAGTAAAAGCCCTTGTTGGCCACCGTGGCCGCAAAGTTGGCCATTTGGATGGGGACGACGAGATTTTCGCCCTCACCGATAGCAATGGAGTAGATATTGGAGAATTTCCAGGGCCGATTCCGGTACGCCACGTCGTAGTAGGCCGGGGAGGGAATCAGCCCGCTCTTCTCGTTGGGAAGATCTATGCCCAGCGGGCTTCCAAAGCCGAAGCTGGTGATGTGCTTGTTCCACTCCGCCAATCCTATGCGCGTGTCTTCGTAGGGATCATTGACTTTACCCTGGTTGAGCATCCGGCGAAGGACCTGGTGGAAATACGGATTACAAGAGTTGGCAATCGCTCCACGGAGGTCTTCATTGCTATGCGCTCCATGGCAGTTGATAATGGTACGGTCACACCGGATCCGGGTCTCCGGGGTAATCACACCTTCCTGAAGTGCCGTCATGGCCTGGGCAATCTTGAAGATGGACCCGGGGCGATATTGAGCCATCAACGGCCGGTTGAACAGCGGCTTCAGGCTGTCGGAACTGATCAGCTTGAAATTTGAACTGTACTTTCTTCCGGTGAGCAGGTTGGGATCATACGACGGACCGGATACGAGCGCCAATATCTCCCCGGTGGCCGGTTCGATGGCGACAATACTGCCTGCCTTCCCCTTCATGAGAAACTCTCCGTAGAGCTGAAGATCCAGGTCGATGCCCGTCACCAGGTCCTCGCCGGGGACGGAAAGCGTATCGTAGGCTCCATTCTCTACCGAGCCCTGGATGATGCCCTTGACATTCCTCAATTTGAAGCGAACGCCCCGGGTACCCCGAAGTTTCTCTTCGTAAAAGGCTTCGATGCCGCTTTGCCCGATATAGTCTCCTTGCTTGTAGATTCCTGTCTTATTCGCCTCGAGCTGGGATTTGCTGATTTCACTGACGTACCCCAGCGCATTGGCCAACGCGGGAGTCGTGTAAGCCCGCGTCGTTCGGGCCAACACGTAGAAACCGGGAAATTCATCGAGGTAATCCTGCACGCGGGCAAAATCCACATTGCTCAGTTGGTCGAGAAACAACGTGGGCTTATACGGGGAGAATTCCTTTCGGGCCTTCATGGCCTTAAAGGTGGCCCGCAACTCTTCCCTCGACATTCCGAACACGCGACAGAACTTCGCGCTGTCGAAATCGGTGACGTCCTTCAGGAGCACTTCCAATTTGTATTCCGGCGTATTGTAGACGATCAGTTTGCCGTTGCGGTCGGTAATCAGGCCGCGCACAGGATACTCCGTTTGCCGGATGATGGCATTGCTGTCTGCCATCTGCGCATACCGGTTGTCCAATACCTGGATAAAGAAGAGCTTGATCGCGAAGACAATCCCCGTGACAATGATTAACAGTTGAAATATTTCCTTCCTGCCTTCGTTCATCGCCTGCGTCGAAAAGAGAAATACTGAAACAACAGGATGACGGTCATGGTAAAGAGGAGGCTAGTCATCACTTTAGACATGGTAAACCAGAAGATCCCGAACCCGCCGGCCTCCGCAAAGAACAAAACCGCGTGATGGACGAATACCAGCGGAATCGAATAGACCATGAACCATTGCAGGCCATTTACGGCCAGCGTGGGCCCCTGGCCGGCATCGTAGCCACCCTGCGGGGTGATGGTTGCCAGCCAATAATTTCGGAGGTAAGCGACCAGGACCAGGCTCAGGGCATGAAGCCCGAGGCTGTCGTAGAAGATATCGATGAAGAACCCGAGGAGAAACCCCGTAAACATCAGGATAATCGGGTTGGTCTCTATTGGCAACAGCAGGATGAACGCTACGTACAGGAAGCAAAACGCCGTATCGAAAAGCACCAATTGCCGGAACAGCATGACCTGTGCCAACAGGTACAATACGAAGTACAGGGAATGGAGGATAGTTTCTCGGTTCATCGCTCTCCGTAAGTAACTTGTTCCAGCGAATCCTGCTCCTGCTTCAATAGACTCTTGATCACCTTCACGTAGGCCAGCCGGCGGAAATCCTGGGCGAGTTCCACCCGGATATCAAAAAACTGCGCCTCCTTTTTAAGATCTACCTCGCGAACGATGCCTACGAGGACCCCTTCCGGGAACACCGCATTGTAGCCAGAAGTGACCACGGTGTCGCCCGGCTGGGGCTGAACATGCCGGGGAATATACAGCAAGTTGACCATGCGCGGGTCGGTGCCATCCCATTGGGCCGTCCCGAAGTTTCCGGTGCGCTTCAATACGCTCGACACCTGCTCATCGGTATTCAGCAACGATGTCACCACGGCGAAGTGCTCACTTACTGACTTCACCTTTCCCACGGCACCGGCCGTTGAAACCACGGCCATGCCAGGCTCCAATCCTGCGCTGGAGCCCCGGTTGATGGTGATGTGATTCTTGAATTGCGCCACCGTGTTATTCACCACCCGGGCGCTGACATAATCAAATCGCAACACGGTATCCAGCGTATGCCGCAAATCACCCCCCTGCGCCAACTGCTCCACCAGCGTTCTCAGGCCCGCGTTTTCCTCTGCGAGTTCCCGGTTGACTTCAGCCAGGGAAAAGTATTGACGCGTGCGCTCGGAGAAGCCAATCACGGCCGCCGCGAAGCTATTGGCTGAATTGAAAAACTTCGTGTTCTGGTACTGGCTGTTTTCTACCCACAGCCAGGCACACAACACTTCTAGAAACAGGAACGTAAGAAAGGCCCGGTAGTAGTAAAGAAAGTTGAGAAGACGCAGCATTGCATCAGGTCATCAATACTTTGCGGAAGTGCTCCAGGTTTTTCAGCGCCGCACCGGTGCCCCGCACCACCGCGCGAAGCGGGTCGTCAGCGACATGGACGGAAAGTTTTGTCTTCAGGGAAAGCCGCTTGTCCAGACCGCGGAGCAGCGCACCGCCGCCGGTCAGGTAAATGCCGCGCTCATAGATATCGGCCGACAGTTCGGGGGGAGAAAGCTCCAGCGCCTTCAAGACCGCCTCTTCCAGCTTGGAGATGGACTTATCCAGCGCGAAGGCAATCTCACTGTAGGAAATCTTGATGGTTTTCGGAATACCGGTCATCAGGTCGCGGCCCCGGATTTCGTAGTCGTCCGGGCCGTCGTCCAGCTCGGTGAGCGCGGAGCCCACTTCGATTTTGACGCGCTCGGCGGTTCGTTCGCCAATCAGCAGGTTGTGCTGACGACGCATGTAGTCAAGGATATCCCGGTTGAATGTGTCGCCGGCGATGCGGATGGATTGGTCGCAGACAATGCCCGACAACGCGATGACCGCGATGTCCGTCGTTCCGCCGCCGATATCCACGATCATGTTGCCCACCGGCTGCTCAATGTCGATCCCGATGCCGATGGCGGCCGCTATGGGCTCGTGGATCATGTACACCTCTTTCGCGTTGGCATGCTCTGCGCTGTCGCGCACGGCACGCTTCTCCACTTCCGTAATGGCCGAGGGGATGCAGATCACCATGCGCAACGACGGCGGAAAGAGTCGCTTCCCGGTGTCGATCATCTTGATCATGCCCCGGATCATCATCTCCGCCGCATGGAAGTCGGCAATAACCCCTTCTTTCAGCGGACGAATCGTCTTGATATTCTCGTGCGTCTTCTCGTGCATCTGCATGGCCTCACGACCGATCGCGAGTACTTTGCCATTCAGCTTGTCCAAGGCAATGATGGACGGCTCGTCGACAACCACTTTGTCCTTATGGATGATCAATGTATTGGCAGTTCCAAGATCAATGGCGATGTCGCTGGTGAAAAAGTCAAATAGGCCCATGGGCAGAAATTCCTCCTTAAATCAGGTTAAAGTGCCTCGAAATTACAGAAATAATCAGGTCAAATACAGGTTCAGTGCTTAAAATGGCGGTAGCCGGTAAACACCATCGCCATGTTGTGGTCGTCGCAAAAGGAGATGGAGTCTTTGTCTTTGATGGAGCCGCCCGGTTGAATGACGGCCCGGATTCCATGGGCGTGGGCGATCTCGACGCAGTCGGGAAACGGGAAGAAGGCATCGGAGGCCATCACCGCCCCGTCCAGGCTGAAGCCGAAGGCCTTGGCCTTTTCAATAGCCTGCTTCAGGGCGTCTACACGACTGGTTTGGCCCACCCCGCTCGCCAGCAATTGCCCATCCACGGCCAAAACAATGGTGTTTGACTTGGTATGCTTGCAAACCTTGCTGGCAAAAAGCAGGGCATTCACTTCCTGCGGCGTGGGGGCCTTCCGGGTGACTACCTTCAAGTCAGCGGCCTCATCCGTTTTCCAATCCACCTCCTGTTCAATTAACCCGTTCAGCAAGGATTTCACCTGCTTGCGGCGCACCAGGGGCTGTTTCTGATGAAGCAGAATCCGGTTTTTCTTGGCCCGGAGAAGTTCCAGTGCAGCCGCATCAAAACCGGGCGCCACCAGGATTTCAAAGAAAAGGCTATTCATCGCCTCCGCGGCGGACAGATCGATCGGTCGGTTGGTGGCCAGAACTCCGCCAAAAGCAGACACCGGGTCAGCCTGGAGGGCCTTCTGGTAGGCCTCCGCTACGGTTGCCCCGACGGCAACTCCACACGCATTGGTGTGCTTAATGATGACGAACGCTGGCTGGTCCTTGAACTCCTGCACCAGGTCCACCGCGGCATCGACATCCACCAGGTTATTGTAAGAAAGCTCCTTGCCATTCAGTTGCTCGAAGAGCTCATGGAGATTGCCGTAGAACACCCCCTTCTGGTGAGGGTTTTCCCCATACCGGAGGGGCAGAGCCGACTCGTAACTGGACTTGTAGACGGGTAATTCCCCCTCCTTGTTGAAGTAGCCGAAGATGGCCGTGTCATAATGAGAGGTGATGTTAAAGGCCTGTGCCGCAAACCGCCTCCGGGTGGCAAGATCGGATTGGGCGCCTTGGGACTCCAGCACAGCCAGCAGCTCGGTATACTGCCGGCGTGAGGCCACGATCAGAACATCATCAAAGTTCTTGGCGGCTCCCCGGATCAGCGATATCCCCCCGATATCAATCTTCTCAATGATTTCCTCCTCGTTTCCGCCGCCGGCCACCGTCTCTTCAAAGGGATAAAGATCGACGATGACCAGGTCAATGGGCCCGATCTTGAATTCCGAGGCCTGTTTCTGGTCGCCCGCATCGTTACGACGGAACAGGATTCCGCCAAACACGGCCGGATGAAGCGTTTTGACCCGGCCGCCGAAGATGCTGGGATAACCGGTCAGTTTTTCGACTGGAACCACCGGGTAGCCCAGCTTTTCAATGAACTGCTGTGTGCCGCCGGTGGAAACGAATTCCACGCCCGCTTTGCCCAGTGCATGAATGATGGGCTCGAGATGGTCTTTGTAATAAACGGAAATAAGGGCGCGGGTGATGGGCTTCGTACTCATGGCGTGGATTGAGCGGCAAAAGTAAGGCTTAGCCTTAAGAATGGCAGGGCCGCGTGACTATTAAAATCGCTAGTCCAGCCGGAAGTTGTCGGCATCCAGGTACGCCGGGAACCGATCGCGATGTTCCCGGAGTTTGGCCGCGTCGAGGACAACCGTTTGCAGGGTTTCCTCCTCATCCCCCGACCAAATCACTTGTCCGCGTGGCTCGATCACAGCCGAATGACCGTTGTAGATGGTTCCCTTGGGATCCGGACCCACACGGTTCACGCCCGCGACATAGGCCAGGTTTTCAATGGCCCGGGCCTTCAGGAGGGTATCCCATGCAAAAACCCTTGGCTGCGGCCAGTTAGCCACATAAACCAGCAGGTCATACGCCATTCTCTTTTCATCCGCGATATAGTGATTTCGGCTCCACACCGGGAATCGCAGGTCATAGCAGACCAGGGGGCAAATTCTCCAGCCTTTCCACGACTCGACCAGCCGGGTTGCTCCACCCGAAAAGACGAGGTGCTCTTCGGCCATCCGGAAAAGGTGGCGTTTGTCATAATGAAACATCCGGCCACCGGGCTCCATCCAAATCAACCGGTTGAAGTACCGCGATGATTCCTGGACAATAATGCTCCCCAGGATAAGCGCTCCGGTCTGATCGGCCATCTGGCGCATCCAACGTGTGGTCTGCAGGTTCATGGCCTCGGCAACCGGCGATGCGTTCATGGTGAACCCCGTGGTGAACATCTCGGGCAACAGGATGACATCGGTCTGCTGCTTGATGGTCCAGATTTTCTCTTCCAGCATGGCGCGATTGGCCACCGGGTCTTCCCAATGAAGCGGGGTTTGAATCAGGGTAATGCGCAGGTCGTTCATGATCAGAGTGCGCGTAAAATTCTGCCGGCCGCCGCCAGCGTTTCCTCTTTCTTGGCAAAGCAGAACCTCAGCAGCCGGTCATCCTGCCCGCTGTGATAAAAAACGGACACCGGTATGGACGCCACTTTGTGCACCCGGGTCAGCCATTCGGCCATTTCCATTTCCGGCTTGTCGGCAATGGACCGGTAGGAAAGTAATTGGAAATAACTCCCGTGACAAGGTAACGCCTCAAACGACGAGCCTTTGATCTGATCGAGGAAGAAGTCTCTCTTCTCCTGGTAGAATTCTCCCAGCGCAAGAAAATGACTGGGTTCCTTCATGTAGGCCGCCAACGCATGCTGGATCGGGGTGTTGACGCTGAAGGTGATGAACTGGTGTGCCTTCCGAATCTCCTGCGTCAGCGCCGGCGCCGCCACGGTATAGCCAATCTTCCAACCTGTGGCGTGAAACGTCTTGCCGAATGAAAAGACGGCTACTGCACGGTCCATGAGCTTGGGATACTTCAACACGCTCTCGTGGGGCAAGTCGTCAAAAATGATCCGCTCATAGACTTCATCGCTGAGCACAATTAAATCATGTTCCAGGGCGATGGCCTCCAGGGCCTGGAGATCTGGTGCTGACAGGACTGCTCCGCTGGGATTGTGCGGGGTGTTGATGAGAATCATCCGCGTTTCCCTGCGAACGTGGGATCGAACTTCTTCCCAATCGATCTTGAAGTCAGGGCCCGACAAGCTGATGGGTACGGGGACGCCGCCGTTGAGCCGGATGGCCGGGCTATAGGAGTCGTAAGAGGGATCAAACAAAATCACTTCGTCACCCGGTCCGACCAATGCCGCAATGGTCGAAAACAACGCCTCCGTTCCTCCTGCCGTGATGGTCACTTCGGTGTCGGGGTCCACCGGCCTTTGGTAGGTCGACGTCACCGTCTTCGCAATCACCTCCCGCAACGCAGGCACCCCCGGCATCGGGGCGTACTGGTTGTGCCCCGCCTTCAGGTTGTCATGAATCCGGGAGACCAGCTCTTCCGAAACGGGGAAATCCGGGAACCCCTGCGAGAGATTAATGGCCCCTTCTTCCAGGGCCATTTTCGACATGACCGAGAAGATCGAGGTGCCTATGCCAGGAAGGCGGGAGTGAATATTCAAGCGAAAAAAGGTATACCAACAAATGTATCGATTCGCCCTGAATCTGGATGACGACAATTGCCGTAACTTGGACACCATGTTTCTCGAACCCCGACTAGAAACCCGCGAGCGTGATGGCCGATCCGGCTGGATCGAGGTGATCTGCGGATCCATGTTTTCGGGGAAAACCGAGGAACTCATCCGGCGGCTGACCCGGGCGCTGATCGCCAAGCAGAAAGTCGAAATTTTCAAACCCAAGCTGGACACGCGCTACCACGAGGAGAAGATCGTGTCTCACGCCGCCCGCGAAATCCGGTCGACGCCGGTCGACTTTGCTACGGACATCCTCTTGCTGGCCGGCGATTGCGACGTGGTGGGTATCGACGAGGCGCAGTTCTTTGATCCCGCCATCGTCGACGTCTGCAATGACCTGGCCAATTCGGGCAAGCGGGTTATTGTGGCCGGACTGGATATGGACTTCGAAGGACGCCCGTTTGGCCCGATGCCCAACCTCCTGGCGGTGGCCGAATTCGTCACCAAAGTGCACGCCATCTGCAGCCAGACCGGCGACATGGCTTCGTACTCTTTCCGGCTGGGGGATGATGATGCCCAGGTGATGTTGGGCGAGAAGGACAAATACGAAGCCCGCAGCCGCAAAGCTTTCTTTGAAGGCATGAAGAAGCGCCGCAAGAAAAACTAACAGCAGGAAGAGCATGCTGTACAAAACGCGCGGTATCGTTTTTCGCTACGTCAAATACGGCGACACCTCCATTATTGTCACCATATTCACTGACCAGTTTGGGCTGCAGGCTTATCTTGTCAACGGGGTGCGGAGCCGTTCGGGGCGTGGCATGATTTCTCTTTACCAGCCGCTCACCTTGCTGGACCTGGTGGTTTACCACCGCGAAAACGCCAATCTCCTGCGCATCAAGGAAGCGAAGTGCCTTCACGCCTACCAGCACATCCACCAGGATATCCGCAAAACCACCATTGCGCTTTTCCTTCACGAGATACTCAACAAGGCGGTGAAGGATCAAAGCAACACCGAATCCATTTTCGATTTCCTTATGCGCTCATTCATTTCCCTGGATCAGCTAGAAGGAATCGAAAATTTTCACCTGCAGTTTCTCATCCAGTTGAGCCGGCACCTGGGCTTTGGGGCGCATGAGACCCGTGAAGTGCTGGAGGGAAGCACCTCGCCCGACGAAGAAGCGGCGCTCCGGCAATTGCTGGACACCGGGTTTGAGTCTCCCCCTGATATCCCCTACTCCATGCGCAAACACCTCCTTGACCAACTGCTCTCCTTTTATTACCGGCATATTGAAGGGATGCCCCAGATCCGTTCAATAGACGTGCTGAAGGAAATTCTGCGTTAATTCACTGCGTGAATCCGTTTACCACACGAGCCCGCATCATCATCACCTGCAACAAGCGGCTGGCCCCGTTTCTTGCGCAAGAGGTGGACGAACTGGGCTTCGCCCTTCAGCGCAAGTTTCAGACCGGTGTCGAAGTGGAAGGAACCCTGGAGGACTGCATCCGGCTCAATCTCAACCTGCGTTGCGCCAGCCAGGTGCTGTACTCCCTTAAGAAGTTCCGCGCCGACCGTCCGGAAGACGTGTATGTGAACGTGGGCAAGGTGCCGTGGGAAAAGCTGATTGACAACAAGGGCTACTTCTCTGTAACAAGCACGGTGGATCACTTCACGGTGAACAACAACCTGTTTGTCAACGTCAAGGTCAAAGATGCGATCGTAGACCGCATGCGCGACGCCACCGGTTCGCGGCCCGACTCCGGACCGGACCTGGGACAGACCGTCGTTCACCTGTTTTGGAAGGAGGACCACGCCGAAATCTTCATCGACTCCTCCGGTCACACACTGGCTAAGCATGGGTACCGCAAGATTCCCGGGAAGGCGCCCATGCTGGAGGCCCTGGCCAGCGCGGTAATCCTTGCCACAAAATGGGATCGCCAGGCCCCTTTCGTCAATCCCATGTGCGGCTCGGGTACACTCGCGATCGAAGCCCTGCTGATCGCCACGAACCGACGGCCCGGCTTGTTCCGCTCTAACTACGGGTTTATGCACGTCGCCGGGTATCGAAACGAGATGTATGCCCGGGAACGACAACGCCTGGACGAACAGATCCGTGAGGTACCCGGACTCCTGGCCATTGCCACCGACAACCGACAGGACGCGATTGACATCACCGTCGTGAACGCCAAGGCGGCCGGCGTAGAGTCGATGCTCCGGTGCCAGGTCTGCGATTTTGCAGAAACCGAAATCCCGGAGACTCCCGGCGTCATCTGCATCAACCCGGAATACGGCGAGCGCATGGGCGAAATCGCTGAACTGGAAGGAACCTACAAGCGGATTGGCGATTTCCTCAAACAAAAAGCGAAGGGATACCTGAGTTACATCTATACCGGCAACCTGGACTTGGCCAAGAAAATCGGACTGAAAGCCAGTCGCCGGATAGAATTCTACAGCGCCAAGCTGGATTGCCGTTTACTGGAGTATGAATTGTATGCCGGAACCCGCCGTACGGAACAGAAGGAGTCAGCTCAGGAAAGCTGATTACTTCGTTTTTCCTCCAGGCGAAAACCCACGCCGTGGTAGTTGACAATCTCCAGCGACGGATCATCCTTGAGGTACTTGCGCAGTTTTGAAATGAAGACATCCAGGCTGCGCCCTACGAAATAATCATCGTTACCCCACACCCGCTGAAGGATCTCTTCCCGCTTCAGCACGCGGTCGCGGTGGCGGCAAAGCATGCCGAGAACATCGGCCTCCTTCTGGGTGAGCACTTTGTCACCGGCAGCATGGTGCAAGGTGAGGTTTCGCGGATCAAACTGGTAAGCACCCAATGACATCACGTCGTCAGACGGCGTGGATGCCGTACGCCGAAGGAACACCTCTATGCGAAGCACCAGCTCTTCCATGCTGAAGGGCTTGACGAGGTAATCATCGCCCCCGGCGCTAAATCCCGAAATCTTGTCTTCCAGCATCGACTTGGCGGTGAGAAAAAGTATCGGGACAGAGGCATTCGACTTGCGGATATCCTGGGCCAGGGTGAATCCATCCTTCCGGGGAAGCATGACGTCGAGGAGGCACACATCGAACGGGCTGCCGAGGAATGCCTCGAGACCGGCCACCCCGTCGGTGCGCCAGGTCACGTCAAACCCGCGGGCCGCAAGACCATCGCGGATCACATACCCGAGTGCGGGATCGTCTTCAACCAGCAAAACTTTGCGACTCATTTCGACGGGGCCAGGGGCAAGATAACATGAAATGTACTTCCCTGTCCCGGGGCGCTTTCCACCCGAATCCGGCCCCGATGCCTGGTAATGATCTCCTTCACGTAGCTAAGGCCCAGGCCAAAACCCTTTACGTTATGCACATTGCCGGTAGGCACGCGGTAGAACTTGTCGAAGATTCTATTTTGCTCGGAGGGCTTCATGCCGATTCCATTGTCGATCACCGCCACTTCGAGGTGATGCGGGTCGGGGTTGCTGGTCTGGATGTGTACGTGTGGCCTGACCTGGCAGTACTTGATCGCATTGTCGAGCAAATTGTAGAACACATTGGAGAGATGCAGGCGATCGGCTGACACGTGGAAGGTTGATGCGCTCAAGTCCTGTTGAATTTCCCCATCCAGCCCAACGGACCGGCTGCGAACGACGTCTTCGATCAGGGCGTGCACATCCAAATTCTCCTTCTTCAGTCCGATGTCTTCGCGGTCCAGCTCAGCTACCTGGAGTACGCGCTCTACCTGCTGCCGCAGTCGTTGATTTTCGTTCTCAATGATGGTCGCATAGTTGAGAAGGCGATCCGGCGTCTGGGTGATATTGGGCTCGCGAAGCACCTTGGCAGAAATGGCAATGGTAGAAATAGGAGTCTTGAACTCATGCGTCATGTTGTTAATGAAATCCTTCTGGATCTCCGACAAACGACGCTGCTTGAGGATGACAAAAAGGGTATACCCGAAAAAGAAGATGACCACCAGGGTTACGGCCGAAGAGAATCCCCAGATACCCATTTGGCTGATGAGGTTGGCCTCCAGGTAGGGGAACTGTACGGCAAAGTAATAGCCATCGGTTCCCAGCTTTGGCGTCTCGGGGAATTGACCCACCGACCGGATGTTGCCCGGCGAAATGTAGTTCCCTCCCACCATGCACTTCTCTGCGCAGTCGTAGATGCCATACTCAAAGCCGGCCGTGACGTTGCGATTCTTGAATTCGTTGACCAGCAAAAACTCCAGCACGCTGGATTCTACGGGTCCGTTGACATGCACAATAAAATAATTGGAGGATATCTGTTCCACCGGGTTAGTGGCAGGCAATGGCGTCTTATTGATGGCATGCAGGCTCCGGGCGACAGTATTCAGCGCCGTATTGACGTCGCGGTAAAACTGGTTTTCCCGGATGTCAAAAGCCCTCCGCACCCAATAGATCTGGGTCACGGTTATCCCGGCGATACTGATAACAGCCAGGATGATCACAAATCGTAAGGTCGAGCGGCTCACCCTGCAAAAGTAAGGCGTATTCCCCGCCGCCAACCCGGGTTAACAAGTCGTTAACAAGGTTTAGGAGCTTCTTAACACGCTGGCGCGGCATTTGATGCGATGTTTGTACCGTTCGAACAGACCCCGTAATTTTATAACCTCTAAACAAAGGAAAAATGAAAAGCCTCATGTTCATCGCCGCGCTGGTTTTGGTATCCCAGGTCAGCTTCGGCCAAGCCGCTGCCGCTCCCAAAGCGGATTATGCTGTTGCCACGGTGGATAACCCCGTGCACGATTTCGGCAAGATCAAGCAAAATGTACCGGTGACCCACGAGTTTACTTTCGTGAATAAAGGCAAAGTGCCTATGATCATCACCAACGCACAACCCTCCTGCGGCTGTACGGTACCTTCCTGGACGAAGGAGCCCATTCCTCCGGGCGGGACTGGATCCGTTAAAGCCACTTTCAATGCTGTGGCTGTGGGAACTTTTGACAAATCCGTTACGGTGACGGCCAACGTGGAAGGCGGCGTGATCATGCTTCGCATTCGCGGAGAGGTTCTCGCACCGGTTCCTAACGAGTAAAGTAAGCCCTGCGCAGATAAATAAAGAAGGCCGGAGTGATCCGGCCTTTTTTTGTGCTCAGGCTCCTCTACAGTTCCCTTACCCAAATGTTCCGGTAACTGACGGCATCGCCGTGATCCTGCAGGAGGATGGCGGCTTTACCATGTGCCTCGGCCACCGGCAAGCCCTGATAGACCGAAGGGCCCATCACCGGAACATGGTTGTGGATGAGCACGCCGTTGTGAAATACCGTGACGTACGCCGGAACCATGAGCGTTCCTTTCTCGCTGAACCGGGGTGCAGTAAAAACAATATCGTAGCTCTGCCATTCGCCGGGCTTTCGACTGGCATTGACCATCGGGATATGTTGTTTGTATAGGGCTCCGGCCTGGCCGTTGGCATACGTTTCGTTTTGATAGCTGTCGAGCACCTGCACCTCGTAACGTTCCTGCAGGTAAACGCCACTGTTGCCGCGGTTCTGTCCCTCACCTGTTGCCTCCGATGGTGTACGCCATTCGATATGAAGCTGCACATCCCCAAATTCCCGCTTCGTCTTGATGCCTCCCGTGTTGCGCTGAACGGTCATCGCGCCCTCGGCCACCTTCCATTTGGCTTCTCCGCCACGGGCGGATACCCATTGACTGAGGTCCTTTCCGTCGAACAGAACGATCGCATCGGACGGCGGCAGACTGAAAGACGGAGATGCCGACACTACAGGCACCGGCTTCCATACTTCGGTTGGTTTGGGGTCAAGCTTTTCCCTCCATTCATCCTGGGCCTGGACTTGCGCTGTCCATGCAACGGACAATAGAACTAACACCAAATGCTTCATATAACACGGTTAATTTCTCGCTGAAAACAAATTACAAAAAAAGGGCCTAACCCTCCTCCCCGTAGGTATCGACAATGTGCTGGCTGATGATCCTGTAGATCTCGGCCACTTGTTCGTCTTCCTGGAGAAATTCCATATGCCGATCCAGCACTTCCAGGTCGCCGCGAAACGCAGGTCCTGTTTGTGATTGTTCCGGCCCCACCTGCAGGGCTTTGCTGATGGTTTCCTGGATAAGGGGCTTGACCAAATCGAACTCCAGGCCATTGGCCTTCAGGATGCTTTTGGCAATGGCCAGCATGTGGTTGGGAAAATTGGAGGCGAAAACAGCAGCCACATGAAGCGCCTTGCGCTCCTCGGACGTTGTCTTCCTGACCTGGTGACTCAGCGTGCGGGCGAGCGCCATAAGCAACCGCTCCGATTCTTCCGTGGAGCATTCTACAAAGAGTGGAATCGTTTTGAAATCCACCCGCTTGGCCTTGCTGAACGTCTGAAGGGGATAAAGCACCCCCGTATGGGTCGCCGCCGCATACTGCAGCACGCTCAACGGCTGCCCGCCGGAGCAATGGATGAGCAGCGCGTTATCCGGCAGCACGATGTTCATGGCCACCTGCTCGATGGCATCATCCGACGTCGCAATTACGAACAGGCGGGATTTACTCGTTGAAAAATCCAACGACGCTTTCACGTCGGCCTGGTAAAGACGCTCCGTCAGGGCTTCGGCGTGGCGCGGGTTTCGGCTATAGACTTCGCGTACCACGTACCCGGCGTTGTCCAGGGCTGGCGCCAGGTGCCAGGCGAGGTTGCCGGCTCCGATGAATGAGACATCCATGTCAGACCGGAACCCGGCAGATTTCGGCCAGCTTGGTCACTGCAAAATCGATGTCCTCCGGCTTGTTGTACTTGCTGAAGGAAAAGCGTACCGCTCCCCGTTTCGACTGAGGATACAAGGCGCCAAGCACGTGTGATCCCGTGGAAGCGCCGCTGCTGCATGCGCTGCCGCCGGAGGCCGAGATTCCCTGGAGATCCAGGTTAAACAGCAGCATGTCGTTTTCCTCCGATTCGGGCACCGACACATTGAGTACCGTATACAGGCTGCGGTCCAGGTTCGCGGAGTCGCCGTGGAAGGAAACCCCCGGCAACTGGTCGCGCAGTTTGTCAATCATCCTCGACTTCAACCCCCGGATGTAATTGGCGTGCGCATCCATGTCGCGATAGGCAATCTCCAGCGCCTTGGCCAGCCCGATGATGCCGTATACGTTTTCCGTACCTCCACGCATGTTGCGCTCCTGGGCTCCACCGTGAATGAACTGGGCAATCTTGTGATCCTTCTGGATGTACATGAAGCCCACTCCTTTGGGGCCATGGAACTTATGGGCACCCGCCGTCATCCCGCACACATACAGTTCCTTCATGTTGTGGCGGTAGTGCCCCATGGTCTGAACTGTATCCGACTGGAAGAAGGCGTTGTAGGTCCTGGAGAGTTCGCCCACGCGTTTGATGTCGAGAAGGTTGCCGATCTCGTTGTTGGCATGCATGAGGGAGATCAGCGCTTTGGGGTTTTCCTTCAGCAACTGCTCCAGGTGGTTCAAATCGACATGACCCTTTTCATCCAGGTGAACATGGTGAAGCTGGATATGTCCTTCCTTCTCCATGATCTCCAGTGTGTGCTTCACCGCGTGGTGCTCGATGGGAGAAGTAATGGCGTGCTTCAACCCGTAGGTATGAATGCTGGAAACGATCAGGGCATTATCGGCCTCGGTGCCGCCGGAGGTGAAGATAATCTCACCGGGTGTGCACTGCAGCAATTCGGCGACTTTCTTGCGTGATGACTCAATGGCTGCCCTCACTTTGCGGCCGTGAGCGTGCGTGGAGGAAGGGTTTCCAAAGTCTTCCAGGAGGAAGGGTTTCATGGCCTCAAACACCTCCGGATCGAGGGGGGTGGTGGCGGCATTGTCGAGGTATACGCGCATGGGCGCAAATTTAATTTCAATTCGTGATAATTCGTGCAATTCGTGGCAATACTGGCTAGCCACTAATTACACGAATGGACACGAATTAGGCACTTGTGACCTGCTTGATATCGGCCATAAGCCGGTTGGCGAGGGCTGCCGCCTTGGCTTCACTTTGCGACTCGGCATAGATGCGGATGATCGGCTCAGTATTGGATTTGCGCAGGTGGACCCACTCCTTTTCCTTTTCGAAATCGATCTTGACCCCATCGGAGGTATTGATGCGCTCCGCGGCGTATTTGGTCTTTATGGCATCCAGCACCCGATCCACGTTGATTTCCGGGGTCAGTTCAATCTTGTTCTTGGAAATAAAATAAGGCGGGTAAGATGCGCGCAATTCAGAGGCCTTCTTGCCCGTACGGGCCAGGTGTGAAAGAAACAGGGCAATGCCGATGAGGGCATCGCGGCCATAGTGGAGGTCGGGAACGATAATGCCCCCGTTGCCTTCGCCGCCGATAACCGCCTTCGTTTCCTTCATGGCCGTTACGACATTGACTTCGCCCACTGCGGCTGCCGTGTATTTTCCGCCAGCCTTTTCCGTTACGTCGCGCAACGCACGCGATGAAGACAGGTTGGAAACGGTGTTGCCTTTCTTCCGGCTCAGCACATAGTCTGCCACAGCCACCAACGTATACTCTTCACCAAACGGTTTACCGTCTTCCTGCACGAGAGCCAGCCGGTCTACATCCGGATCCACGACGATGCCCAGGTCGTATTTACCCCTCTTCACTTCCTGGCAGATCACCTTAATGTTCTCCGGCAAAGGCTCCGGGTTGTGCGGGAATTTGCCCGTCGGCTCACCGTAGAGGACTTTGACTTTAGAAGCGCCAAGCGCCTTGAGCAAAGCCGGTACAGCAATGCCCCCGGTCGAGTTCACCGCATCTACCACTACGCTGAACTTTGCCTTGCGGATTGCCTTTACATCGACAAGTTTATGTTTAAGAATCAGGTCAATGTGTTTCCTGATATAGTCGTCGCGCCGGACATAGGATCCGAGAGCGAGTACTTCGGCAAAGGAAAACGATTCTTTCGCCGCAAGGTCCAGCACTTCCTGTCCATCGGCTGAAGAAATGAATTCTCCTTTCTCATTCAGGAGCTTGAGTGCATTCCACTGAATGGGATTATGGCTGGCGGTGAGAATAATTCCTCCCCCGGCTTTCTCGCGAGGCACAGCAATCTCCACGGTGGGTGTGGTCGAGAGGCCGAGGTCTACGACATCCAGTCCCAGTCCCTGGAGTGTGGACGATACCAGTGAGCTGACCATCTCGCCGGAGATCCGGGCATCGCGGCCGATGACCACCTTCTTTCCCTTGCGCGCCTTGATCCACGTGCCGAAAGCCGCGGCGTATTTGACGACATCAACAGGAGTGAGCGCGTCGCCGGGGGCGCCGCCAATGGTGCCGCGGATGCCGGAGATTGATTTTATTAATGTCAACGACCTAACGTTTTGAACCGCACTGCTAACTATTTCCAGATCGTAATAGAATTCCTGGCATCATCAAATTCAAGAACAAACGCCGCCCCTTTTGAATAGAAGGTCGTCGTATTCTCGATCTTCAGTTTTCTCTCGCCGAATAACTGATCCAAGAGAATTTGCCTCTTGGTGGGCCCCGGATCCTGGTCGACTATCTCAAGCGACACCGGGTTAAGAAAAAGGTTAAGGTAAACATACTCGTACTGCTGACGTTCACCTTTGGAGCTGTAGTCGCCGTAAGAAATCTTCACATTGGAATCGTTGACCGGCCACGCTTGAATCCATGGCCTAAACCTTGTAATCAGTGACAACTTCTCCTTCTCACTTTCTTCCTTTCGGAAAACCTCATTGTTTCTTCCAAATATCCCAGTTTCACAGAGCTTACCTTTCAGCATCGGGGCGCCGGGTTCGTCCGTTGAAAAGGATTTCAAAACCTTCAGCGTATTCATATCCATAATGTCAATCTTTGCTCCACGTTCATCGATCTCATACAAAAGCATCGATTCCCCGAATGGAAAAAAGTCGAACTTTCCTCTTGTCCCGGGGGGGATCATAGTTCGCGTATTGATCGTCGGAGGATTTGTCAACGGAAATTCATGCAGGCTTAACATCCCTCCCTTCTCCGTCGCCCCGGTACTCCTGGAGGCTATCATTATCTTCCCGTTTCGGATAAATACCTTCTGATTCGGGATTGAAGGGCTGATTTCTGACTGCGCTTGCGGAACTACTACGGACTCGGATAAGGACAATAGCTGTTCTTTTTGCACAGGGAAATCAAAAACCTCGATGTTGAACTCCTTGATTCTCCGGATTCGGATCCTTGATGGCTTCTTGATTGTTGAAATCGTATAGTTGATGCCTCCTTCGCTGAAGATAACCCTGTCGCGCTCCCCGTCCATATTCACGTCCATTATTCCCGATATGGATATCCCCTCCTTATCTACTTTGAAAATAGTAACCTTCCCGTCCGGAATGTCCATAAATCCCTCCCGGTGTGCAGCGATAAGAAAATAGAAATCTCCGGCATACCCAATTCCCTTGACGTTCATCGAATACGGCAGCGCAATTTTGCGCGGTTTGAATAACCCGTCGCGTGGGAATACCAGGTAGGACTTATAGACCTTTGCTTCGTAGCCGGTTGCCTTGTTGTGCTGGATGTAGTGAATGACCAACTCATTGTTCTCCGTACCCAACAACTGAATTTGCCTGGGGTTCAGACTCTCGTCCTCCCATTCAAAGGCTTTGTCTTGTGCGCAGGAAGTCCGATAGCTGGTCAGAATCACCAGCATCAGAACAAAGGCTGATGCAATTCTCATTTGGTCTTTATTTCTGGGAGCGGTGATATCAACTCGTCTTTCTTATCCGAGTTGGGACATGATTCCCCTTCCCCAATGGTCTTGCCGCAATACCCGCATACGATCCCTTCCTTGGCCAGGAATGGGCTCTGCGTGGCGCAGGTGCCCCGGAACTCGCCGTTCTTGACAAAAAACAGCCGCACCGACATGAGGGCGAAAAAGAGGGCGAAAACGCCGAGGGCAAACAGGAACGTCATCATACTAAGCTACTATTTGGAATGACGAAGGACTAACCGGAACTTGGGCTCAAAGTTAAAGCAAAAACAGTCGCGATGCCTGTTAAGTTTCCTGCTATGAAAAAACCCCTTTCCGCCCCTGACCCCCACCGCGAAGCTAAGCTCAAGGCCTTTGACCGCCTGCTTACCGTTATGAACGAATTGCGGGAGAATTGCCCGTGGGACAAAAAGCAGACCTGGGAGACCCTTCGGCATCTCACCGTGGAAGAGACCTACGAACTCTCCGACGCCATTTTGGACAACGACGTACAAGAGGTGAAGAAAGAGCTCGGCGATCTCATGCTCCATAATGTCTTCTATGCCCGGATTGCCGAAGAGAAGGACCAATTCAACATCGCCGACGTGCTGAACGCCATCTGCGACAAACTCGTAGAGCGTCACCCTCACGTGTACGGCGACGTGGTCGCCAATGATGAGGCGACCGTCAAAGCCAATTGGGAGAAGATCAAACTAAAAACAGGCAACAAGAGCGTGCTGGAAGGGGTGCCCACTTCCCTGCCGGCCCTGGTGAAGGCGATTCGCATCCAGGACAAAGCGCGCGGCGTTGGATTCGACTGGGAGAAAAAAGAACAGGTCTGGGAGAAGGTAGAGGAAGAAATGGCCGAATTCAAAAAAGAGTTCCGGCCAGACCAGGGCGCGCCCACGGATATGGCACGCGTTCAATCAGAGTTCGGCGACCTGCTCTTCTCGCTGGTCAACTATGCCCGCTTTATCAACATCGATCCCGAAGAAGCGCTCGAACGCACCAACAAGAAATTCATCCGCCGGTTTCAATATCTCGAAACGGAGTCAGCGAAAGACGGCAAGAAGCTGGGTGAAATGACGCTCGCCGAGATGGATGAGTACTGGGAACGAGCCAAGACCCTGTAAATAAATCATGGCTCAAAGAAGCACACCGATCCGCCTACCCACGTCTTGTCTTTGTTGTACTTCACCCCGATCATTTCGCCGCGGCTGAGGCGGGCCAGGTTGGTGACGAGTCGGGGCCGGGCTGCATTAGGCTCCCACAAATAGAGCAATCGAATTTCCACTTTCACCAGTCCATCCGGGGCCTGCACTACGGGCAGGTACTGCACCTTGCGTTGAAGCATGAAATTAGATCGCTCGTAATCGGGGATCCGCTCGATGTCATCCGGTGTCACATGAAATACTACCCCGCTGCCGGAAAAAGAGAATAAGGGTTTGAGTACATAGTTCTCGAGATCCGGAGGGAACTGCCGGAACTCAGACAGGAACCGGCACTCCGGGATGTACCGGCTCTTGATCATCGGCATGGTGTATTTGCTGATGCGGAAAAACCAGTTGGGGTGGCCGGCCCACTCCACGTCTACGTCTTCCGTCAGGTTGAAATCCAGCTTGAGGTCGGTGCGCTTCACCAGTTCGTCGAAGATGACGCGGTTATAGATTCGCTTGATTTCAATCGACTGACCGTCCCTGGGGTAGTACAACTTGTTGCCCTTTCGGGTGACATCGCCGATGTGTACGGCAGTAATGCCCGTCATCACTTCCGTCGCCAGGAAATCTACGGCCGTGTTTTGCTTCATCGGTTCGATCTCCAGGAGGATCACTTCGCGGGGATCGTGCTCGTTGAGAAGGACCCGCTTAAGCAGGTCGCGATACTCCGTTGACGAAAGACCAAAGTGGCTTTGCATGGCAGCTGGGACCGCAAAATGTTCGCGGTATTTCGCCGAAAGCACATCCTGCCAGCCGAAAAGCGAGGGGAAACCCTGCATCTCGATCAGTCGCGGCTCAGGCATCCCGTCGATGTCGACGACGCCAAAGTCCAGGGCGAGGAAAAGTGACCGCTCGGTCTCGCGGGGTACGCGCAGTTTGGGAGGGATGGCCTTCTCAGTCAGCGCCTTGAAATCGGGCCGAACCAGGAAATCAATTATGTCATCGCCTGCCTGGCGCAACCGGGTCTCAAAGTCCTTCCCTACAAAGACCGGGGTCTCGGCAACGCGAAACGTTATTTCACGCCCGTACAGGCTGTTGAGGTCCCGGAGAAAGTTCTGATATTTCGGCTCCGAAAATGCCTGGTTATACGCCTTTCGAATCGAGGGAATCATGAGGCCACCTCCGTAAGTTTATGTCGAAGCGCCTGCATGAGGAATCTCGGTAAAACCGTGTTGTGGGTGAGCATGATTTTGTCGGGATCCGTGAGGTGCTCCAGCATGTCCCAGTACTTCTTTTCTCCAAATTTATCGATCACCAGCTTCTTCTTGTCGTCGCGCAACAAGTACATGCGCATGCCGCTGGCATCGGCTTCGGGATGAAACTGCGTTCCGAAAAAGGCGTCGTCAAACCGGATGGCCATAACCGCCCGCTCGAGTTTTACGTGAGGCCGGTGCTTCTCAATGCATAGGACTGATCCCCCGCCGGCTTCGATTTTGTCCAGGTCGGGTTGCGTCAATTGGTAGTCGCGCGAATCAACCACCCAGAACGGATCATCGAGAGACCGCAACAGGGGGTCATGCTGGCCGGCGTCCGTCTTATGGCAGGGCATGACGCCGAATGAGGTGCTCTTGCGCTTGGACACGTGGCCCAGCCCGTAATAACGGCAGAAGACCTGGAAGGAGTGACAGATCAGGAACACGTGCTTGGGCTTGTCCGGTTTGGCCCGGTTGTGGCGCTTGATGGACTCCATCAGGGCAAAATAGCGCTGCTCCCAAAGCGACCCGGCGCTGTCCAGCGGGCTGCCCGGCCCACCGGTGGAGATGTACGCATCGTAATCCGTTCCCGGCACCTCGGCGCTTCCCCGTACATCAAAGACGTCGTACGCGATGCTTTTATGGATGTCGACCGCGAAGGCTTCAATGATTTCACGGATTCCCCGCATGCCTTCGTTGGCCGTGCCCTCGTACATGTCGAGGATGGCAATGCGGATGGTTTTGGAGGAACTCAACGGGTTGGTTTCTTACCAAAGATACGAAGGCGCATCAGCACCCTTTCAACGTTTCCTCCACAATGTAGTCGACCACGGCGGAAAGGCTGCGGGTCTGTTCAAATACGGCCAATTGCCGGTCGGCGCCGGTGCCTTCCGACAGAATATTTTCCACCGTCTTTAACGCCTGGCGGCTGCCCAGTTCATCCACCACATCGTCCACAAATTCCAGCAACTCGTGGATCAACACGCGGGTGTCTACCTCCACCTGCTTGCCAAAATCGATAAGCTTTCCGTCGATACCGTAGCGCGAGGCTCTCCACTTGTTTTCATTGATGAGCGCCCGGTGATACATGATGAAGCTCATGTTCTTCTGCCGCAGCTTGTACAGCTTCGCTACCACGGCCTGAAACAGGGCGGCGATGGCAATCGACTCGTCGACTCGCATCGGCACGTCGCAGATCCTGAATTCGATGGTATCGAAGAACGGATGGACGCGGACATCCCACCAGATCTTCTTCGCATTATCGATACAGCCCGTCTTGATGAGCAGGTTGACGTAGTTCTTGTAGTCATCCCAATCGACGAACTCGTCCGGGATTCCCGTCCGGGGGAATTTGTCGAAGACTTTCGTGCGAAATGATTTAAACCCGGTATTGCGGGCTTCCCAAAAAGGTGAATTGCACGACAGCGCGTAGATATGGGGAAGGAAATAGCGCGCCGTGTTCATGATGTGGATGGCGGTATTCTTGTCCGAAATCCCCACGTGCACATGCAGTCCGAAGATCAGATTGGAGCGTGCTGCTTCCTGCATTTCGTTCACAATGGCATCATAGCGCGGGTTGGGTGTAATGAGTTGCTGCGACCAGTGTGAAAAGGGGTGCGTGCCGGAGGCGCCGATCCGGAAGCCCAGGCTGGAGGCAATCTCGGCAACTCCGCGCCGGAGGCGGACCATGTCGGCCCGGGCTTCATCCGCATTGCGGCAGATGCCGGAGCCCACTTCCACTACGGCCTGGTGCATCTCTGCTTTCACCTGGTCGTTGAGCACTTTGGAGGCCACCTCGACGATCTTCTGGTCATGCGACGCAAGCTCCCGGGTCATCGGGCTCACGACCATGTACTCCTCCTCTACCCCAAGGGTAAACTTTTCCATGACGCTTATTTCTTTTTCGCCGGTGCTTTGGCCGCCTTGGTTGCGGGTGCCGCTTGGGTGGCTGAGGAAAGGAATCGCGACACCCCGTCGGAGACGTAAGTGCCCCAGGTCAGGTTGTCTTTGCCCGGCTGATGCATCCGGGCGCGCTCTACTGCCATCTTGGCTGCATGCTCCACCACCCACTCAAAGTTTTCCTGCCCTACGGAAGTTACCTCCGCATCCGGAGCAGGGTTGCAGAAATCGATGGCGTAGGGAATGCCGTCGCGAACAGCCATTTCCACGGTATTGAAGTCATAGCCGAGCGCCTCGTTCAGGAGGAGCACGTAGTCATGCACCTTCTTCAACATCTTTTCAGAGGCAGGGCCTTTGTTCACTGCGTAACGAAGATGATGGGGATTGCGCGGTTCGTATTGCATGATCCGGACGTACTTGCGTCCGAGGCAATAGCAGCGGAAATAATCTTCAAAGACTATTTCTTCCTGCAGCATCATCACCAGTTGAGCCGTCTGCCGGTACGCTTCAAAGAATTCATCCGGTCCGCGGAGCTTGTACACGCTTTTCCAGCCGCCGCCGGCATGGGGTTTCATATAGGCCGGCCAGCCGATGTAGGCAAATACCTGCTCCCAGCTTAACGGGAACTTCAGGTTACTGAACGAGGCATCCGACGTGTCGGTGGGTCTTTCGTGGGAAGGAAGGATGACCGTCTTGGGCACGGGCACACCGAGTTTTACGGCCAGCGCGTTGTTAAAGAACTTCTCGTCGGCGCTCCACCAGAAGGGATTATTGATGACCGCCGTGCCGGTGCTGGCTGCATTCTTGAGATAGGCGCGGTAAAAGGGAACGTCCTGGGAAATGCGGTCGATGATCACATCATAACCACAGGGTGCGCCCTGCTCCACCACATCCACTTTTACAGGTTCGGCGCTGATGTCTTTCAGCCCCATTTTGTTGATCCGCTCCACGAAGGCCTCCGGGAACGAGCGCTCCATACCGTGCAATACGCCGATTTTCTTCATGACTTTCTGGGTTAGGTTCTGTCGATCTTCCAGGCCTCAATTTGGCAACAGCCCAATGAGGGTATCCTGGAATTTGATCGGTTCTGTAAGGTTAAGACTATGGCCCGAATTTGTAAACCAAATCAATTCCTTTTTTTGAGCCATCACCGATCGATAGTAGGCTTCCGTAATCGTTGACGAAGCCTGCCGGTCTTCGCGCCCCACGAAAAAATAGACCGGGCAGTGCAATTTGGGCAACGTTTCAAACAGGTTGATGCCGCACGCTTCACGGTACAAGGCAAACCACTTTTCGCTCCACTTCAGGACGTATGCCCTTGAGACGGGATCCTTCCCGGCAAAGATCGCGAGCCATTTGCGGTGAAGATAGAGCTCGTCCGGGGCTTGAAAAGGAACCTTCACCTGCGACAGCTCCCGGATTGCCTCTTCCTTGTTCCCCTGAGTTGCTTTCTCCTGCAGCCAGGCTAACGTCTGGCGCTCGCTTTCCCATTGCTGGATCATCGGGGCAACAGCCACGCACGCCGAAAGCCATTCCGGGTGCAGGTCTGCGACACGCAACGCCAGGAAGCCACCCCAGGAATGCCCCACGATGAAGATCTTGTCGCGGCCAAAACGCTTTCGTAGGTAATCGACCATCTCCGATGCATCCGACTCCATGACAGAAACGGACACCGGAACAGGAGACGAATTCAGGCGAGCCGTTTTCCCGCTCTCGCGCTGATCCCACTGAACCACCACAAAATGCCGCTGGAGTTTCCGGGTAAATTTTTCGGCGTAGCCCATCACGGAATTACCAGGTCCTCCATGAAGGAAGAGAAGGACGGGAAGCGTGTCCTGGGCGCCCCGGATTTGAATCCATTGCTTGATGTTCCCGATGGTAACCGCCTCGGCAACATCAATGGGTTTTGCCTGCAGCGGCGCCGAGACCGAGAGCCATACGGTCAAAAGAAGAGGAATGTATGGGCGACCGCCACCGGTCATTTACCTGATCAGGGAAAGGTAGTGCGGGAACATCTGCCGCCATGCCGGCCAGTCGTGCGGCGCATCCTGGCGAACATCAAGCCAATGGGGTATGCCTTTGTGGCGGAGTATGGCCGCCATCTTCTCATTGGCATCCCAGCACATGTCATGCGTGCCTGTGCCCAGCACCACAAACATGTCGGCGAAGAAGGGATTCTGCGCGTGGGGGATAAAATCGGGAGGGTTATTGAAGTAAACGTTGTCGTCGTAGTACCCGTCGAGCTGGCCCTTGATGTCGAACGCAGCGCCCATGTTGAACACATACTTGACGACCTCCGGGTGCCGGAAGGCAAAGTTGGTGGCGTGATAGCCACCAAAACTGCAGCCCGCCGTTGCGATCCGGTTCACCCCGGTCTCGCGCTGCATCAGCGGTACCAGCTCCGTGAGCAAGTACTGGTCGTACCAGATATGGTTCATCACCCGCTGGGCCGGATGGATGCTGCGATTATACCAGCTCAGTGAATCGATTCCATCGGGACAGTAGATCTTGACCAGCCCCTCATCCACAAACCAAGCGACACTGTCAAGCAGTTTGAAATCCTTGTTCTCGTAGAATCGCCCCATGGACGTAGGAAACAACATCACCGGGTATCCCCGGGTGCCGAACGCCAGAACTTCCATTTCGCGGTTGAAGCTGGTGGAGTACCAGCGGTGATAGTGTTCGTACATGAAAGCGGGTATAGGTGGCTCCGCTGAGGTAAGTTAGGTTGCGATCGTCTATTTTTGCAAGCACGCTCATGGAACAATCCCCGCTGGCACAGCCAATCACCGATCCGCAGGTCCCTGCCTATGCGTACCAGGCAGAAAAGCTCTCCGGGATCTACACGAAGATCCTCCAGCGCCATGTGGAAGTGGAAATTTTTACCCCGCCCGACCTGGACAGAAGCAAAACCTATCCCCTCCTGGTGCTGAATGACGGGCAGGATAGTGAGAAGGTGAGGGTCAAATCAACAGTGGAGAAACTTGTCAGCGAAGATGCCATTCCGGCCATTATTGTGGCCGGAATCACAGCCGGCGATCGCATGCAGGAGTATGGGGTGGCTTACAGGCATGACTACCACGGGCGCGGAAAACACGCCAAAGCCTATAGTGAGTACCTCATCAAGGAACTGATACCCTACCTCGATTACCGGTACCCCACCGCCACGACGGCCAGCCAACGGGCCATTGCGGGTTACTCCCTGGGTGGATTGTCAGCCATGGACATTGCCTGGAATCACCCCAACCAGTTCGGCAAAGTGGGCGTATTCAGCGGATCCTTCTGGTGGCGAAAACGGGACTCCGGAAGTTTTTTCTACTCCGACTATCGGGACCGGCTCATGCATCTGCAGGTTCGTCGCGGTCGCCTGAAACCGGGAATGAAATTCTGGTTCCAGACCGGCACCCTCGACGAGGACAGTGACCGAAACAAGAATGGCGTGATCGATTCCATCGACGATACACTCGACCTGATCACCGAACTTACCCGGAAAGGCTACCGCCCCTTCCATGACATCCAATACCTTGAAATCAAAGACGGACGCCACGACCAGGAAACCTGGGCAGAGGCCATGCCTCACTTTCTGAAATGGGCGTTCGGAAACGGCTGACCATGAAACAAAAGGACGTCGTCATATTTGATCTGGGGGGAGTCCTTATTGATTGGAATCCACGGTACCTTTATCGAAAGATTTTCACCACCGAAGAAGAGATCACCTGGTTCCTGGAAAATGTTTGCACGTCCGAGTGGAATGAACGGCAGGACGGCGGCCGATCTTTTGAGGAGGCGACCCACGAATTGATCAGCCGATTTCCCGATCATGCTCCCGCCATCCACGCGTGGTACAGCCGTTGGGAAGAAACCATCGGGGGGCCTATTGCAGGAACCGTGGATGTGCTGCGCGCCCTTCGGGACCAGCGAAAGCATCGTCTCTACGCCCTTACCAACTGGTCGGCCGAGACTTTTCCCTGGGCCCGTCAAAACTTTGATTTCCTGCAGTGGTTCGAAGGAATCGTGGTGAGCGGAGAAGAAAAAACACTCAAGCCTCACCCGGAATTCTACCGGATCCTGCTGGACCGCTACCGCGTACATCCGGCCACTGCCGTCTTCATCGATGATAATCCTAAAAATGTTGAGGGTGCGCGTGCCGTCGGCATTGACGGAATTCATTTCAGGAGTCCGGAACAACTCCGTGCTGAACTGGCCGAACGGGGGATCTTAGGCGGGCTCCAGGATTGATTTAACCACTTCCTCCGCGCATCGCTCGGCGGAGGCCATGGCACCGTTGATCATGCCTGCGTTACCCGTGATATCGGTGGCCTCTCCTGCAAAAAACAACTTGCCATTGATGGGTTGCCCAATATTTTTCCGGTCTTGATTGGTGGCACCGGGAAGGGGGTAGGAATATCCGCCCAGGATATACTCCCTGGTTGTCCAGTCTTCCTTTACCCAGATAGGATCCGTCTCCGTACTGGTCGACGGATCAAATTTGCGCCGGACAAACTGCGTGCCCTGCCCGCCATACAATACGTCGAGGTCGGCCAGGATCTGGTTGATTGCCGATTCGCCCAGCGATGAGTAGGCTAAGGCCTTTGCTCCGTTGACCGTGATCTGAAGGGTGGCATTGAAGGTGCTTCGGCTAAGACCGACGCTCATGAACTCAGGCACATTGCCCGACCCGAAAATGAATCCCGTTGTCTCGCCCCAGAAGTTGCGTTTGAATTCTACAATCGCCCGGAAGGAAGCACCCATGCCAATCTTGGCCAGTGAACCGGTATGCGTTGACGGCAATGCCGGGCTGAAGTTTATTCCGCCGCCCTTAAGCACGCTCACGGGGACCGTGACAATGACCTTATCGGCCTGGTAGGTGGCTCCGTCGCCTGCCGTGAGTACGATTGGATTGGCACTGTAATCAATGGAGGCAATGGGTGTATTGAGTTTCACGCTTGGCTGCACGCCGATGAAGCGGGAAATCAGAAGTTCCTGGAGTGGATTGCCTGTGAGCACGAGAATTTTTCCATCACCGGTCCGCAGCGCCTCCTCCTCCCCGATGCCGCCTGCCCCGGCCAGCTCGTTGTCGGCCCCGTAGGCATTGCCGATCATTCCGTTCAGCAAACTGTGGGCACGCGAGCCCACGCCTGCCGCAACAACCGCCTGTTGAACGCTCTGTCCGCTTCCCGCCAGGCTTGACAAGCTCTGCCGGAACGCCATGGCCGCCGCGAAGTCAGGATCACTGCCCCAGTCGGCAGCCGACTTCGCTGTATTGTCCATGACGAAGTGGTTCGCCGAGGAGGGAAACTCCGTGGTGCGTAGACCATATACCTGGACAATCTTTCCCAACGTAGAGTCGGTTCCGATATAGGTGTCGGCACCGAGTTCAAGGGGAAAGTCCGAACTCATTAACGGGCTGTTGGGGTATGCCTCTGCCGGCTGATTGCGCAGGGATTTTACGCGTCCGCCAATCTGGTTGCCGGCTTCATACACAGTCACTTTGATCCCTTTAGAACGGAGAATATCGGCCACATAAAGACCCGCGGCACCGGCCCCAATGATGGCTACCGATCCCGAGTAATTTACTTCCGGACCGGGATCGGCCGGGGCACATCGAGAAAGGAAACCGGGAATGAGCCACGAACCCGCGACTCCCATCCCCAATTGCCGTATGGCTTTTCTTCGTTTCAATAGAATAGGCTTGGAAAGATACGGACTGCGCCTGGCTTACGGAAATGGCGATGAATCTGCTCATCCAATTTCTGAGTACCTTGCCTTCCCCGCATCATGAAAGCATTTCATCAGGATAATTCTGCCGGGCCCAAAATTGTAACCGTTGTGGGTCCGGAATGCACCGGAAAAACCGACCTGTCCACCTTTTTGGCCGCCCATTTCCAAACCGTTTGGGTTCCTGAGTACGCGCGCGCCTACCTTAACAAACTCAACCACCCCTACGACGTGGCCGACTTGACCAAGATAGCCCATGGGCAGGTGCGCCTGGAAGAGGAATGGATGTCCGATGCCCGGCGGGTGTTGATCTGTGACACCAATTTGCTGGTCATCAAGATCTGGAGCGAAGCGAAATATGGCTCATGCGACCCCGAAATTCTACGCCTCCACCAAAGCCGCCGTTATGACTTGCTTCTCCTGACCCACACCGATGTGCCCTGGGAAAACGATCCGCAGCGGGAGCATCCGGACAAGCGCGAGCACTTTATGGGACTCTATCGTGACGAGGTGTACGCTTCCGGAGTTCCGGTGGTGGAAATTTCCGGCGACCGGGCGGCGCGGCAAGCCAAGGCCATAGACGCCATTCAGAAACTCCTCGACCGTCCATGAGCAGTCCGTATGCGGCGATGAAAATCCCGGACTTCCGGCGGTTTATCATGGCCCGCTTCTGCATCACCCTGGCCATCCAGATCCAGGCGGTGGTGGTAGGCTGGCAGGTGTACGAGATTACCAAAGATCCACTGTCCCTGGGACTGATCGGGCTGGCGGAGGCGATTCCCTCCATTGCGGTCTCGCTTTATGCCGGACACGTGGCCGATGTGGCCTCCCGTAAACGGATCATTTTGCTGACGGTATCGACCCTGGTATTCTGCTCGGTCTCGCTGCTTTTGTTCACGACAGACCCGGGGAGCTTTCTGCTGAACTACGGCGTGCTTCCCATCTACACGGTCATTTTCATCAGCGGTATTGCCCGGGGCTTCATTACCCCGGCGATATTCTCCTTCATGCCCCAACTTGTCCCGAGGGAATTGTATCAAAACGCCATCTCCTGGAACAGCACGCTGTGGGAAACCGCCTCCATCGGCGGGCCTCCCTTGGGCGGTTTGCTTTATGGATTCTTTGGCATCACTACGGCCTACGCCGTCGATGTGGCTCTCACCTGCCTGGGGCTTGCCCTGGTGATCTCCGTCGCAGATCGACCGCTGCCTCCGTCCACTGACGAGCAGGGGATCGTAGAGAAGATCAAAGCTGGCCTGCAGTTTGTCTTCCGAAGCCGGATCATACTCAGCGCGATCAGCCTGGATCTGTTTGCCGTGCTTTTCGGGGGTGCGGTGGCGTTGCTTCCCATTTTTGCCCACGACATACTTCATGTCGGGGAAGTCGGATTTGGCGTGCTGCGTTCGGCGCCGGGCATCGGCGCGTTACTTACGGCCCTTTACCTTACCTATCATCCAATCCGAAAACACATGGGTGTCATTCTACTGGTGGCTGTGGCCGGATTTGGTGTTTGCATGATCGGCTTCGCGCTGTCCACCAACTTCTGGCTGTCGATGGGCGTTCTGGCGGTAAGCGGGGCGTTCGATTCGGTGAGTGTCATCATTCGCGGAACCTTGCTGCAGACCCTTACGCCCGAAAACATGAAGGGCCGCGTTTCGGCGGTCAATAACATCTTTATCGGATCCTCGAATGAAATCGGTGCCTTTGAATCCGGCGTGGCCGCCCGGTTACTGGGCGTTATTCCTTCGGTGGTGTTTGGGGGCATCATGACCCTCCTCGTAGTGGCCACCACGGCCTGGAAAGCGCCCGAGCTGCGAAAGTTGCAGGAAGTGAAATAGGTTTATGACCTTTGATCATGGACATGTCAATCAACACCCCGGCCATCCTTTTCCCGGCCATCTCCCTGATGATGCTGGCTTACACTAACCGTTTTCTCGCCCTGGCCACCCTCATCCGGAAGCTTTATGCCACCTACCAGGAGTCCGAAAAAGACCGCCCGGTACTTCGGGAGCAAATCCGCAATCTTAGGCAGCGCCTTAACCTCATCCGTCATATGCAGGCGAGCGGCGTGCTGAGTTTCTTCCTTTGCGTAGTCTGCATGCTCCTGTTCTATATGGAGCTGAGTGGCTGGGCGGTGTCGCTCTTTGCGCTAAGCCTGCTGTGCCTGCTCTACTCCCTGGCCCTGTCCCTTCGGGAGATTTTCATCAGCACCCGCGCCCTTGAAATTGCCCTGCGGGACATGGAAGAGTAGACAAACACCGTCTGTCCCATTTTCTTTTAGCCGCGCGGAGGAAATCCCTACCTTCCTTCTGAAAAATCCGCGCTTATGACTACCCGTCGCAAATTCTTCCAGAAGTCGATCGCCCTGGCCGGCGCCGCTTCGCTGACGTCACTCTCGGCACACGCCAAAGCCGACGACCTGGCAGACGCCTTGTTGGAACTCAATGAACTTGCCCCTGATGTCGCCGCAGGTGACGAAGATCTCTGGGCGCGCATGGCGCAGGCCTATACGGTCTCTCCTAACATTCTCAACCTCAACAACGGAGGAGTCAGCCCCCAGCCCAAAGTGGTGCAAGACGCCGTTGACCGCTACTACCACCTGAGCAATGAGGGACCCACCTATTACATGTGGCAGATTCTCGACCGCGGCCGGGAAGCCGTACGGCGCAAACTGGCCGACCTGGCCGGCGTATCACCGGATGAGGTGGCCATCAATCGCAACACGACCGAAGCGCTCGGCACCTTCACCTGGGGTATTGATATGAAGCGCGGAGACGAGATTGTGATGACCAAGCAGGACTACCCCAACATGATTCATGCCTGGAAGCAGCGTGAACTGCGTGAAGGCGTGAAGATCAACTGGATCAACCTGAATCTGCCGATCGACAACGATGAAGTGGTGGTGAATGCCTATATCAATGCCACGACTTCCAAAACCAGGATCTGGCACATCACCCACCTGGTGACATGGACCGGGCAGATTTTTCCGGCGGCGAAACTGTGCGCGGAGGCACGCAAACGTGGCATCATCAGTATCGTCGATGCCGCCCATTCCTTTGCCCACCTCGATTTCAAAGTCAATGACCTGGGCTGTGACTACTTTGGCACCAGCCTCCACAAATGGCTATGCGCCCCATTCGGCACAGGCATGATGTATGTCCAAAAAGATCGCATCGCCGGTACCTGGCCTATTTTTCCCACTGATAAACCACAAAGTGCCGATATCCGGAAGTTCGAGGCTTTGGGAACGCGCTCCTTTGCACCGGAGCAGGCGATTGGCCAAGCCATCGACTTTCACAACGCCATCGGCAGCCGGCGGAAACAGGAGCGGCTTCACTACCTGAAAACCTACTGGTGCAATGCCGTTGTAAAGAATCCTCGCGTAAAGCTCCATATTTCCCTAAAGCCGGAATACTCCTGTGCCCTCGGTACCTTCAGCATCGACGGAATACCGCCGGGCGATATCGTGTCCAAGCTATTCGCCGACTATCACATCCACACCACCGGGATCGTGTGGGAAAATGTTAGCGCCGTCCGTGTGACGCCTCACGTGTACACGACCACCAAAGACCTGGACCGGCTCATTGAAGCGGTGGGTAAGATTGTGGCTTCCTGAAAAACAATCCGTCCGACTTCTAACTTCTTTCCCATGAAAAAATTGGCCCCCTTGCTCTGGGTATTGGCCGGCATCGTATCGTGCTGCTCCACCCATAACCCCCATCAATTGCAGGTGCAAGGACTCCAGGAGCCCGTAGAAGTGCTTCGAGACTC
>JAEUUE010000183.1 GCA_016787605.1 Cyclobacteriaceae bacterium
AACATTTTCTACGCCCTTAGCCTTTTGCGCCAACACATCCCGGCTTCCTCGGTCAACCGACTTGATCACTGTAGGAAATACGAGAGAGGATGTTTTGTTAAATGTCACCTCTATTGATTGCACATGATTATCTGGTTGTGCATCGACCTCAATGGTGCATAGTGCAAGTATGCTTCCCATGAGCCATTCGATACAGCCATGTTTTAAAAAGTAAAGCATATTGAATTTTGATTTTGTTTTTTAATGATTGATTTAAATAGTTAAGGGAGGGGCGACTTAATTGCCCCATCCATCCATCGCCTTGTCAGAGCAATAGCAGGAGTAATACCGGCCATGCATGTGTCACAAAGGCAGCAATAGCGCCAAACAGTAAACCCATAACTTTGGTGTTTAATAGTTGAAAAAAACTTCCAGCACTCCCTATCGAGGGGTTAAAAAATCACCTGTGTGATAAGTAGCTACAGTCATCAACAGGTACCGAGGTTCCGGAACCCGTGTCGTTGCGAATCTTAATGAGAGGTTACGACAACGACCTTCTCATCACTTACTCCAACTCGTGATTGTGCATCTGCCTTTTCAAGCATTAGCAAAAGCAATCCCCATAAAACGATTCTTACAAAAATGTTCATGATTGAATTAACTATCATTAATAACTGGTGTTGCTTGTTGAGTTGGTGTCCACCAGGAAAACCTGGTAGCCGGCCTTCACTGTTACCTTGATCAGCTTCGCCTTCTTACTGAACAGTCCTTTGGCCGCTTCCACACCGGCCGCTGCAGCTTGTGCCGCGATGGATGGATCAAGTGACATTAATTGAACATTCTGCAAGGCATCATCCGAGGCCTGCTTGGCAGCATCACGCGTTATTGCTCCGGGAATGTAAATCCCGGGGAGTCCGTCCAGGTCATAAACTTCTAATGACACAGGTAATAGCGAATTTCCTGTTCTGATTGAGCTGACTTCTACGGTCAATCTTTCACCGTTGATAGCGCATACACCGTAAATG
>JAEUUE010000032.1 GCA_016787605.1 Cyclobacteriaceae bacterium
GCCGCCGGTGGTGTGGGCGTTTGGGCGGACACACCAAGGGCACTACTCAGTATCAAGACACCCAAAAATGGCCGCATAGGCAGGATTCAGTTTCCAATCAGGACGAAAGCACCCCAAAAATAGGGTATTTGATACTTTTCCTTCATTTGGAGTTGAGCCTTTCGGAAAGCTTCATGTTTTTCCGTTCCGCTTAACCAGAAGCGATAGAAGGCATTCATTAGCTCTTGGGTGGCTACATCGTCCACCTGCCAAAGGCTCATCAGCACCGTGTTGGCGCCGGCCACCAGGAAAGAGCGCTGAAGGCCATAGACCCCTTCCCCATTTCGAACTTCTCCAAGTCCCGTCTCGCACGCCGACAGCACGACCAATTCCGTCTGGTCGAGGTTGAGATTCATGGCTTCGTAGGCCGTTAGCACACCATCTTCCTCACGACGGGATTCCTCGCGGTCAACGCCTGCCCCGGCAAGCAGGACCCCCGAGCGGAAGAGCGGATTCTGGTTGAGCTCGCTTTCCGTGTCGTCGAGATCCACATCGCTTAGAAAGAATCCGTGAGTCGCAATATGAACGAGTTTCGGGTTATCGGCCTTTTTCAGATTCTCCTCGCTGGCCTGTGCCCGCTTATAATTCTCCGCCGTCCAGGTATTCCGACTGAGGGCTTCCGCGATGCCATCTACTTCCTTTTCCGTCGCCGGCAGTACAGGAATGGATTCTCCTTCAAACCCCAGGGATCGGGCCAGGTTGCGTTTGGAGGAATGGGATACCACATCGGCCTCTCCGAGGTTGAAATCCGCAAACCCAAACAGGTAGGCCAAATTTTTGGGTGTCTTGGTGACCGATAGCCTTCCCACCAGTTCACGCGTGTTGCTTACCTGGTGAAGCCGGTAGTCATCAATTACAAAATGCCCGGTATTGCTTTCAAAGAGAGAGTTGAAGTTGACCTTGTTGAAGACCCCGTCGCAGCTCAGGAAGACGGTTGTTCCTGGCTTGATCTTACTCTCGAGCGGCGCCCAGTAATAGCGGTAAGAAATGGTGTCATTCACGTGGTACTTGATGGTATTCCGGTGGTATTTGAATTTCTTGCCTTCGAGTTGTGCCCCGTAAGGCCAGCGCACCAGTTCGGGTGCCTGGCTGCTTTTCTGCAAGACCAGTCCGACATAATAGACAGAATCCTTGATGTACTTTCGTCGGATGCGCAGGATTTCCACGGCCGCCTCCCCGTCTGCCAGGGCGTTGTGCACATCCTTCCAGTTCAATTTCTCCTTCTCCCGCTGCGACCGGAACGCATCCGATTGTTCGGATAACTTCTTCTCCAGTTCGTTGGCATGACTCTCCAGCTGAGTGAGATTCACTCCGCTGCGAAGGCGCTCCTCCTGGGAGGCGCTATAATGTCTTACCAATTGTTCCTTGGTGGTAAGCCAGTCGCGGAAAAGTTCCTGCAACCCCGGATTGCCACTGGCCAGGATCCTGGACCGCACTTTGTTGGTGGCCACCAGGAGGATGGCCTTGGTGCCTAACTGAAGATCGTACAGTTTGCCCAACGTGGCGTCGCGCTCTTCGGGAAAGGCCGCGAGGTATTGCATGGCGAAATCCTGGTACGCATCAAAGACCGGCTTAATCTTGGCGTAAAAGGCGCTCTTTTCCTTTTCACTCAGGGCCGGAAAAAACTCCTGAACCTGCTTCTGGTATTTTTCCACGACCGGGTCGTAGTAGGTTTTGGCTTTTGCCCACTGCCCCTGTGCGTGGTACACTCCGGCCAGGCCATACAGTGACCGGGCGTAATCAGGGTGGTCCTCACCCAGCACCTCCTTGCGCAAAGTGGCACTTTGTGTCCATGTTTTCTCTGCCTTCGGGAAGTCGCCGAGATCCTGGTACAAAGCGGCCAGGTTGCTCAGCGTGGTGATGTAGGAAGGGTGTCGGGTGCCGAGCTGACGGGCGTGCGTCTCCAGGACCTTTTCCAGGATTTCCTTGGCCTCCGCTTTACGTCCGAGCTTCTGATAGAGAGTTGCCAGATTTTGGAGGGTGATGGCGAATTGCGGGTGATTTTCGCCCAATGTCTTCCGGTCAATTTCAAGCGCCTCTTTCTGGAGCGGCTCGGCTTTATCAAGCGCACCCTCCAACTGATACAGGGCGGCCAGGTTTTGGATTACCGTGGCATACTCCGACTCCAACGAGCCACCGGTTTTCTGATAGATAACCATCGCCGATTTCAGGGCGGCCTCTGCGTCGCGGTAATTTCCCAGGGTCTGGTACAGGAGAGCGAGGCTGTTTTGCACACCCGCATACTCTGGGCTGGTATCTCCTTTTATCTTCCGGACAATATCTCGTGATATCTTAAGGTAGGGCTCCGCTTTGGTGTAGTCCCCGGTGAGCTGATAGTAGCGGGCGAGTGTCAGCAGACTATTGGCATAGGGAAGCGACTCCTTTCCTGCCACCTTTTCATAAAGGAGCACGGCAGAATCCAGTCGTCCCTTGGAAGCCAGGAGATCTCCCAGTCGCATCCGGAGGAGGGCTTCATTTTCCAACGCTCCGGCATAAGCGAGGCTGCCCGCCCCGAACAATTGCCGGGTCACGGTAGCGGA
>JAEUUE010000073.1 GCA_016787605.1 Cyclobacteriaceae bacterium
TAATTAACCCTTCGCTACGGATAAACCAGGCGTTTGGCTTTTTATCGATATACGCTCCACCGGTGTTTTGATTGTTCCTTTCGAGAGCCGTAAAAACATCGGAAATACTCAGGTTGTAACTTCTCAGTTTATCAGGGTCTAGGGCAACTTCATATTGCTTCAGAAATCCGCCAAAACTACTTACATCTGCCACGCCAGGGGTGCCGAGTAATTGTCTTCGAACAATCCAGTCCTGAATAGTTCGCAGTTCCGCAGCATCATACTTTTTCTCGTATCCTTTCTCCGGACGAAGCAGGTACTGATAGATTTCTCCCAGACCCGTAGTAATGGGAGCCATTTCCGGACTACCGATTCCACCAGGTATCTGGTTTCTGGCTTCTGCAAGGCGTTCATTCACCTGCTGCCTCGACCAATACACGTCAACATCATCATGAAAAACGATAGTAACGACAGAGAGGCCGAAACGCGATATGCTCCGGATCTCTTTAATCTCCGGTATGGTAGCCATAGTTTGCTCTACCGGAAAGCTGATAAGTCGCTCTACTTCCTGTGCAGCCAGAGACGGACTTAGTGTAATAACCTGCACCTGATTATTGGTAACATCAGGAACAGCATCAATAGGCAACTGCGTGAGCGAGTACGTGCCCCACGCGGCCAACGCCAGCGTAAGCAAACCGATCACCAGTTTATGTTTTATAGAGTATTGAATGATCTTGTCTAACATATTTGAAATTAGAAATGATGAATTATGATGTGCCGGATTAAACCAATTAATCCAAGCCCGATAAGTACGGCCATGATATATCCTAAAATGTCCATTGTCGTTCGGAATGATGAACGATTTCGCAAACTTTAAAATGTGAGAATGAGATAATCAGAGTGACAGGTGTGTCACCTTGGTCTGAGAAGTGTTACTAAGCAAGTTTGGGTGGTTGCCAGATAGCCTTTGCATTGTTAAGGAAAGGCTTTTCAAAGTAAAGTGTAACTACCTTTGTGTTATGAGCTAAATTGATGATTGAGATATCCGACAAATGACTGAGTTGAATGTGAGCTGCACAGCATGAACAGATACAAAAGGGTGTACATACGTCTTGCTCTGAGCCAGAGTGAGTATGATTACTATTGTCGACAAGAACAATACCTGCCTTGCGTTCATCAACACATGTTTCTTTATCACTGCACGGATAAACCGCCAGGACAAGAACATGCATCGCAAAAAGAAAGCGTATCACTCTCATAGCACAAAAATAAATGAAAAAACCATGCAATAGGGTTGCAACTTGTCCTCATGTGTTAAAAATAGCTGGAAAAACCAAACTGGAATCCGGCTGTTTTTGAGGCTGGATTTCCCAAAATGTCCGTTTGCCAGGCGTATCGGTAGTTTAAGCGAATTACAGTTTGGGAGGTTGGCCGCCAACTAATTCCCGGCACTATCGATATAATATCTTCGCGAATGTTGTCACCCGTTTCACTAAAATTACCCACATTCCAATCGACATATTCAAACCGGCAAACAGCATTTATCACCGAACGTTCAAAACCAAATATGTTTCTTCTAAACATAGGC